>NZ_JAAOTI010000011.1:0-283917 GCF_011297315.1 Catellatospora chokoriensis
TACCGGCGCCGTTGGAACCCAGCAACGCGAAGATACTGCCCGGCGCGACGCTGAAGTCCACACCCTTGAGGACTTCCAGCTTGCCGTACGACTTGCGCAGTCCACTGACGTGGATCGCGGGGGGTGGCGTGCTCATGGGGGTGGTCACTCCTTATTCGACGGTCAGGACCGTGTTCGCGCTCATACCTCGTGTAACGAGTTACACCGTAGGTCGCACTACTGTGGCTGTCAAGGTAGTTGGGTAGTCGTGGTAAGTTGATGAACGAGGGAAACGACGCGCAGACGTCTCAGACCGGCACACCAACAGGAGGTCAGGCCATGGAGAGCCCACTCAGTCCGGACGACCTCGCACAGTTGATCGAGCAGGCCGCGGAGACCGGCGACCTTGCCCTGCTGCGGCGGCTGGCCGACGCGGGCAGCACCGATGCACTCGACCAGCTGGTCGAGTCGGCAACGGAGCAGGAGAACTACGACGAACTGCGGCGCTTGGCGGCGGCCGGCAACCAGGATGCCGCGGACATCCTGGCCGAACTCGACGCCGACACCTAGGAACAGACCGGCGGCCTGTGTGAGCACTCGCTCGAAGTACCGGGGCGGAAGCTACTTCCCGTTCGCGCCGGGGTTCACGCCGATGGACTCCTGGTAGACGTCCGCGTAGGTGCGCGAGTCCTTGATCAGGTCGTCGCAGAAGGCCGCGACGTCGGGGCCTATCAGCTCCAGCACTCCCTTGCCGTCGGCGGCGCCCCCTTCGAAGAAGTCGACGATTCCGGGCAGCAGACGCCCGTCAGCAAGGTCGATCGGACCGACCTTGAACAGGTACTTCTGCATCTCCTTGTAGACGATCTGGTAGTCCGGCGGGAGTGCCTTGACCCGGGCCACGTGCGCCCGCCACTGCTTCTTGCCCTCGATGATGTCCTGGATACCCACGTCAGCCTCCTAGCCGGCCCAATTTCCTAGCGACGTTCCTGTTCAACTGCTCGCGCCACCGGTCCCGATAGGTGCGGGCGCCCTCCCCGCCGGCCAGCGCCACACAGAAGCCGGGGATGTCGTCGCCGAGCACCTCATGGACGCTCTGTCCGTCCGCCGACGTCTCCTCCAGCAGCCCGAGGGCGGAGTCGAGGATCGGCATCAGGTTGCGACCCGTGAAATCGCCGTACGGGAAGAGGTGGCCCTTGATCTGTTCCCACGCCGCCCGGTAGTCGGCCGGCAATGCTTGCGCCCGGACCTCGAACGCCTTCCACTCTCTGGTGAGATCGCTGCCGGTGATGGTCTCCCAGAAACTCATCTGCCGCCCTCCTTAAGACTGTCGATGCGTGACGAGACGTATTTCCATTTCGCCCAGAACGACGCGAGCTCTTCGCGGCCGGCGTCGTTGAGCGTGTAGAACTTGCGCGGCGGGCCCACCTCCGACGGTCGTTTCGTCACCTGGACGAGCCCGTTCTTCTCCAGTCGGAGCAAGATGGTGTAGACCGTCCCCTCGACGACATCGGCGAAGCCCAGGTCGTTCAGCCGGCGCGTGATGGCGTACCCGTAGGTCTCCTCGCCGCCGATGATTTCGAGAACGCAACCCTCCAGCGTGCCCTTCAGCATCTCTGTCAGATTGTCCAAAGCGACCCTCCTTCGCCACTCGCTACTCGGTGTTGCTAGGTACCGGTACAACGTAACACTAGCTACCGGTACCTAGCAACACTTAATACCTAGGAAGGCGCGCCAGGGTGGTGCGGGGTGTGGCGGCGCAGCAGCAGGGCGTTGAACGTGACGATGATCGTTGAGGCGCCCATCAGCAGCGCGGCCCACTGCGGCTGCAGCACCAGCCCCAGGCTCGGGTAGAGCACCCCGGCCGCGACCGGGATGGCCAGCACGTTGTAGATCGCGGCCCAGAACAGGTTCTGCTTGATCTTGGTGCGGACGGCGCGGGCGATGGACAGGGCGTAGCCGACGTCGGCCGGGTTGTCGCGGATGAGCACGACGTCGGCGGTCTCGACGGCGATGTCGGTGCCGGCGCCGATGGCGATGCCGATGTCGGCCTGCGCCAGGGCGGGTGCGTCGTTGACACCGTCGCCGACCATGGCGACCTTCGCGCCGGCCTGCTGCAGGGCGGCGATGTGACCGGCTTTGTCGGCGGGCAGAACCTCGGCGATGACAGTGTCGATGCCCAGCTGCCGGGCGACGGCTTCGGCGGTGGAGCGCTGGTCGCCGGTGAGCATGACGGTGCGCACGCCCGCGTGTACCTGCTCTGCTGGTACGGCGCGGACCTGGCGCTCGACATATACCAGCACGGCTGCCTCACCCGGTCGATCGACCTGCACCCGTTCCTGGCCATCGAGGTCGAGGGATATCCCCGGATCACGTTCGCCGGACCGGGCAGGCCCGTCGGGCACGACTTCAGCTCCGACGAAGAAGCCGGCGTCGCTGACGGCCGCTGGTCACCGACGCCGAGCAGGCGCCGGACGAGGCCGGCAACCTCGGGTACGGACACATCGACTTCGAGGCGTGACCCCGACCGGATCCGCGGCAGACGTCACTCGCCGATCAGGCTGGTCAAGCGCCCCGCGAACAGCTGCGCCTCGATGTCGTCGACCTCGCCGCCCAGCTCGCGAATCAGCGTCTCCTGGGTGCACAGCACCCTGCCGCCCTCCCCCAGCTCGGCCCTGGGGACCACCACGATCTCGCCGCCGACCAGGGCGAGGACGGGATCGACGTCTCGGGACCGGGCGAGCACGCGCACATCGTTCGACGTGACCGTGGTCATGGACTCAGATTACCGAAGGAGGTGTCTGCGGCGTGGGCCATACGCACGCAGAAGCGGGCAGCCCCGTTCAACTGACCCGCAGGCGGCCCAGATACCGGCACAGGACGGGCGTCGTGCCGGGCGTGCCGGCCACGTGCGTCGCCACGTCGATCCGATCGAGCTTGTTCAGTCCCGAACTCCTCGCCCCGGCCGGCACCGCGAACATGCGCGACGCCTCCAGCACCAGCGGTCTGGCGAAGTCCCTGTCATCGGGCCGGGTCGGCAGGCCGGCGCGGTAGATGCCGTGCACCGCCGTCGCGAGGGTGAAGCCGGTCCCGGTGAGCAGGCCCCGCCGCAGCTGCGCGACGTCGCCCAGCGCGTCGTTGAGCTGCCGGACCCGCGACGGCTCGACCGGCACGGTGAGCAGCCGCTTGAGGATGTCGGCCCGGGTCGGCTGCCCGCTGCGCGCGCCCGCGCCCGCCGCGTTCGCCCCGCCGGTCTTCTTCGACAGCAGGCGTTCGGGCATCGCGAACATCCCGTTCTGCTCCTCAGGGTGCCGGCCGCCGCGCGGCTGGCGGACGAACGTGTTCCGGATGAGTTCGGGCGCGGCGTAGCCGACGAGCGCGGCGTTCGCGACGAGTACGACGTTGGTGACGGAGACCTTCTGCGACGGGTCGGCGCGGACCAGCCTGCGCAGCACGTCGACGATGGCCGCATGCGCCGGGAACAGGTCCCGGTGCTGGTCGAACAGCCAACCGACCTGCTCGATGCGGTCCGGCAGCGCCTTCCAGGCCGCCCGGCCCGCCGCGTACGCGGAGTACGTCTTCCACTGCTGGTAGCCCTGCACCTTCAGCAACTCCGCGGCCTGCGCGGCGAAGCGCCGGTCGAGCACCACGTTCTGGAAATACGCCTCGTCGCAGCAGACCAGGTACTCCTCGCCGGGTATGCCCTGGCCGCGGCTGATCATCGCGTCCTCGAAGGAGCCGGACAGCTCCAACAGTTCCGGCAAGCCGTCCGGGACATCCACCCGGACGTGCGGGATCGACGACTCCGGCATACGGTCCAGGAACGCCTCCGCGGCCGCCCGCGCCGCCCGCGCGGTCTCCGCCGCGTACTCGGCCGCCGCCTTCGCGGCCCTGGCCGCCTCCGCCGCGGCCTCCCCCGCCGCTCTCGCCGCCGCGGCCGCCTCCGACGCGGCCTCCGCCACGGTCATGGCGGTGCCCAGGGCGGCGCTGCCGGCCGCCGCCGCGGTGCCCACGGCCGCCACGGCCACGCCGAGCCCCAGTTCGAGCGCCTCCTCGGCGGCGCAGCCCATGAGCGCCATCATCAGGCCTTCGGCCAGCTTCTCCGCCATCTGCCGGGTGAGCCTCTTCGCCGAGTACGACTCGAACGTGAACTTGAACCGGTACAGCAGGATGCCGGGCTTCTCCCGCGACACCTCCAGCTCGACCTTGGCGGTCTTGAGGCCGTTCCTGGCCATCCCGATGCGCAGCACCGCCTCGAAGGCCCGGCTCCAGCGCAGCTTGAGGATCTTGGGGTTCCGGTCGGGGTACACGGTCCCCGGCTTGAACGGCATCTTGTAGCTGGCGTAGGTCCTGCCGCAGTCGGCTATCTTCTCGTCGCCGGCGATGCGGCCGGTGTCACTGCAGGGCTTGATGTCGTAGAACTCGAACCTGTCGCGCTTGTCCACCCCGTTGACGACAGCGGGCGGCACCCGCGCACCCTTGAAGGTCAGGATGTCGGGCCAGCGCAGCCTCCCCTTGACCCTGGCGTCGGCCTGCAACCGGCTCTCGCTGATGCCGAGCCACTCGACCAGGATCTCGATGTAGCTTCGCCGGCTCAGCTCGTCGGACCAGTCGCTGCGGTAGCCGCGCTTCGGATGGAACTCCAACGCGCCGCCGGTGACTTCGAGGTAGTCCTCGATGATGGGCCACTCGACCTCGAAGCCGAGCAGCATCGCTCCGTAGCGCTCCACCAGCTCGCCCGGGGTGTGCAGGAACTCGAACTCGGCCATCTTCGTCGTGCGCCGTCAGGCAGCCGCTGGTTTGACGTCGATGCTGATGTCCAGCCCACTCGTCGGCGAGTAGTCGAACCAGCTCGCCACGAGCGAGGCGCCCGCCGCCGCGGAGATGTCCGCGTCCAGGCCCGTGCCGCCCTCCTGCCCGTCGGCGCCGTACGAGACGAGGTCGTAGTCGTTGCCGGAACCCGGCAGCCGGTACACCAGCTCGCGGCCCCAGGCGTCGGTGAACGGCCCGGGAATCGGCAGCTCCGACAGCTGCGCCGGGTACCGGCCGTTCGCCTCGTGATAGGCCTCGACTTCGCGCACCACCCGCTGCATCGTGTCCCACGTCTGGCGCTGCTGCGGGTACAGCAGCGGACGCGCATGCAGCTCGGGATTGGCCGGCGGGATGCCGGTGTAGTTGGTGCGCCCGAATGCCGCGACCTCCTCGCCGAGGGTCAGGTACGGCGAGTTGCCGGCGCCCCCGAACACGCCGGTGTCGAGCAGCTGGATCAGGTCGTGCTCGAAACCCGGCCGCACCGGGATCACCACGCGGACGTAGCCGGCCCGCAGGAAGTCGCGGTGCGCCGGATCGGGGTGGTCGAACAGCATCTTCTCGCGGCCGAGGTCGTCGGAGCCCCAGAAGTACGGGTACAGGAAGTGGAGCAGGTTCTCCCACTCGACGGCATGGTGCAGGAACTTCACCAGGTCGCCGAAGCCGGACGCGGTCAGCCACTCGGACTGGCTCAGCCGCCGCGTCGCCGCGCCGCCCGCGACACCGAACAGCCCGTCGTCGGCCAGGTCGTCCGTCTCGAAGCGCAGCAGCCGCTGCACCACCTCGCCGACGTCGTCGGGCGCCGCGTCGAAGTCCGCGCCGAGCAGCCACAGCAGCGTGCATCGCACGAGCTCCTCGCGCTCCAGCCGGCGCAGCGACAGCGTGTCGGAGCCGGCGAGCCGGCGCCACAGCCGGTCCCGTTCCTCCTGCAGCCGGGCCGCCCGCTCCCGGTGCGCCACGGCCTGCGCCTCCCGCAGCGCGGTCCAGCACTGGTGCTGCCACGCCTCGAAGTGCTCCGGGGAGAGCTTCACCGTGTAGCGGAAGCTGGCCTTGAGCTCAGTGCCCGCGCCGGCGATCAGCTGGAGGGTGCGGCGGTCGTCGCCACCGAAGGTGTCCAGGCTGATCTCGTACACGCCGTCGCCGGAACCGCTGCCGGCGTTCGGGAGCTTCCTGCGCTTGGCGCGCCAGTTCTCGTCGGAGATGTTGAGCAGCGGCTCGCTGTCGAAGCCGCCCCAGTAGCTCAGGATGCAGGTGACCGTCGGCTGGACCCGGTAGCCCGGTGGTGGCACGAACTCGATGATCGCGCCCTTGCCCGCTTCGAGGTCCACCTTGACGGTCTTCGGCTCCTCCGGCTTCGGCGGAGGGTCGAGCGTGATCTGGTGGGTGCGTTCGAGGTTGCGCCAGGTCTTGTCGGTGATCTCGTACGGCGCGAGCTTGACGACGAACGGCTCGGCGATCTGGCGGTCCAGCTCGGCCAGCCGGCGGTACTGCGCCCACAGCCGCGCGCCGGGATTGGGCACCGCGAGGTCGAACGTCAGCCGCATCCCGTACCGGAACAGGTCGGTGCGCCACTTGCGCATCATGCGGAAGTAGTCGACCCGGATCGCGCGGTCCTCGTACGGGTTCGTCAGCGTGCGCAGCGAACTGTCCTCGACCCCCTGCCGGGTCGCGAGCTTCACCGAGACCTTGTGCTCCTGCCGTGCCCGCGCCGACGCCTTCTCGGTGATCTCCCGGGAACGCTGCGCGCTCTGCTTGACGGACTCGCGGGTCTCCGTCGCGTTCTTCAACCCCACGGCGACGGTCATCGACACGCCCGCGCCCGAACCCGTGTACGAGGCGCCGAAGTCGAACGCGCTCGAATGCCGCCGCTCGTTCTCCGCCGACATCGACGCGTCGGTCTTCTCGGCGACGCCGCGCTCGCTGTACGTCTCGAAGTAGTCCGAGACGATGTTCTCGTACTCCTCGCTGGAGGTCGACCACTCCTTGTGGGAGATGGTCACCGTCTCCATGGGCGTCATCGGCACGGTGAAGACCAGCTCACCCTGTTCGATGCCGGCCGGGTACATCTCCAGCCGCTCCAGGTGCAGCGTGCCGACCGGCGACGCGCTCACCCGGCGCGCGAACACCCGCGCCACCAGGGAGGTGAACCCGCCGCCGCGCCGCTCGACCAGCTGCTCGGCAAACCGTTCGATCGCCGCGGCCGGCACCGTCGCCGCCTCGCGCGCGATGCCGAACCGGCGGCCGTCGTCGTCCAGGCCGCGCAGGAGGCGGGCCAGCGACGCCATCCCGTCCCGTACGGACTGCTCGCCGTGCGACTCGGCCATGCCCTCCAGCCACGCGACGTCCTCGGGCGAAGCCTTGAGCTGGCGTACGAAGCTGAGCTTCTCCAGGGCGCGGCCAGGCACGCGGGCGGCGTGACCGCGCTCCTGCTCGGTCAGCTCGACGGTGACGTAGCTCGCGGTGAGCAGCACCCGCTTGCTGTTGACCAGATCCATGCCGCACTCCCGCCGGTCAGGTGTACGCACATGGTGTGCGGTCGACGGCCGATCCGCGCACCATCCATCGCCTGTGCGACAGAAGGACCACCCGGCGGAGGCATCCGGATGCCACCCGGCTGTCCCTTGCCTGACAGGGCATTCCATGGTCGAGTGCCCGGGTGGCCGACGACTGGGATGAGCGGTTCGGCTGGGCCTGGGACCTGATCAGCGAGGACCCCGCCCGGCGCGATGCCGCGCACCTGCGACTGGACGGGCTCCGCCTGGCTCGTGCCGCCGCCGGCACCCGGCAGCAGCACGAGGAGGCGAGCCGCAGGCTGCTGCCCGACGGGCTGTGGATCGGGTCCCGCCCGGGGCTGGCACGACTACCGCGTGCCGTGCGCTACCGGCTGCTCTACCTGGACTGGGAGGTGCGGTTCCCGCACGAGTGGGCCTGGCACGCCAAGTCCTGGCCCACGAAGAAGAGCCTGCTGCGGACCTTCCACCAGCACGTCGACGAGTTGCCCGGCTGGATCCGGACGGTGCTGGCCGACCTCGTGCTGCTGGTGGCGGCCCGGCCGCACCGGCTCGGCGACGAGCGGTACGCCCGGCTGGCCCGGGTGCTGGTCGACGACCGGCTGCGCGACGGGCTGCGGGAGCTGGGCGAGCACGCCGACGAGGGGGTACGCCTGCGCGCCGGCTACCTGACCTGGGTGGTCGGCAAGCGGATCCTGCCGGAGCCGAAGCCGTGCCAGTGGCGGGACTACCTGCAGGAGCTCGGGCTGGTCGAGGAGCCGGCGGAACGGTCCCCCGCGATCCTGCCCCTGGTCCGCGAAGGGCGCGTGCCGACCCTGGTGCGCTGCCCCCGGTGCGCCGGACCGGCGGAAGCCGGGTGCCCCGCGCCCGACGACAACCGGCAGGTGTGGCGGGTGACCTGCGCGCACTGCCCGTACACGGCGGCGCTGCGGCCCGAGTTCCTGCACGGCAACCGCCGCGACGGCAGCGAGGTGCACGATCCGGTGTTCCGCCTGCCGCTGTGGCTGCAGCAGCCCTGCGCCGGTGGCCGGCTGTGGGCGTACGGCCCCGGCCACCTGGACGCGATCGAGCAGCACCTGCGTGCCCGCGTACGCCTGGCCGACGGCGGGGCCTACCTGCCCGCGTACCAGGTCGACCTGCCGGACTGGATGATGCCGCTCGACCGGCGCGACGAGCTGCTGGCCGGGATCACCGCGCTGCGCGCCACGGTTCCCACTGCGAGCGCCGCGCACTGACCGCGCGAGAGTGCCGTGACGCGTCGATCACGCCGGAACGGCTCCGGCGGACCGGTCGCCGTGCCACAGTGGTTCGGAAGCGCCGTGAGCAGCGACGACGGCTGGCGGCGACGGACCCGCACTCGCCGCGTGCCGTGTTCAGGAGGCTCACCATGGCAGACAAGCCGCCGCTGCCGCCGTTCGACCGCGCCAGCGCGCTGACGAAGGTGCAGGCGGCTGAGGACGCCTGGAACACCCGCGACCCGGAACGTGTCGCGCTGGCGTACACCGAGGACTCCGTGTGGCGCAACCGGGACATGTTCCTCACCGGGCGCCCGGCGATCATCGAGTTCCTGACCGGCAAGTGGGCCCGCGAGCTGGACTACGCGCTGCGCAAGAACCTGTGGACGTTCGACGGCGACCGGATCGCGGTGCGCTTCCAGTACGAGTGCCACGATGCCGCCGGGCAGTGGTGGCGCAGCTACGGCAACGAGCTGTGGGAGTTCGACGAACACGGCCTGATGCGCCGCCGCGAGGCCAGCATCAACGACGTTCCGATCGCCGAGTCGGAGCGGACCATCTTCGGGCCGCGGCCGCCCGAGGATCACGGCAAGGAGCAGCCGATCCGGTAGGTCGTGGCGGCCGATCCGACGCAGGACCAGCCCCGGCGGGTCTGCACGGTCACGGCTGCCGTCCTGGACAAGGCGAGACCGGCGCGGAGCATGTCCCACGCCGGCCACGAATGCTGCCCTCGACTGTGCTCAGTCCGTCGGCCAGACGGGCCACATGCGGGTCAGCGCGCGACCGGTCACCGCGGAGACCGCGAACGTGCAGGTAATCCTCATCGATCTTGGACCCGTTGCGAAAGACGGCACCGGCGCGGCACTCGACCACGTCACCGGGCAACCCGATGACCCGCTTGATCCACGTGTCGTCCTCGACAGTGATCACCACGATGTCGCCATGGTCGAGGCCGGTCCAGCGGAAGCTCAGCTTGTCCACGAGAATGCGGTCCCCAGGCTGCAGGGCGGGAGCCATCGCCCCCGACGGGTTCAAGGCGACGCCCGCCGCATAGGCGTTGACCGGCACACCGATGACCGCGAGCGCGACCACGGCCACGACAGCACGTCGCCGGATACGGACCCACTCGGGGACGTGCGTCGCACGCCGGGTCGCCCGCAGGCCACTCAGCGTCCATCGCACCGCATCCCACGAGCCCGTGGTCTCCTCGAACTCGCCGATGACCGCCTCGCCCCATTCGCTGCCGCGTGCGCCGCGTCCGCGTACCCCGAGGATGAGCGTGCGCCGAGCGACGCGTCGCAACCATGGTTCGGTCATGATGCCGTCCTCGGCGTCGCGGTGATGGGATGGGCGGCCGAACGCGGCTTGGCCGCAGCCAGCGCTGTCGACCCGTCACCCCGGCGGTGACCCGTGTCAGATCGCGAAACCGCCGTCGGCGTCGATCGTCGCGCCGGTGACGTAGCCGCTGTCCGCGCGGGCGAGGAAGGCGACCGCCGCCGCGATGTCGGCGGGCGCGCCGTAGCGTCCGAGGGCGGTGAAACCCCTGATCGTTTCGGCGTACGGGCCGTCGGCGGGATTCGCGTCGGTGTCGGTCGGACCGGGGTGGACCAGGTTCACGGTGATACCGCGTGGCCCCAGGTCGCGGCCGAGTCCCTTGGTGAGGCCGATGAGGGCCGTCTTGCTCATCGCATACAGGCAGTGGCCGGGAAACGCCGCCCGCTGCGCCATGTTGCTGCCGATGTTGATGATCCGGCCGCCGTCGACCATGTGGCCGGCCGCCGCCTTCGCCGCGACGAACGGCGCGCGGACGTTGACGGCGACGGTGCGGTCGAACTCGGCCAGTCCGAGGTCCTCGACCGGCCCGGTGAGGTAGATCCCGGCGTTGTTGACGAGGATGTCGAGCCGCCCGAACTCGGCGACGACCCGGTCCACCGCCGCCGTCAGCGCGGCCGCGTCGGCGCTGTCGGCGCGGACGGCCAGCGCGCGGCGGCCCGCAGCCTTGACCTGCTCGACCACCTGGGCCGCCCGGTCGGCATTCTGCTGGTACGTCAGCGCCACATCAGCGCCGTCCCCGGCGAGGCGCAAGGCGACCGCCGCGCCGATGCCCCGACTGCCACCCGTCACCAGTGCCACTTTTCCGTCAAGAACTCTGTTCATGAAGCAAGCCTGAAGCACCCGGCGGTGTACGTCTGGCGGGATCCAGACCGCGCATTCTCGGCGAATGCCTTGAAGGAGGCGTACCACGAACGGGGACGGTGTTATCGTCCTAGCCCATGGCCATGAGCACCGTAGTCTTCGACCTCGGCGGCGTGGTCTGCCGCTACCGGCCGGAACGGCGGCTCCAGGAACTCTCACGGATCAGCGGCCGGACACCCGCGGACGTTCACCGGATCCTCTATGGAAGCGGCTTCATCGGCGAGACCGAGCTGGGGCAACGGAACGCCGAGGAAATCGTCTCCGAGATCGGCGCAAGGCTGGGCCGACCGATGGACAGATCCGAACTGGAGCCCGCCTGGCTCGCCTCCTTCCCGGTGGACGAGGAGGTTCTCGAACTGGTCGGCCGCACAGCGGTGCGTCACCGCACCGCCATACTCACCAACAACGACCTGCTCCTGCGCGAGGCGCTGCTCAGTGCCCGCCCGGACTTCGCCGACCGCTTCGACGACATCGTGTTCTCCGCTGAGATCCACGCCGTCAAACCGGCGGCGGAGTCATTCCGCAAGGCTCTGTCGATCATGAAGGCCGAACCCTCCCAGGTGCTCTTCATCGACGACTCGGACACCAACGTCGCCGGCGCGCTCCAGGCGGGACTATCTGCGGTGCGTTATCAGCACGCACAGCAGCTCGCCAACGAACTGGAGAGATATCACGTGCTCGACGACTGACTCCGACTCGCGGGCATGAACCATGATCGCCTGCATGGCGGCTGGGTGACCCTGCTCAAGCACACTCTCCCGGCTGGAAGTACTCCGGACCCCAGCAGGTCGCGTCCGCGGGCAGGTCCCACCAGTGCGGCATCGGCGTCGGTCGCCACGCCGGATCCGGCTCGAAGTCCACCCAGCGGCCGTCGAAGGGCGCGGCCCCGGCACGGGCCAGAGCAAGCAGCCGTTCACCCTCGACCCGGACACCGGCGGCCTCGACTTCATCCCAGAACGCCGGATCGCCGGTGCATTCGGCGAAGGCGTCCTCGTCCTTCCAGGACCACCTGCCGTCCGGATAGACCAGCAAGTCGAGTTCCTGGTCGTGGACGTCGACCCCGCCGGCCCACCGGGTGATCGGACGCTCCAGGTTGACATACCAGCCCTCGAAACCGCCGTCGGGTCGCCAGCCCCACCAGATGGAGTGGGCCGCGCCGGGCGGCATCAACATCAGAGTCCGGAAAGGCTGCCAAGTGCCCAGGCTGAGCATCGTCGTCATCCGCAGCGACGTGAGCAGCGACAACTCCCGGGTCGGTCGGCCGGCACTGTCAAGCCGGCGCATGGTCTGTGAGCCCGTCTCGATCCACAGCGCCAGCCCGTGTTCGTCGTCGCTGACGACCCGGCCGCACAGCACCGAGCCGACCCGGCCGTCCGGGTGCAGGTGCCGGCGGACGATCGTCTGCCCCCGCTCATAGATCATTCGGGCACGATACGCAATCAAGGGCTAATAGTCACCGGACTCATGCTCGCCCACCTCCAAGGCGCCGAGCGGCTCGGCGACCCCGGTGGCACCCCCTGGGCGAGCAGTCGGTGTGGTCTCATGGCGACCATGCGCTGGTTGTCCGACCCTTCGTCGGCCGCGTTGCGTGACGCGTTGCGTGCGGCGGCCCCCGACCTCGCCGGCCTGCCGCTGTCCATGCGCGATGTCGCCGGCCGGGACGAGCCGTTGTGGCAGGCGTCGAGCGCGTTGCTGGACGACGCCTACGTCGTGAAGTTCGCATGGTCCGAGCCGGCCGCGCGGCGGGTGGGGTACGAAATGGAGATCCTGGCCGCGCTGACCGGTGAGGTGCCGTGTATCCCGCAGGTCGTCGTGGCGAGCGTCGACCCCGTCCTGCTCGTCACCCGGAAGGAGGGCGGCGACTCCCTGTTCGCCGTCGCCGACACCATGGACGTCGACCGGACCGGTGCGCAGCTCGCCGCGTTTCTCGCGGCCCTGCACCACGTACGCGTACCAGGCCTGCTCGACGCGTACGACGGACCGCAGCACCCGGCACCGACGGCGGTCCTGCGGGAGCGGCTCGGCCACTGGATGCCGGTCGACACGCGCTGGTACGGCTGGATCGACGCCACCCTCGCCTCGCCACGGCCGCCGGTGCCCTGTCACAGCGACCTGCACGGTGACAACCAGGTCTGGGCCGGCGGTGACCTGCGGCTGGTGGTCGACTTCGAGACCGCCGGGTGGGCCGAGCCCGAGTACGACCTGCGGCTGCTACCCGGCCTCGGTCCGGGCGTCGAACTGCTGCGTGCAACCGCTGCGCACTACGAGCGCGAGTCGGGACGCCTGCTCGACCTCGAACGGGTGATGGCGTGGCACGTGCGCAGCGTGCTCGGCGACGCGCTGTGGCGGTGTGCGGCCGGGGTCGCGCTGCCGGACGGCCGTACACCTGCCCGGTGGGTCGACGACCTGACCGCACGGCTCGGCGAACTGGGTGTCGGCCCGCGCTGACCCACTCAGTCGGTGCGGAGCACAGTTGCCGAACGCGCCGCCCACATCTCGCGGGTCATCTCGTACTCGACCTCACCCAGGTCCGCTCCCGGCAGCGGGTCGTCCCAGGACGGGAAGAAGGTGCGCACGTAGCGCATGCCGACGGCCTGCATCACGCCCCGGGACCCGGCGTTCACGGCCATGGTCTGCGCGATCACCCGGCTCTGCCCGATGTCGTCGAAGGCGTGCCGCAGCAGGGCGCGGGATGCCTCGCTGGCCAGGCCTTTCCTCCAGTGCCGACGGACGAGGCGGTAACCCAGGTCGGTGACGGTCGGGTCGTCGGGCTGGTCGGGGCCGTGCGCCGGCGGGAGCATCATGAGCCCGATGAACTCGCCCTCGTCCTCACTTGCCGGTGGCGTCGAGCCGCGCGCGGCGTCGGCAGACCCGAACGCCATCCAGTAGCCCAGGCCGTCCACCTTTCCGGCCAGGGCCATCCGCTGCGCATGGGAGGCGACCACCTCGTCCCTGGACCGCGCCCGGCCGAAGATGTAGCGAAGCACCTCCGGGTCGGCGTCGAGCTGGACTTCCCGTTCGAGGTGCCGGTCCGCGAGGGGGACCAGCAGCAGACGCTCGGTGCGCAAGATCGGTTGGGCCATGCGGCATACGGTCACATGACCGCGCCGACGGCGCAAACCGATTTGTCGCAGGTCACCCGGTCAGCGGCCGGGCCACCCGAGCGGGCGGCCCGGCCTGAGGTCACCGGTGTCGGGCGGGCACGGCGATGGCCCCGCACCCGGCGAATTCGTAAACCCATTGCGGGTACGACAGCGGCATGATCGCGTACGGCTTCGTGGTTCCGGCCCGTACTCCGTGGAGCGTGCGGCGATCGGTCCAGAGCATGCCGCCGTCGCGGTAGCACAGCACGTCACCCTGGCGCCCGTCCTCGCCGATCAGGTCGACGCGCCGCAGCACGCGCCCGTCGGCCAGGGAGAACTCGATGATTCCCGTGGCCTGCCTGACCCAGTCCTGCCGTGGGTCGTGGCGGAGGAACTCGACTGCGGCGATCCCGCCGGCCGCCGCCTCGATCTCGGTCACGAACCCGCCCAGGACGTCGGCCACAGGCACCTGGGCCAGCCTCTCGTTCACCCCGAGCTGAGCGGCCGTGTCGACGGCGATGTGCCGCACCCCGCCGGTCGCCGGCGAGACGATCCGCAGCGTCAACCGGGTCCGGCCGGTGCCGACGTCGGTGCACAGCAGCTCGCCCGCGTCGGTCACCGCCAGGACGGACCCCCTGTCCTCGGCGACCTCTCGCGGTGACCAGGTTCCCGGCGACACCAACCACCCGGCGCCGTGCTGGTTCATCCCGTACAGCCAGCCGCCGGAAGGCGCCCACATGAGCCCGGTCGCCGCGGGCAGCGCGTGCTCGGTGGTGCCGGTCAGGTCGCGCACCACGACCCGGTCCTTGTCCTTGCGGGCCAGCCAGCGCCCGTCCGGCGACAGGGTGTACGCGCCGGAGTCCGCCTTCGGGCTCCGCCACCAGGTGCCGTCGACCGCCACGATGTAGCCGTCGCCGCCTTCGTGCACCTCCAGCAGCAGCATCGCGCGGCCGATGGCCCGGTCGCGCGGCAGCGGCTGGGCCTGCGCGCTGCGGTCGGTGAGACCGACGGGCAGCGGCGCCGGCTCCGACGGGACGTATGGCGACGGCGACGGCGACGGGGTGTTCAACGGCGGCACGGGACCCGATCCGGACGAGCCCGGCACGAGGACTGCCAGCACTGCCGCCACCAGCGCCAGGCTCGCTGCCGCCGTGGCGGCGATCCGGCTGGTCCGGCGGCGCTTGGCCTTCGCGACCGCCGCGCCGGCGTCGGCGTACTGCCCGGCGTGTTCGGCCAGCATGGGCAGGGATTCGCGCAGCCTGGCCAGGGCGTCGTGGGTGTAGCGCTTGACCGCACCGACCGAGCAGTCCAGCGCCGAAGCGGTGTCGGCTTCGGACAGATCCTCGTAGAAGCGCAGCACCACCGTGGCGCGCTGGCGCGGCGACAGCTGGTCCAGCGCGCGATCGAGCACCATCCGGTCCAGCACCCGCTGCCCACTGTCCGGACCGGCCCGGTCGGGGACCTCCGCGACCGGCCGGGCGGGCCGGCGGCGCCACCAGGAGATCTGCTCATTGATCATGATGCGGCGCACATAGGCTTCCGGCTGGCCGCCGTCGCGGATCTGCCGCCACCGGGTCGCGGCCTTGGCCAGTGCGGACTGCACCAGATCCTCGGCCGCGTGATGCTCGCCGGTCAGCAGGAAAGCCGTGCGCGACAGAGCGCCGCCCCGCGCGACGACGAACTCCTGAAAACCCTCGTACCTGTTCAAGGGACACCTCCAACCACCAGAACGCAGCCGCCTCACGAGAGGTTGGGGTCCCCACAGCGGGTGCCGATCAGATCGGCACCCGCTGTTCCGAGGTCAGCTCAGCAGCGTGGCGGCAGGGAAGGTGCCGCTTGCCGCGGGGAGGCGGTCGGTGGTGTTGTTCTTGATATAGCCCAGGCGGAACTGGGCGCCAGGGGCGAGGCCCAGGGTGGACAGGGGGACGGCGGCCTCGATGACGGTGTCGTTGCGGATGAAGGTCATCGCGCCCAGCGGGGTCCAGGACCAGCCACTGCCGCCGTGGTCGTACAGGTTGGCGTTCTCCAGCATGTAGTCGCCGCCGGACGGGTTGGTCCAGCCGGCGGCGTTGTAGCCGGTGCCGGTGTTGTTGTCGGTGTTGAGGAAGAACTGGCCGAGCACGTTCAGGCCGGTGCCCTTGACGCACAGGTAGAGCGTGGTGCCGTTGTTGGTGACCGACACCGACTGCACGCCGGTGCCGCCGGACAGCACCGGCGTCACGCTCGCCCAGTCACCGGCCGAGCCGTCGACCGTGATCGCCGGATAACCGCCACCGGACGACGCCGTGGTGAACGTGCCGTTGGAGCCGTTGGTGGTGCCACCGGCCGAGACCGAGCGGACCCGGAACTGGTACGCCGTGCCCGGCGACAGCCCCGACAACGTCACCGAGTGGCTGGTCACATTGCTCGCACCCGTCGCCGTCGAGCCGTAGGCGGTGGAAGCGCCGTACTCCACCACCGACGTCGACGCCACGTCCGTCGTCCAGGTGACCGTCGCGCCGGTGCTGGTCACGTTGGCGTACTGCACGTTCGAGATCACCGGCGCGCCGCCCCCGCCGTCGGACCCGTTGAGCAGGGTCACCACCGGGAACGTGCCACTCGCGGCGGGGAGCCGGTCGGTGCTGGAGTTGTTCTTCAGGTAGCCCGCCCGCAGCTGCCCGCCGGGGGTCAAGCCGAGCGTGGACAGCGGGATCGCCGCCTCGACGGCGGTGTCGTTGCGCACGAAGGTGACCGCGCCGAGCGACGTCCAGGCCCAGCCACCGCCGGCGTGCCGGTACAGGTTGCCGTTCTCCAGCATGTGGTCCGCGCCGGACGGGTTGCTCCAGCCGGTGGCGTTGTACCCGGTGGCGGGGTCGTTGTCGGTGTTCAGGAAGAACTGCCCGAACACGTTGAGCCCGGTGCCCCGGGTGAGCAGGTAGAGGTTGGTGGCGTTGTTGGCCACCGACACCGACTGCACGGTGGTGCTGCCGGTCATCGCCGGAGTGATGCTCCCCCAGTCGCCGACGGACCCGTCGACGGTGATCGCCGGGTAGGAACCGCCGCCGGACGAGGCCGTGGTGAACGTGCCGTTGGCGCTGTTCGTGGTGCCCCCGGCCGAGACCGAACGGGCCCGGAACTGGTACGCCGTGCCCGGCGACAGCCCCGACAACGTCACCGAGTGGCTGGTCACGTTGCTCGCACCCGTCGCCGTCGACCCGTAGGACGTCGTCGTGCCGTAATCCACGACCGACGTGGACGCCACGTCCGTGGTCCAGGTGACCGTCGCGCCGGTGCTGGTCACGTTCGCGTACTGCACGTTCGAGAGCACCGGCGGCTGCGCCGGGGGCGGCGAGCTGGACGGTGCCGGGGACGGCGACGGTGGCGTGCCGCCGCCGGGCACGGTGAACCTCACCGACGACCCGCCGAAGTTGGCCACCCGCAGCCACGTCCACACCTCGGTGCCCGCCATCGAGGCCGGGAAGACGTAGTCGCGGTCGAACTCGAACTCGGCCCGGGTGCCCGACTGCACGACCCGCACCGGCCAGCCGCGGTTGGTCGGTGAGCTGGGGCTGCTGAACTTGAACACGTCGCCCTGGCCCGCCCCGCCGTGCGGCAGCAGGTAGGCCTGGTTCAGGTTCTCCAGGTAGAGGCGCGAGTCGGGTGAGGTCGGCCAGGACGGCTGCCAGCCGGACGGCCCGTCCTTGTCGTAGTCGAAGTAGATCATCTCCTGGGCGAGGCTGATCGTCTGCTTCGCCTCGACCATCATGAAGAACCGGTCGCCGACGAACTTCACGTACACCTTGGTGATGCCCTTGGCGTTCGCGCCCGCCGGATCGCTGAAGATCGGCGTCTCGGCGGACCACTCCCCCACGGTCCCGTCGGCGACGAAACCGCCGTAGAGGTCCGTCGGGTGGGCTCCGGTCTGGCTGGGCGCGGCCCGGCCCTGGGCGTCGAGCCAGTTCTTGGCGTCGTCGTAGACCGCGGAGTTGAAGTGGTTCGCGCCGGAGACGTCGTAGCCGAGGTACCCGGCGTTGACGACGACCTCGTTCATCCACTTCTGGGTGCTCGCGGTCGGCACCCGGAAGTCGATGATCGCGACGTTGAAGCCGTCGGCCTGGTTGGCCTGGGCGTTGACGTACTCCTTCCAGAAGCCGCCGAAGTTGTCGCGGCTGCGGTAGGTCGGCGAGGCCGGGTTGGTGTTCCAGTTGGCCTCGAACCCGGGGCTGGTGTCGTAGAAGCCCGGGATGTACGTGTTGTAGTACCAGGACTCGGTCACGAAGATGTTGATCGCGTGCCGGTACCGGGAGGCGAACTGCGAGGTGCCCTCGTCGGGGTTGAAGTACCAGTAGCCCCGGTTCGACGCGACGACCTTGCTCGGGTCGACCGCCTTGATCTTCTCCACCAGGTCAACCATGCCGCCCGCGGTGAAGCCGAAGTTGCCGCGCGGTCCCCAGGAGATGCCCGGACCCGCGCCCCCGACCGGGTCGGGGGTGTCCACGGTGTCCAGGAAGACCCCGTCGTAGTCGCCGTCGTGCACGATCTTGTCGACCTGGTACGTGACGAACTTCTGCCAGGCCGGGTCGCCGCCGTTGATGTAGCCGCCGCCGTAGGTCGGGTTGACGTCTACGGTGCCGTCGCCGTCCTTCCAGTAGCCGCCGTACAGGTAGCGGCTGTCGTTGACCCAGGTGCCCTGCTGGTCGAGATACCAGGGCATGACGCCGTTGTTGCGCCAGGTCAGGCGGTTGCCCCAGGAGGAGTAGTTGGCACCGACGGAGGTTCCCGCGTAGTTGGCGTAGCCGTCCTCGTAGGTGCCGTCCGGGGTCGCGCCGCCCTCGACGTTGAGGTAGGAGCCGGAGGCGTTGTAGTTCCACGGGTTCGGGCCGTGCAGCGGACCCGACGGGCCGCTGTAGCCCGCCGGGAGCAGGCCCAGGTCGATGCCCTTCTGGATGGTCATGTGCCCGCTGTGCCCGGGGATGATCGTCGGCAGCATCTCGCCGACCGACAGGTAGCCGAGCACGATCGCGTCGTCTGCGCTGCCGAGCACCCCGTCGACGCCGCGTTTGATCTCCTGGACCTGCGCGGAGGTGACCGACTCGAAGTAGAAGTGGTCGGCGGTCACGTTCAGCACGCGCAGGGTGGGTTCCAGGACCACCAGGTCGTACGCCTTGAGCTGGTTGACTTTCGTCTGGTCGAGCGCGCCGTACCAGAACGCGGTGCGGCTGTTCGCGCCGAGCGTGGGGACCTTGCCGTAGAACGGGGTCCGGCCGATCTCGAAGCCGGCCGCGGCCGCCGGGGCCGCCGTGACGGCGACGATCCCGGCGGTCAGCGCGGTGGCGGCGGCCAAGGCCCCGGCCAGCAGCCTGGCCCGGACGCGGCGCGTCGATGAAGTGGTGCGGTGCGGATGAGCTGTGTCGTTCATGTGCACCTCGCTTCGGGGGAAAGGGATCAGCTGACGGTGATCACTGCGGTGTAGGTCTCCGGCGAGCTGCCGGAGCCGTGGAACACCACCCGGTGCGGCCCGACGGGCAGGCCGCCGAGCACGTCGGCGGGCACCCGCCAGACGTAGCGGTCGTCGTCGCTGGACACGAGCGGGCTCGGCCCGTCGACGGGAGCCCAGCTCCAGCCGGTGCCGGTGTGGCGGTAGAACCAGGCGTTCTCGATGAGCAGGTCCGCGCCGATGCCCGCGGTCGCGAAGCCGGTGCTCGCGTCGTTGTCGACGTCGATGAACAGGTGGTGGAAGTCGAACGGCAGGTTGTACTGCGCCTGGTAGGTGACGTCGGCGGTGCCGATGGCGCCGGACGCGTCGCTGATCGGGTCGCCGGAGGGCGCCGTCGTGCTGACGGTCAGCGGCCCGGCGGCGGCCGAGCGGTTCCCGCTGCGATCGCGGGCGTACGCCGTGAACGTGTACGCCGTGCCCGGCTCCAGCCCGCTGACCGGCACGGTGACCGTGGTCCCCTGCGTGACCAGCGACGACGGCAGCGACAGCAGCGGCTGCCCGTCGACCTCCACGTCATAGCTTGCGAGGTCCGGCTCCGCCGAGGCGGCCCAGGCCAGCCGCACGCTGGCGACCTTGGTCTCGGCGGCGTGCAGCCCCGCGGGCGCGGCAGGCGCTGACGCGTCGGCTCGCGCCGTGGTCAGGCTCAGCGCGCGGCCCGGCGCGGAGACGTTGCCCGCCGCGTCGTGCGCGGTGACCGTGATCCGGTAGGTCCGGTTCGGGCTGAGTCCGTGCAGCGTGGCGACCGGCAGCGCACCGGCCGACCCCGCCACCCGCACGCCGTCGACATGCACGTCGTAGCCGGTGACCCGGCCGTGCGGGTCGGCGGCGGGCAGCCACGCGACGACGGCGTCGGTCGAACCGGTCCGGACCGGGAACGGCGTGCCGAACACGCGCGGCGCGGCCGTGTCGCCGCCATCGGCGGACGCGTCGGCGAGCTGCTGCGTCCAGTAGTCCTGCGGTGGCAGCGAATCCCACGGGTTGGCCAGCACGTCCGGGGTGACGTACAGGTAGCCGGCGTTGCGTTGCTTGCTCAGCGCGACCGCGTCGGCGAGCCGGGCGGTGGTGTCGGTGGCGTGCACCAGGTGCCACAGCCTGCGCGGGTCGAGCGCGCGGTGCCAGGTCGGCGGCTGCCAGCCGAGGTAGGTCTCGTAGGTGCCCTCGAAGGTGAGGATCACGTCGGCGGCGTCGGCGTAGCAGGGCTCGGTGTCGATACCGGGGTTGATGACGGTGAACGCGCCGGAGTTGGCGCGCTTGGCGTGCCGGTCGAGCATCCGGTAGGTGTCGACGTAGGTGTCCTGCGGGCCGCAGACGTTCTGCACCTCGTCGAAGAAGATCCCGCCGAGCCCGTCGGCGCCGTAGAGGCGGTACCAGGTGGCGATGTCCTGCTGGACCTGTGCCGCCCAGGCGGCCGGGGTGGTCTCGTTGAGCCTGGTCGCGCGGCCGGTGGTGCCGAGATAGCCCGTGGCGACGTAGCCGAGCACGCGTACGCCCGCGGTCTTGGCGGCGCTTATGGCGGCGGCGTAGTTGGGGTCGCGGGTCTTGCCGGGGCCGGAGAACGGGTTCGCGACCGCGATCCCGACGCCCGGGGTGTTCAGCTGCTGCCAGAGGGCGGCGCCGTCGCCGCCCGGGTAGAAGTACGCGGGCACCGCGAGCTGCTGCGCGATGCCGTCCGGCGGGCTGACGGCGGCCTGCGCTGGTGCCGCGGCTGAGGCGACGGTGAGCAGTGTGACGAGTACGGCCGCCGCCCGGAGGTGCAGGCGTCCGCGGCCATGCCGGTGCAGCATGGTCGTGTCTCCGATCTGGGGTCGTAGGTTCAGCCCTTGTTGCCGCTGAAGGCGATGCCTTGGATGAAGTGGCGCTGCATCACGGTGAACAGCACGATGACGGGCAGCGAGGCGAGCAGGGATCCGGCCATGAGCACCGGGTAGTCGGTCTGGAACTGGCCCTGCAGCGAGGCCAGGCCCGCCGACAGGGTCATCTGCTCGGGGTCGGTGTTGACGATCAGCGGCCAGAACAGGTCGTTCCAGGACCACAGCACGGTCAGGATGCCGAGTGCGAGCAGGCCGGGTTTGGCCAGCGGCAGCATGACCGACCAGTAGATGCGCAGCGGTCCGGCGCCGTCGAGGCGGGCCGCCTCGTCGAGTTCCTTGGGCAGGCCGAGGAAGAACTGCCGGAGCAGGAACACGCCGAACGCGGAGAACAGGCCGGGCACGATGAGCGCGGTCAGGCTGTTGAGCCAGCCCAGGTCGGCCATGATCTCGTACTGCGGGATGACGAACAGCGGCGGCGGCACCATCAGCACCGACAGGAAGATCCCGAACAGCAGGCCGCGGCCGGGGAAGCGCAGCCGAGCGAACGCGTACGCGGCCATGGAGCAGAACAGCAGCTGCCCGGCGGTGCGGGCGGCGGTCATCAGCACGGTGTTGAGGATCTGGTGGCCGAAGGGCAGCAGCTCGAACACGTCGCCGTAGTTGGACCAGCGCCAGTCGGGGGTGAAGGTGGGCGGCACCTTCGTGGCGTTGCTGAGGGTCTTCAGCGAGGTCAGGAACTGCCACAGGAACGGGCCGACCATGACCGCCGCGCCGATCAGCAGCGTGACGTGGGTCGCGGTGCGGCCGCCACGGGCCGCCGCGGGACGCTCAGCCATAGTGCACCCACCGTTTCTGCAGCCGGAACTGGATCGCCGTCAGGATCACGATGAGCACCAGCAGCGCCATCACGATGGCGGCGGCGTAGCCCCGGTCGTTGGTGTAGAACGCCTTGTCGTAGAACAGGTGCACGACGGTCTGGATACGCGGGAAGGCCGGGTTGGCCCGTGCCGACTGGCCGCTGCCGCCCATCACGTACACCAGGTCGAACAGCTGCAGCGAGCCGATGACCGACAGCACCGACACGAAGAACAGCGACGGCGACAGCAGCGGCAGCGTGATCCGGCGGAACTGCGCCAGCGCCCCGGCCCCGTCGATCGACGCGGCCTCGTAGTACTCGCGCGGGATCGCCTGCATGCCGGCCAGGAAGATGACGATGTTGTAGCCGAGGCTGGTCCAGATCCCGACGGCGACCAGCGCGTACAGGGCGGTCGCGGGGTCGGCGATCCAGTGCGGGCCCTCGACGCCGACCAGCGACAGCAGGTAGTTGATCAGGCCGTAGTCGCCGTTGTAGAGCCAGCGCCAGACCATCGCCACGGCCACCGGCATGGTGACCACGGGCAGGAAGAACAGCGCCCGGTACGCCGACACGCCGCGCAGCCGGGGCCGGTTGAGCAGGGCCGCGAACATCACCGCCAGCGGGATGCCGAGCAGCCCGAGCAGCGTGTACGCGACGGTGTTGCGCAGCGAGGTCAGCACCTCGTCGTCGGCGGCCAGGGTGCGGTAGTTGTCCAGCCCGACCCATTCGTGCCCGCCGAACGGGCCCCACTCGGTGAAGGAGAAGTAGCCGGTCTGCAGCACCGGCCACAGGTAGAACACGGCCAGGCCGAGCCCGGTCGGCGCGATGAGCAGGTAGGCCCAGGCGGCTTCGGCTCCCCGGTGCCGCCGGCGACGTCGCCGCCGGGCGGGCACCGGGGCGGGCACCGCGGTGCGGACGTCGTCCGCGGTGCCCGTCACGGTTGCTGTCATGCGGTGCTACTCCTTCGCCAGCAGGGCGTTCATCTGCGTGGCGAGTTCCTTGGCGGCCGCCTCGACGGTCACCTCACCGGTGTACGCCTTGGTGAGCTGCTTGAACTCCTCGTCGTTCCAGGCCGCGGTGTTGCGCGACACCGGGTAGGGCACCGCGTAGCTCACCGCGTCGAGGAAGACCTTGCCCTTGAACTGGGCGTTCGCGGCCAGCCAGGCGTCCTGGGTGCCGGTGTACGCCGGGATGGGGCCCTTCTTGCCGAGGATGTCGGCGGCCGGCTTGGAACCGAGGAACTTCACGAACTCCCACGCCTGCGCGGGGGCCTTCGTCTTGGCCGAGACCACGTTGGCCAGGCCGTGGATGATGGTGGCCTGCTTGACGCCGGTCGGCAGCGGGGCCGCGTCGACCCGGGTCTTGGTGTACTCGTTCTTGCCGAACTCGGACACGTTCCAGGAGCCGCCCCAGTACATGGCGAGCTTGCCCGACTCGAAGAGGTTCAGCGGGGCGGTGTCGGTCATCGTCTTGAGGTCCGGCGACTGCTTGTTCTTGATGAGGTCGGTCCAGAAGCGCAGGCCCTCGATGGTGGCCGGGTCGTCGAAGCCGGACTTCCTGCCGTCGGCGGAGATCACGTTGCCGCCGGCCTGGTAGATGGTGTTGTAGTAGTACTCCTGGCCGGCGAGGTTGGCGCCGACGGCGTAGACGCCCTTGGCCGGGTTGCTCAGCTTCGCCGCGGCGGCCTTGAAGTCGACCCAGGTCCAGCCGTCGGCGGGGTACTTCACCCCGGCGGCGTCGAAGAGTTCCTTGTTGTACCAGACCCCGACGGTGTCGAAGTCCTTCGGCAGCCCGTAGACCTTGCCCTCGAAGGTGTAGAGGTCGACCAGCGCCTTCGGGTAGACGGTCAGGTCGAGCTTGGCCTGGTCGATCTTGTCGGCCAGCGGCATGATCACGCCGTTGTCGGCGTAGAGCTGGAAGTTGACGCCGTTCATCCAGAAGACGTCCGGCGCCGCGCCGCCGGTGACGGCGGCCCGCAGCTTGGTCCAGTAGTCGGCCCACGGGGTGAGCTGGACGTTGATCGTGATGTTCGGGTGGTCCTTGGTGAAGGCGGCGGCGATCTCCTCCATCACCGGGACCTGGTTCTTGTCCCACACCGCATACGACAGGGTGACCTTCTCGTCACTGGCGGCGGGCTCGTCGCTCCCGCAACCCGCGGCGGTCACGGCGAGCGCTGCGGCCAGAACCGCGGCGGCGCCAACCCGCACTGCTTTCCACATCTGAGGAACCCTTCTCGCAAAGCCGTCATCGGGGATTCACCGGGCCGCGGTGGGGACGGACGGTGGCGTGGCACCATCCGGCGCCGCCGAGACCCGTGTCACATGTGCTAGCCCAGTATTAATGGAGTCCTGAATAAGTTTGTCAAGACCCGAACCCGGACCGCGGCATGCCGAAGTATCAACGTGCAGGTCGCAGCGGTGCTGCCAC
This sequence comes from Catellatospora chokoriensis, assembly GCF_011297315.1. Taxonomy (NCBI): domain Bacteria; kingdom Bacillati; phylum Actinomycetota; class Actinomycetes; order Micromonosporales; family Micromonosporaceae; genus Catellatospora; species Catellatospora chokoriensis. Next base: position 24,380 of record NZ_JAAOTI010000011.1, read on the forward strand.
TCCGGTGCGCACGTCGAACAGATGCTCCTGCAGATGTTCGAGCGAGAGTTTCACCGCGCCGAGCGCCACCGACTCGTCGCCGAGCGTCGAGGTGAGGATCTCCGGGATGCGTACGCAACGCTTCTCGATCTCCCGGCGCAGCGGGTCGAGCAGCACGTCGGCGGAGCGGGAGAAGCCGCCGCCGAGCACCACCAGCTGCGGGTCCAGCGCCAGGACCAGCGCCGACGCGCCGAGCGCCAGCTCCTTGGCATAGCGGCGCACCACGGCCACCGCCTTGCGGTCGCCCTCGCGGGCGCTGGCGAAGACGTATCCGGCCAGGTCGTCGGGGTCGGTGCCGGCGGGCGCACCGGTCCATGAGCGCAGGTGCTCCTGCGCGCGGATCCAGCCCAGCTCGGGCAGCGCCCCGATCTCGCCCGCGGCCTGCGCGAAGCCGCGGTGCAGCTTGCCGTCGATGATCAGGCCGGTGCCCGTGCGCAGGCCCGCCAGCAGGTAGACCACGTGCTGGGCATACCGGGCCACGCCCCGCCAGGTCTCGGCCAGGGCGGCCAGCCGGCTGTCGTTCTCCACCAGCACCGTGCCGCCGACCAGGCGGCCCACGTGCTGGGCCAGGTGCACCCCGGTCCACTCGGGGAACGCCACCGACAGCACGACCCGGCCGCCCGCGTCGACCAGGCCGCTGGTGCCGACCGTGGTCGCCCAGATGTCCGCGCCGGTCAGCCCGGCCGCGGCCAGGCACTCGGCGACCGCGGCGTCGACCGCGCCGAGGCGCTCGGCCCGGCCCGCGGTGATCGCCACCGGCGTGCGCACGGTGTGCCTGACCTCGCCGTCCAGGTCGGCGGCCAGCACCCGGATGGTGTGCCCGCCGATGTCCACGCCAAGCACCCAGCCGGCGTCGGACCGGAACCGGTAGCGGCGGGCCGGGCGGCCCATCCCGCCTGCCGCGGGCTGCACCTCCTCCAGCCAGCCCTGGTTCTGCAGCTGCAGCACCACGTCCTCGGTGGAGGGCCGGGACAAACCGGTGTCGCGCGACAACTCGGTCAGCGTCAGCGCCGGTCGGCCGCGCAGCACATGCACCACCGCGAGGGCGTTGAGCTGCCGCAACCGCGAGAGATCCCCACCTGCGAGCTGTTCGGTCACGACCGGCCCCCTTTTGCACACCGCGCTGCCATGTTACTAATTATGGAGACCTTCAAAAGTAACTCCTCCACGGGATGGCTGAGATGACTGTAGACGGGGTGCGGCTGGTCGTGGCAGGTGCCGGACTGCGCGGCATCGGATACGCCCGACGCGCGGCCGCCGGCGGAACGGCCCGGGTGGTGGCGGTCGCCGAACCGGACCCCGCCCGCCGCGCGGCCTTCGCCGCCGAGTTCGGCGTGCCCGCCGACCAGGTGTTCGCCGGCTGGGCCGACCTCGCCGCCGCCGGACGGCTCGGCGACGCCGCCGTGATCGCCACCCAGGACCGCATGCACGCCGACGCGGCCGTCGCCTTCGCCGGGCTCGGTTATCACATACTCCTGGAAAAGCCGATGGCCACCACCGAGCCCGACGCGCTGCGCATCGCCGCCGCCGTCGACGCGGCCGGGGTCATGCTCGCCGTCTGCCACGTGCTGCGCTACACGCCCTACACCCGGGCGCTGAAAGGCCTGCTCGACGGCGACGCGATCGGCAAGCTCGTCAACGTGCAGCACCTGGAGCCGATCGGCTGGTGGCACTTCGCGCACTCGTTCGTGCGCGGACACTGGAACAACTCCGAGACGTCCGCGCCCCTGCTGCTCACCAAGTCCTGCCACGACATCGACTGGCTGCTCTACCTGATCGGCGCGGCCCCCAGCCGGGTCAGCTCGTTCGGCGGGCTCGCCCACTTCCGGCCCGAGCAGCGCCCGGCCGAAGCCGCCGACAACTGCCTGGACTGCCCGCTCGAACGGAGCTGCCCCTACTCCGCGCCGCGCCTCTACCGCTCCTGCCTGGGCGACCCGGCCCGCGAGTTCTGGCCACTGTCAGCCGTCACCACCGACCACACCGAGGCCGGCATCGACGCCGCCCTGCGCACCGGCCCGTACGGGCGCTGCGTCTACGGCAGCGACAACAACGTCGTCGACCACCAGGTCGTCGCGATGGAGTTCCCCGACGGCGCGACCTGCACGTTCACCATGACCGCGTTCACGCCCATGGAACACCGGCGCACCCGGCTGTTCGGCACCCACGGCTACGTCGACGGCGACGGCCGCCTGCTGCACGTCACCGACTTCCGCACCGGCGAGCAGCACACCATCGACACCGGCACGCTCGACGGCGACAGCGCGGGCGACGGCCACGGCGGCGGCGACGACGCCATCATGGACGCCTTCCTCAAGGCTGTCGCCTGCGGCGACGCGTCCGCGCTGCACTCCGACGCCGCCGCGAGCCTGGCCAGCCACCGCGTGGTCTGGGCCGCCGAGCAGGCTCGCACCACCGGTACGGTCACCGGAGGTGTCCCCACCCCCGCGTGACCGCCCGGCAGGTGCGGCCGTCGGCCACGCAAGCTCATGGCCGGCGCGCGCCGTCCGCGATCGCCTCGCGGAGTCAGGACGTGCCGAACAACTCCGCGAAGCGGCCGGTGGACAGGTCGGCGTACTAGACCGCCCGAACAGCCCGCGAGCGCGGCCGCTGCGGCTCGTGGTCGGACGACCCGGCCGCGGGCGGCGTACGGCTCAAGCGTTCAGCGAGGCGAAATAGCGGGCCGCGACGGCGGTGTGCAGGCTGAAGGCGAGCGGGGTGGCCGGGGTGACCAGCTCCCAGCCGGCCGACTCCTCGTTGGCGACCGGCGCGGGCAGGTCGGCGACGTCGCGGTGCGGCAGCAGTCCGAACACGAGCAAGGTGCCGTCGGGCGCGCTGAGCGTGTCGTACAGGCTCACATCGGCTTCGTCGGCGCGGATCCCGGTCTCCTCCCACAGCTCCCGGACCACCGCCGCCTGCCATGACTCACCGAGATCGATGAAACCTCCCGGCAGCGCCACCCGGCCCGCACCGGGCGGGATGATGCGCCGCACGCCGAGCAGCCCGTCCCCGACCGGCAGCACCGCCACGGCGACCGGCACCGGATTCACGTAACTGACCTGCTCGCAGGTCGCACACCGGCGTGGCCACGCCAGATCGGCGGCGTAGGCGGTGCCGCAGTAGGAGCAGTGGGAGTGGCGTTCCGGCATGGGCACCACGCTAGCCCGGCCGCGCTCGCGGCCTGCTGCGGCTCCCCGACCCTGCGCGACCGCCCCGCCACGAACTCCCTTGAACCCGCGCTCAGCCTGCGGCATCGTGTACGCCATGCGGCTGTTCGGGGACAGGGTCACGATGTCGCGGGCAATGCTCGTCGACGACGTCATGATCGACGACGAGATCCGGGGCAGCTGGTTCGTCACCTTCGAGCGCGCCGTGCTCATCCGCGCGGGCGAGACGCTGTGGTTCGACGGCGATGAGCCGGCCATCGACCGGCTGGACGGGACGACCTTCCGGCCGGCGTCGACGTCGGGGCCGTACTGCTGGCGCTGGCGGCTGCTCTGACCGACGTCGCCCAGCCCGTCGGCAGGTACGGCGGGTCGTGCTGCGGCGAGTCCTTTTTGTCGCCGCCGAGCGAAAGGTAGCTGCGCACGAACGAACACAGCGGGATACTCGGCCAGTGGAGATCGACGATCCCGACCTGGTGCGTTACTGGTTCGTCTTCGACCTCGCCGATCACCGGCCCCCGCCGCTGGGACCTGGTCAGGTTCGCGTCGACGGGGGCACGCTCCTGTACCGGATCCTCGAACGGGGAGCGGGCGTGACCGGCTACGACGAGCAGGACTGCCTGCGCCTGCTCGAGGATGCGGCCGGCGAGCCGCTGCCGCCCCTCGAAGTCCCCGCCCTGCGCAACCCGCCCATCGACCTGAACTGGCGCGGTCCGCTGGGCAACCCGGCGTGGCGGGGAGTCTGGTATCCGGTGGTGAACATGAGCGGCCCCGTGATCGGGCCTGCGAGTGCTCCGCGGCAGCCGGACGCGACGTAGAGACTGATCTCGACGGCCGAGAACGGACGTCAGATGTCGGCGAATTCCGGCTCCGTGTCCATCGGCGGCAATGCGCAATGTCGGTGAGCTTCGGCCGCACACTCTGCTCTGAGAAGTCACGGGTGAACTGCTAGTTTGTGGCGTGCTCGTGTTGTGGCCGGATGCAGCGGAGGTCCTGCGGGACATGATCCGCGACCAGGGTTCGGACCCGAATCGGGTGGAGAGTCCGGAGTTGGCATGGAGGGTCTTCTGGGCGTTCCTGGCGATCGACATCGACGGGCTGGAGCCGAACCAGGCAGGGCTCGAAGACGGGTTCGAGGTGTCGTGGGGCCGCCCGAGGTGGAGTGACGGACTGCCGAACCTGTCGTTCTGCAGGCATCTGACCGTGGACGCTTCCGCCACCTGGCCCGCGCCGACAGGATACGCACCCGACCATTGGAAGCTCAGCCTTGACATGGTGTTCCGAAACCGAGCCGCGTTCGCCGACGTCGGCAAGTTGAACACCCAGGGCAGCGGCGTCTATCACGGGCGGACAGGTCCTGGGATGGCCGATGCCTTGCGTGAGGTCTTGTGGGAGGTGGAGCACCTGCCGACGCTGCAGGCTCTCTGGAGGAGCACCCCGCTGTGGAGCACAGTCAGTTTCGGCTTGCGCGACCCTCGCACGCGGCCGGTCGAGAACTTTGATGCGCGGCAGAAGGCGGCGTATGACGAGTGGCGCGCGCGGCATGGTTGATCGAGTTCGCCCATTCGCCGGTCGTCACCACGGCGCTGGTCCGGTCGTCGGCTCGTTCCCCGGCAGGCTCGTGCTCACCGGCGCACCGCGGCCAGGCGCGATGCACGACGCGAAGCCCTGGCGTGAGTGCGGCTGCCGGCCACCGGCCACCGCGGCCTGCTCGACCGGTTCCCGATGTACCTCGACGCCATCACCGAGCTGGAGATCTACCGGACTTCACAGCACGGGATGCAGGGTCTGATTCAGCTCGCGCGTATACATCAGGCACGCATCGTCGTCGATCACGACCAACTCTCCCGGCGGCACCGGCTCAGCTGCGTACATGATCCCGCGCCCGTCCGGGAGGTGACCACGTTTGGCGTACATCCGTTGCGCCGCACCGTAATCGCCATACAGGCCCACCCCGAGACCCACTATCGAAGTCCGCATGGCCACCAGCCGTTCGGCCGCGTCCATCAACGAGTTGCCGACTCGCCGCCGGCAGCACGCCGGGAGCACGTTGAAATCCTGGATCTCCGGGATCCCCGCGACCCGAAACGGCCGATAGCCGCTATTCCACGCGACGGTGACGTAGCCCGCGAACCGCCCACCCAGCTCAGCGACGATGACGTCCCGGTCGCCAGCAGCTTGCTCGGCCAGGTAGCGCCGGAACTGCTGCACGTCCTTACCCGGCCACCCGAGTTCGGCGAACGCCGCTGGGATCGTCAGCAGGTCCGGCTCGGCCAGCGCCCGCATCGTCAGGTCAGCGATCACCGGCTCATCATCCGTCACACGTCAAGAAAGTAATCGGAGGACATGAAAAGCCTCCTACGAGGTCAGGCGTTCGGGCGCACCCGATTAGCGCCAGTGCTGGGTGATGGTTGTCGTGCTCCACTGCCGTACAGCAACCGCATAGGCTCGCTCCATGTCACTGATGTCCGCGCCATCAGCCGAGGAACGAGACGTGCCGCAACCGCGCTCGTATTGGTCCACCGGGCTCTCCATCATCGCGGCCGGCACAGCCCTGCTCGTCTGCGGCTTCAGCGCCTTCGCTGTCATCATTCCGAGCAACACGCCCGACTACTGCGACGGGATCGGCTTCGAGTGCGGTCCTGACATGCAGGAGAGCACGTTTGTCGGCGGCGTGTCCGTGGGTGGCCCGGCGCTGGTCCTGAGCATTGGCGCGCAACTCATCACCCTGGTGGTGATGGCGTCGGCCGGAGTGCGCTCGGGTGTCCACGCGGGCGTAGGTGCCGTGCTGATCGGATGGACCCTACTTACCGTAGTGGTGGTTGCCAGCATGTGACATCGGCGGTCACGTGCGTCGCTGCTGCCGGCACCCTCCTCAGTCTTGTGATCGAACTCCGGTCTTCACGCGGTGCGAGCGCTTGGCGCACGGCACCCGCGCAACGGCCGGCGTCCTCCCGAAGAAGACGGGAACGACACCGGCGGCCCGTAGCGGGGTGAAGGTTCGGCCGGGTTCGCGATTGCGGGCGCGGCCCGGTCAGGGCCGTGCCGGGCCCGACCCGCCGGCGGGAACGTACGACCAGACCTCGCTGTGCACCCCGACCGGTGGCGGCGCCGACTCACCCGAGCGCTCGGCCGCCGACCGGTGGCCGTGTGCGAACGCGGGTGAACTGACCCACGCCTGGAATGCCCCCTCGTCGCGCCAGCGGGTGATGACGAGCCACGTGGTCCGCTCGTCGTTCGGGCGGAGCAGCTCGAAGCCTTCGAATCCGTCCTGGTCATCGACGGCGCCGGCCCGCGCGGCGAAGCGGCGCGCCAGCTCGTCGCCGCTGTCGGCCGGCACGGTGATGGCATTGATCTTGACAATGGTCATGTTGCCATTCTGTCCGACCGGCCGGGAAGGCATGCGCACACGCGCCGGGCCGACGTGGCTGATGACAGGCCGAGAGGTGCCCCGATTCAGCAGGGCACTCTGGTGAGGACTACGTGATCTTTGCGGACTTCGCCGACCATCGCGAACGCGGACCGGTCGACATCGCAGCAGAAGCTGAGGTCCCTGGAAGTATCAGGGCGTTCGGACGCGGGTAGTCGCGCATAGTGGCGAGCATGCTCGGCCGCGCCGTCCATGATGCCCGTGACCAGGTCTGCCCGTCGCGGTGCCGACCCGTCGAGAAGGTCGGCCAGGTACCTCGCACAGACCCAGTCCTCCGTGGTCCGGCCGGTGCAGATGATGGTGTACGGAGTGTCGGCGTGATTGCTATCGATCCATCTGGCGGCGGCACCGACATTCAGCGCCGACACCGCCAGCAGTGCCGCCGGGTTCGGACATCGGGAGAGTCCGAGCGTGCCGTTCGATGTCGCCTGGATCAGACGTCGGCCGTCGAGCCGCGCCGTCGACATCTCGAACGGCGAGTTCCCGAAGTCGAAATCCGCGGGCTTGAGCCCGTTGACCTCCCCGATCAGGAGACGGTCCGGGTATAGCCCACGGAGACCTCGGCCGACGTCGGCGGACGGCGCACAGGCTATCTCTGTCACGCCACGCTCAAAGGCAACCGCAGCCGTCGTGAAAGCGCGGATGACATCGATGACGACGACGATCCTGCCGGTCGGGATTTCGGCATCCATTCCCACGATCGACACGGCGCTGATCGTTCGCCGCAGAAGGCCGAGCCGCAAGGACAATCTCGCAGCGTGAACTGGCGCGCGCCCACCGTCTTCGCATGGTGTGCCGTCATCGGTCGCCGTTGACTGCCCAGGAAAATCGGTGACCCGGTGACCGAGAGCCATCTGTGATGATTTGATGAGATTCAGACCGTTCGGGCAGCGAGGCGTGCATGGTGGCGCCGATCGGAACGCGGTCCCGGAGGGAGATTCTCGATGTGGCGGAAGAGCGCGGTCGGGGTAGCCGCGATCGTCATGACAGCCCTGGTCGGATGCGCCCAGTCGACGCTTTCGCCGGTCGACCGGGACGGCCGGCGTTCGGCTGACCGGGATGCCCAGCTCACCGCCGCGATTCCCGAGCTGATGCGGCAGGCCTCGATTCCGGGGGCGATCGTCGGTGTCTGGCAGGAGGCCAAGGCCCCATACGTACGCGCGTTCGGTGTCCAGGACACGAGCACCGGACAGCCCATGGCCACGGATCTCCACATGCGTATCGGCAGCCTCACCAAGACGTTCACCGTGACTGCCCTGCTGCAGCTGGCACAGCAGGGGAAACTCGGACTCGACGATCCGATCGACCGGTACGTGCCCGGTGTCCCGAGCGGCGATGTGATCACGTTGCGCCAGTTGGCCGCGATGCGCAGCGGGCTGTTCAACTACGCGGACGTGACCACAGCCAGCCTGTCGAGCGAGCCCGATCGCCAGTGGACGCCGCAGGAGCTGCTCGCCGTCAGCTTCAGCCGTCCGCTGCTCTTCGAGCCGGGCACGAAGTTCGACTACTCCAACACCAACACCGTGCTGCTGGGGCTCGTCGTCGAGAAGGTCTCCGGCCAGTCTCTCGAAGCATTCATCGACCAACATATCCTGAAGCCGGAACGACTGGGGAGCACTGCCTTCCCGCCCGGCACCGACTTCCCCTCACCCCACTCCCAGGGCTACGCGAAAGCCGCCGACGGTGCGACCGTGAACGCCACGAACTGGAACTCCTCATGGGGATGGGCGGCCGGTCAGATGGTGTCGACGCTCGACGACGTCCGCGTCTGGACCCAAGACCTGGCCACGGGCAAGCTGCTCACCCCCGAGATGCTGCAGCAGCGCGATCAGTTCCTGCCCGCGCCCGAGGAGGGACAGGGCGCTCAGTACGGCCTGGCGATCGAGAACCAGAACGGCTGGATCGGCCACAACGGCAACATCTCCGGCTTCATGACGTATCCGTACTACCTGCCCGATGAGCAGACCACCATGGTCGTGATGCTCAACTCGAACGTCGACGTGCCGGGGAGCTGGGCGTTGATGGAAGGGATCGTGAAGATCATCAGTCCGGGCCACCCCTGGCCCAAGCTGCCCACCGAGTAGCAGGTGGCCCCGACGGGACCCTCTCGAAATGGTCAGTCGGTTCGCCGTACCAGACGTGCCGGGCGTGGGCAGGTCGCCCAGCCACCGGCTGCGGCCATGACCACAGCCGCCGCCGCGGCGCTCAGCAGCAGCTGCCACGCCACGCCATTCACCTGGATCTCCATCGCCCGGGTTTACGCGGGGCTGATCGCCGCCAGCGTCACGAGCCCCACCGAAACCCCCAGACCGGCGGATACAGCGGGTTGTGCTGCGGTGAGTCCCTTCTGGTCGCCGCCGAGCGAAAGGTAGCTGCGCACCAACGAACACAGCTGAATACTCGGCCAGTGGAGATCGACGATCACGACCTGGTGCGTTACTGGTTCGGCATCAGGCTGCCCGCGCCGGGAAAGAACATGCCGAGACCCACGGTGCCGATCTCGCGTTCCTCAGTGACAAGGACCCAGATCGGGCTGTGCAACGCCTCGCCAGCAAGGATGCGGGTGGGGCGGTCACCGATGCGCACTCCATACTGTGGCAGGCCTTCAGGAACCCCGTGGACGGCAAAAGGAACATGGCAGAGCACAACTCCCTCGTGCAAAGGCACCCGCTTCGGCGCCTGGAGGCTGCCGGACGCCAAGGAGCTGCCATGCTCGTCAACGATCACCACCGGTGTGCCGGGCATCAGATCTGACAGTGCGCCGACGGTCCGCAAAGCCGCAGGCGAACATGTGCCGTCCGTCGCGCCCGGGCGCAGCGGCATCTGAAGTTGTCCCACGACATCGAATGTGTCAGACCTGCTGAAGTAGTAGACGGCGGCGCTGATGCTGATCGCCAGCACCGCGGCCACAGCCGCTATCCAGCGCACCAGAGCCAGCCGGGTCGTTGTCGGGCCGTCACCGTTCATGACCGTCACCGTAGTTCCGCCCGCAACCCGCCTCGCAGGGCGGACTACCGCGGTCGCGCCCGGGTGTTACCTGGATCGGCGACGTGTTCTTGTCGCGGCGGTGCCGGCGCCGCTGCTTCGACAGCGCAGTCGGCGAAGGCGCGAACCAGCGCCGTCTCGTTGGCCGCCAGCCACACCGGGGCCCATCGTACGGGCGGGGCATCGGGCATCGGCAGGTAGACGATGTCGGGCCGGGGGTAGAAACGTGCGGCGTGCTCCCCGACCGGGAAGACGCCCTTGCCGGTGGCGACAAGGGCGAGGATTTCGGGAAAGGTGTCGGCTTTCGGGCCGAGGGGCACGGGGCGTCCGCTCGGTGTGGTGGCGGGGATACGGTAGAGCCGGGTCTCCTCGGGAAGGGTATCGGGCATCTGGACGACCGGGTGGTCGGCCAGCACCTCCCGGGTGACCTCGGCCTGACCGACCAGGGGGTGGTCGAGCGGGACGGCCAGTAGTTGCGGCTCGGACAGCAGCACCGGGCCCACGCGCACACCGTGGACGGGCAGTGCGGTGATCAGGACGTCGACCGTGCCGCCGAAGACGCGCTCGTAGGCGTCATGGACCTGGGCCTCGTGGATGTGGATCTCGCAATCGGGATACCGGGCGCCCATCCGCGCGACCGCCTTGAGAAGCAGTTGGCCTGCGGCGGCACCGAGGAAACCCGCGCGCAGCATTCCGCTGATCCCGCGAGCGGCTTCGATGGCACGGCGCACCGCGTTGTCGATGCCTGCCACGTGCGGGGTGAGCTCCCCGACGAGGCTCGCGCCGATCGGCGTCAGCGCGACGGCGCGGCTGGTGCGGACGAACAAGTCGGCCCCGATCCGACGTTCCAGGCGCTTGACGATCCGGCTGACCTGGCCTGTGGTGAGCCGCATCTGCTCGGCGGTTCGGCCGAAGTGCAACTCCTTGGCGAGGGTGAGCAGCACCTCGACCTCGGCCCGTTCCAGCATGTCCGCCCCCGTCGTTGCGCCCAGCGCAACGACCGTAGCCGGAACCCTGCTTGATCATTATCTCCCGCTCGCCGAAGGTGGTTGGTGTCACCCCTTCCCCAGGAAAAGGACACCAAAGTGGCGTACCGCAAGATCGTTACCGGCCTGTTCATCTCTGCCGACGGCGTCGTGGGCACCCCCGAGCAGTGGACCTTCCAGCACATGACCGACGAGGCCGGGGCGGCCATCGCCGGGATGATCGCTGATGCTGACACGCTGCTGCTGGGCCGGCGGACGTACGAGGAGTTCGCCAGGTACTGGGCTACGCAGAGCGGACCGATGGCCGACGCTCTCAACGGCATCCGCAAACTCGTGGCGTCCACGACCCTGACCGCGGCCGGGTGGAGCAACAGCGAGATCCTCGACGGTGACCTGGCACAGCGGCTGGCCGCGCTCAAGGACGCTCCCGGCCGCAACATCAACATCTCGGGCAGCATCTCCATCGTCCAGACCCTGCTGCAGGCCGGTCTGATCGACGACCTGCACCTGATGGTGTTCCCCATCGTGCTCGGCGGCGGGACCCGGCTGTTCCCCGAGCAAGGCAAGCGCGTCGACATGACCCTCGCACACACCCGGACCTACGACACCGGCGTCGTCCACCTGCACTACCGGCTCGGAGGCTGAGGAGATGTCCTTCCAGGCATACCTCGATTCGATCGAGGACAAGACCGGCAAGACCCCGCGCGCACTGGTCGAGGAGGCCGAGCAACACGGCTACAACGCGGCCGAGGTGAAGGCCAGCGTGATCACCGACTGGCTGAAAGACGAGTACGGCCTCGGGCGCGGGCACGCGATGGCCCTGGTCCACGTAATCAAGAAGGGGTCGAAGATCAGCGCGAAGCACGTCGGTGCAGACGGCTCGCATCGCGACGCCACCGACACCCTCTGGCTGGACGGCAAGGCCACCCGACCGGCCTGACCCGGCAGCCGCCGTTCAAGACACTGACGACAACATTTCAGACAAACCAAGGAGCCACCTATGCGCACCCTGATCGCCACCGCGTTCGTCTCGCTCGACGGCGTCATCGAGGCGCCCGGCGGAGAACCGGGCTACCGCAACTCGGGATGGACATTCAACGATATCGCGTTCGACGAGGCCGCGTACGAGACCAAGGTCAGTGAGCAGGACGAGGCCACGGCCATGCTGCTGGGCCGGGTCAGCTACCAGGCGTTCTCGCCGGTGTGGCCGACCATGACCGCGGAGTTTCCGGGCTACAACGCGATGCCGAAGTACGTCGTGTCGACCACGCTGCAGGAGAAGGACCTGGTGTCCAACTGGGGCCAGATCAGCATCCTCCGTTCACTGGACGACGTCGCCGCACTCAAAGAGACCGAGGGCGGGCCGATCAGCATCCACGGCAGCGCCACCCTGAACCGCAGCCTGTCCGATGCCCGCCTGATCGACCGCTACCACCTGCTGGTCTTCCCAGTCCTGCTCGGCGCGGGCAAGCAGCTGTTCAGCAGCACCGACAAGGACAAGCAGAACCTCAGGCTTATCGAGAGCAAGGCCTACTCCAACGGAATCCAGAAGCTGACCTACGACGTCATCCGCTGAGCCAGCCCCGTCGGGGTCGGCTCGGTTCAGGGGCCGACTCCGACGAACACCGGTCACCGCTGCTCGAACATCTCGCGCATCTCGATGTGCATGGCCGGCGGGCCATCCGGAAACCGCTATCAGGCTGACGCTGCGACGCAGTTCAGGCTATGAGCAGGCGGAGGCCGAGATCTGCCGCGTCAAGGTCGGCGAGGTCGCGGTTGCGCTCGGCCCACCGGCCGGAGGCGAGGTCGTCGTCGAGGCTTCGTACCGCACGCTGCTCGGCCTCCGGCCCGACCGTCGTCCACACCGACATCGCACGGCGCACGTGATCCTCCAGATACGCCCCCGGTCGGCGCCAGTACGCCTCGAACAGGCCGTCGGCGCAGTCCCACGGAATGGGGACCGGCTCCGCGCGGGCGCCGATCACGTCGGCCATCCCGGCAAGCGAGGGAAAATCTGCGAGGACGGTGGTGAACTCGGGCAAGTAGTCGCGGGTCAGCCAGAACCTGTCCTGCCATCCGGGCTCGTCGGTGTCGAACGTGAGCACCACCACGCGACGGGCGACGCGCCGCATCTCGCGCAGCCCGGCGATCGGGTCCCCCCAGTGGTGGACGGTGGAGACGGCCATCGCGGCGTCGAATGACTGGTTCTCGAAAGGCAGGCTTTCCGCGGCGGCTGCCACGCACGGAGCCGCGCCCGCCGGACGCTGCGCCCGCATTACCGCCGACGGCTCCACCGCGGTCACGTCACGATCGGAGGGCTCGTAGGAGCCGGTGCCGGCCCCGACGTTCAGCACTGTCTGCGCGTCCCCGAGCGCGTCCCAGATCTGCGCGGCGATCCGCGGCTCCGTGCGCCGTGTCGCGGTGTAGGCACCGCCGATCGCGTCGTACAGCCGCGCACCGAGCACCTCCAGTTGTTCTTCCGGTGTCACTGCCAGTCCCTTCGCTCGTGCCTCAAGTTCCCTGTCGATGGCGGCGACCATGGCATCAGCGCGTTCGCGCCGCTCCAACAGCAGGCTGCGCAGTCGGTGCAGGTGCGCTACCGCGTCGGTGGACGGGTCGCCGACCAAGTCCGCGACCTCCTGCAGCCCGAACCCCAGCCGACGGTAGGCCAGCACCTCGCGCAGCCGCTCCACGTCGCCCGCCGAGTAGGCCCGGTACCCGGCCGCGGTCCGAGCCGACGGCTGCACGAGTCCGATCTCGTCATAGTGATGCAGCGTGCGGACACTCACGCCGCCCAGCTCGGCCACGCGGCCTACGGTCCAGTGCTCTTCCACGCGACCGACTATGCCGCCTGACGCCACGTGAGGGTCAAGCGCCTCGCTGTCGGCAGCAAGAGCCGTACGCGGAGCAGCGGCTCCGCGGCTATCGGATCAGCTGAGCGATCTGCTCGTCTGCCGTGGTCGTCACGGCCGTTCGTCGGCGGGCGTGACGGTTCGACCATCGGCCGAGCACGTCGAGCGCGCCGGACGCGGCTACTGCAACCACCGGCACCACCAAGGCCCGTATCCCGTTTGGCAAAAACCGGCAGACACGGCACGTGCGCACAAGCTTGAATCAACAGGCCACCACGGCCAACTGCGGATGAGTCGGAAAGGAGGAGGCGCTTGATGAGTGAAGCGTTCTACTCCCACGCGAGGCTGTACGACCTGATGTGGCCGGGTGGCGGGCCTGCAGTCGACTTCTACCGGGCCGACGCCAATCGGCAAGGCGGGCGCGTACTGGAGCTCGGGTGCGGCACCGGGCACAAGCTGATCCCGATCGCGTCCGACGGGCATCCGTGCGTCGGCCTGGACTTCTCGTCAGACATGCTGGCCGAGGCCCAGCGTAAGGCGAACGAGCGCGGTGTAGCGGTGGAATGGATGCAGGGCGACATGCGGGCCTTCGATCTGGGCCGCACGTTCGACTTCGTGTTCATCACAGCCAATTCCCTCCTGCATCTGCATGAGGTTGAGGATTTGGTGCGCTGCTTCCGGTCGGTTCGCAGACACCTGGCACCCGGAGCACGGTTCGTCTTCGATGTATTCAACCCGAGCGTGCGCCTCCTTGCCGAAGCCGATGGCGTGCGGCGCACCCGGGAGTCGTTGTCGTTCACAGATCCTGACCGTGGCAACGTCAGTGTCGATGTCGCTGAGATCTACGACGCGCCCGCGCAAGTCACACGCGGGACGTACTACTTCTCGACCAGCTCCGATCCCGACTTCGTCGTCGCACCGCTCGAAATCAGAAGCATCTTCCCGCAAGAGCTGCCGCTACTCGTCTCCCTCGGCGGCCTTCGGCTCGTCGAGCGCTTCGGCGACTGGTCCGGTCGACCGTTTGCCGTCGATGCGCCGCTTCAACTCTGCATCTGCGAGTCCGCGTGATCCAAGGCGACGACAAACCCACCTAACGCCCGAGCTGACGGTCGTCGAATGCCGTTCGCGCACCGCCACATCCACCATCGACGACCCAACCGCCCCAGACAGACGAAAGCCCAGCTCACGAATGAGCTGGGCTTTCGTCAATCGGACATATCCGATTTGCGGGTGGACCCGGTGGGACTCGAACCAGTAGGCCACCAGGGACCCGAACCCTGAACCTCCGAATCAAAGAGTGGGTGCGTCAGAGGTCGGGGGCGAAGTGGGTGGCGGCGGCGGTGACCGAGGCGGTGATCTCGTCCTCGGTGGCGGTGCCGGAGGCGCGGATCGCGTCGGCCCAGGCCTGGATGGAGCGGCGGGAGAACTCCTGCCCGGCCAGGGAGTTCTGGTCGGCGAGCGGGTCGTCGCTCGGCTCGCCGCCGAGGTAGCGGGCCAGCATCAGCAGGCCCTGGTCCCAGCCGGGGCCCACGTAGAGCGCGCCCGCGCCGCTGCCCGCCATCTCGATCGGCACGGTGTGCTCGACCTCAAGGTCGGCGCTGTCCGCACCGGCCGAGGTCAGCCGCACCTCGACGATGCTGGTCGGGCCGCCGTACGTCATGCGCAGCAGCTTCGGCGGCCGGCACTGCAGGATCTCACCGGAGGCCATGTTCTCCACCTGGAAGCTGCCGCCCTCGCGGAAGTCGCCGCTGACCGGGGCGAACCAGCGCGGCAGGCGCTCCTTGCTGGTGATCGCGTCCCAGACGTCGTCGACGTCGGCCTGGTATGTGCGCCGCACCAGCACGGCCACCATCTCGCCCAGCTCGCCGTCGCGCCGGGCGACCTCGCGCCGGATCGCCTCAAGCTGCTCGGTTATGTCCTTCATCGGGTTTCTCCTTGTCCTGTCGTTCAAGCAGGCGGCGTTCGCGGCGGCCCCGGGCGAGTTCGGTGCCCAGCGCGTCGAGGCGCTGGTTCCAGAACCCACGGAAGTGGTCCAGCCAGTTGTCCACTTCCCGTAACGGGGTGGTGTCAACCGCGTACAGCCGTCGGGTGCCTTCGGCGCGCACGGTCGCGAAGCCGCTGTCGCGCAGCACCTTCAGGTGTTGCGACACCGCGGGCTGCGAGATGCCGAACTCGGCCTGGACGACCTCGCTGAGCGCGCCGGAGGCCCGCTCGCCGCCGGCCAGCAGTTCGAGGATCCGCCGCCGGACCGGGTCGCCGAGTACGTCGAAGGCGTGCACGGACCGAAATTACAGCTGATGCTTATATAAGTCAAACCTGGTATTAGCTCAGCAGCAGGTCGAGCAGCCCGTCGGTCAGGGCGACCGTGCGCTCGGTGTCGTCGTCGAGCGCCGTGACGATCACGCCGAGCCCCCGGTCGGGCACGCGGGCCAGCAGCGTACGCACGCCGGGCCAGCCGCCGCCGTGGCGGTACACGGTCAGCCCGTGGCGGCGGCGTACGCCCATGCCCCACGCGTAGTCGAGGGTCGTGCCGTCGTCGAGGCGGCCCGGCGCCTGCAGCAGCCCACTGACGCCGAGGCGGCTGTCGTTGAGCGCATCGGCCCAGCGCAGCAGATCCGCGGCGGTGCTCCAGAGCCCGCCGTCGCCCAGCGACAGCGGCGCGGGGGCACCCGGCGACAGTGCCGCCGCGCCCGGCGGGGCAGGTTCGGGGCCGTCCCAGAACCGGGTGGCCGTCAGGCCGAGCGGCGCGAACAGCAGTTGGTCGGCGAGCGCGGGCAGTGCGGCACCCGCCGCACGGCTTACGGCTTCGGCTAGGCAGACGTATCCGGCGTTGGAGTAGGCGTACTCGGTGCCGGGTGATGCAGCGGGTTCGGGCAGCGCGCGCAGGGCGGCCAGCACACCGGACCCGGTGCGGTCACCGGTCAGGGCGCGGTCGACCAGGTCGTCGCCGGGCAGGCCGCCGATGTGGTGCAGCAGGTGGCGCAGGCGCACCGACTGCGCCCAGGCGGGCAGTTCGGGCATCCGCCGCGACAGCGGCTCGTCCACGGCCAGGCCGCCCCGGCGCATGACCAGTGCCGTCAGCGCGGCGACGAACTGTTTGGACAGCGAGGCCGCGTAGGCGAGGGTGTGCTCGTCGAACGGCCGTCCGGCCGGGGTGCGGCCCGCGCAGGCGAATATCGGCGGGGCGTCCCGCCACGACGTTCCCACGACCAGCGGCGCTTCCGCCGCGTAGCCTGCCGCCCGCGCCAGCCTGCGCACCTCCGGCACGCTCGCCGTACGCCACCGGCGGACTTCCGGCACCGCGCTCGGCCGCAGCCCGAAGACCTCCGGCACCGGCCTCTGATGGCAGACCTCCGGCACCACCGGGCGCGGAGGCAGATCGACGAGCCCCATCGCGCGCTCCGGTGCCGAGTCACGGTCCTCCTGCGCGGGCACTAGGCGCAGCCGCCGGGCAGGAGCGCCAGATAGCTGATCGCCGTGCCCGCCAGCGCGGCGAACGGCACGAGGCTCAGCGCCCAGCCGGCCAGCACCGCCCACCGGTTGCCGTCGGTGCGGCGCAGCGCGCCGGCCAGCAGCACCCCGCCCAGCAGCAGGTCCAGCAGGACGGCAAGGGCCCATCCCGCGGCCAGCCCGTCTGCTCTGTCGCAGCCCTCCAGCCGCAGCAGCGACACCCCTGCGTAGACGAGCGCGGCGAGGACGTGCACGAGCGCGCCGATCGTCAGGTTCGCCGCCAGTCCGAGCGGGGCGGAGAGCCGGTGCGCCGTGTGATCCGCCACGTGACCGCCTCATTCGCTGCCGTCGCGCCGGCTCCGGTGGTCGGCGCGAGCCGAAGTGTGCCACCGGCAGGTTACCGTTCGTTTACTGGTCGTCGCTGATGCCCTCCATCTGCCGCAGCCGCTCGACGACCTCGGCCGCGAGGTCGAGGCTGGCCGGGGACAGGCCGCTCATCCGGTGCAGCAGGCGGCGCACCTTGGTGTCGCGCAGCGCGCCGAGCAGTTCCAGCTCCCGGTCGACGGCGGCAGCCCGTTCGGGGTCGAGGAAGTAGGCGACGTCGACGCCGAAGTGTGCCGCGATCCGCCCGACGAGTTCGTGGCCGGGGTTGGTGCGCTTGCCGGTGCGCAGCATGCCGATGTACTGCGCGGACACGTCGACGGCGCGCGCGACCATCTCGTCGGTCTGGCGCACGCCATCGGGCTGGATCGCCTCCAGCAGCCGGTTGTATCGCAGCGCGAACAGCGGTAGCACGGGTCGCGCACGCATCTGGACATCATCTGACGGGCAGGCCGGGCCGGTCATGTTCACTCCACTTTGGACACGACATCGTCGGCGGTCCGCGCGGGTTCAGTCGGGTGCCGGGGTGAGGTGCTGCAGCTGGTGTGCGAACGCCAGGATCACCGCGTCGAACTGGGCCTCGATGGCCGGCAGGTTGGACCGTGCCGCCTCCAGCGAGCGCAGGCAGGTCGCCAGCATGGCCACGTCGCGCGCCTGGCGTTCCCGGTCGGGGCTGTACGTGCCCCCGGCGCTCGCGCGGTAGCTGGCCGCGGCGCGGTCGGCGTCGCGGCGGGCGGCCTCCAGGATGTGCGCGGCCTGCTTCTCGGCGCTCTCCACGATCAGCCGGCTCTGCTGCTGCGCCGCCGCGATCACGGTGTCGGCCTGGGCCTGCGCGCGGGCGGTGAGGGTGACCGCCTCCGCGGCGACCTGGCGGGCGCGCACCGCCGGATCGACGGGCTGCAGCCGGTCGCCGAGCCGCTTGACCCGGTCCAGTTCGGCCTGCTGGGCGACGATGTAGGCGTTGAGCGCGTCGACGTCCTCGGCGAGCGTGCGCCGCAGCCGGTCGACGGCCTCCTTGTCGTACCCGCGCCGCCGGCCGGCGGCGTCGGGCAGGTGGTGGCGGACGATCGACTCCGGCGTGTGCGGCACCCGCTTGCGCAGGTCCGGCTGCTCGTACGCGCTGACTGTGGTCACTGCTCCCCCTGTGTCATCGGACTGCGGCTGTCATCGGGCCCGGCGCCGGGGACGGCGTGTACCGCCCGGCGTCGTGGTCCTCCAGATGGATCTGTGCGGCGGGCACGCCCACGGCCGCCAGCGCGTCGCGCGCGTGCCCGGCCATCGCGGGCGGCCCGCACACGTACACCTCGCGCTCGGCCAGGCGGGTGGTGCGCAGCGCCGCGCCGAGCACGTCGTCGCCGCCGCGCTCCTCCGGCGTCACCGGCAGCACGCTCAGCCAGCGGTGCGCCGCCTCCAGCCCGCGCAGGGTCGGCAGGTCGTAGAGGTCGCCGACGCTGCGGGCGCCGGTGAACAGCTGCACGGACCGGGCCGGCACGCCGGCGGCGGTCTCGACCTCGACCTGCTCGACCAGGGCCCGCATCGGGGCCAGGCCGGTGCCCGCGGCGATCAGCAGCAGGTCGCGGCCACCGCCCGGGGTGAGGGTGAGCTGCCGCCCCACGGGTGCGCCCAGCCGCACCTGGTCGCCTTCCCGCAACTGGTGGACCAGGGCCGGGCTGAGCTCGCCGCCGGACTGGGCGCGGACGTGGAACTCGATGGTGCCGTCGGCGCGCGGGGTGTTCGCGGGCGACAGGAAACGCCAGACCCGGGGCCGCAACGGGCACTCCAGGGCCACCGACTGTCCGGGCCGGTACGTCAGCGGCATAGTCGGACGCACCGTGAACACGGCCAGGTCCGGGCCGCGGCGTTCGTGTTCGAGCACGTCCGCGGTCCACCAGGCGGGCTGGCTGCGGGCGGCGTGCTCGGCCGCCCGCAGCATGGTGCCCGACACCAGGTCGTACGCCGCCGACCACTGTGCGGCCAGGTCGTCGGTCCACTGCTCGCCCAGGAAGTGCTCCAGGGTGGCCAGCAGTGCCTGCCCGACCTGTGCGTAGTGCGCCCCGACGACCGAGAACTTGCGGTGGTCGCGGCCCAGGCCCTCCAGGTACGGCACGGCCTGGTCGAGCCGGTCGACGTGCGACACGACGTGCCCCAACGCCTGCAGCAGCTTGTCCCGCTGGCCGGCCATGGACACCGGGAACAGGTCGCGCAGCTCCGGATACGCCACGAAGAGGAAGGCGTAGAAGTGCTGGGCGGCTCGGTCGCCGTGTGCGGACACGACGGCGAAGCTGCTCTGCAGGCGCGCGGCGTCCATCCTCAGGCCGCCGCCGGCTCGGCCACGATCAGGGGCTGCACGCTGGCCAGCACCTGTCCCACCTGGAGGATGACGTCCATCGGGACGTGCAGTTCGAACAGCACTCCGGCGGCATACTGCGCGACCCGCTGGTAGTGCGCCGCGCTGATGTTCAACCGGGCGTGCGCGGGGCCGAGGTTCTCCACCGGGTATCCGCCGGGGCCGCCGAGCACGTGGCTGAGCAACCCGACCATGTGGCTCTTGAGCCTGGGCAGGTCGATCCCGTCGAAGTAGTCGGCGAGCTGCTCGTCGGCGAGCAGGTAGGTGTAGAGCCGGTCCACCGCCTCGCGCACCGACGGCGCACCGCCGATGAGGTCGTACGCGCTGGCGACCGTGGTGGTCGCGCCTGGACTGTCTGACATGTTCCGCCTCCGTCATCGCAGTGATGAGCACGCGGAGCCGGCGATCGCCCGGTCCGGGCCCGCACCCGGTTCGGGACGTGGTGGAACACACCGGCACAACCAGCGGTTTGCCCGAAGGCCGCCAATCAAACCACTGGTTATCCGCGCACTAGCAGGATATCTAAATACATCACTTTGGTGTCAACCAGTAGTCGGTTAATATACGGTGTGTGTTTTAGAACACATGTACGAGAACCGTCCACATGAGACGACGCAGCTCACCGGTGACGGCGCCCCGGCCTGGCCTCATCCCGCGCTGGTGGCCGTGAACCGCGCCGTGAGGGTGCCGGAGATCCCGTCGGCGGCGTTCTTGCCGCGCGCCGTCAGCGCCAGGTCACCGATCAGCGTCGAGCAGTCGCCCTCCCGCGGCGCGAACCGCCCCTCGACCGACACCTGCGCCGTCTTCGCCGGCTGCTCGCCGACGGACCACTCCAGCGTGCTCGCGGCGCTGGCGAACGCCACCGCACCGGCGGCGCCCACCGGCCGGCTCGTGCTGTCGAGCGTGCCCGTGACCTGGCCGCCGCCGGCCGCACCGGACAGCTCGGTCAGCTGACCCACCTCACCTGCGACCACGTTGCCACCCGACACCACCAGCCGGAACGTGATCTCGCCGCCGTCGGGCCGCAACGTCGCGCCGGACACCCGGACCCCGCCCGACACCGTCGCGGTGCCGGTCCACTCGCCGTCGGTGAACGTCGCGCAGTCCTCCTTGCCGTGCCAGGTGACGGTCACCGGCAGCTGCCCCACGGGCCGCGGCATCGGCGCCAGGAACCCGGCCAGTCCCGCCGGCGCACCGGCGAACACCGCCTGGAACAGCTTCAGGTTGTCCATCGGCGCGGCCTGCAGCATCCCGGTGACGGTCCGCGCGGGATCGGTCGCCGCGCCCGGGTCCACCGCGGCCCGCAGCCGCACCGTCACCCGGCCCGCGGCGTCGGTGACGGCACGCTGCGGCGCCAACCCGCCCGCGCCCAGCTCCACGTGCCCGCCCAGCTCCGCCGGAGGCAACCAGGCCAGGTCCACCGAGCCGGGCGCGGCGTCCGCCACCAGCAGCGGCGCGGGCCCGAATCCGGCCGCCTGCGCCACGTCCACCGTCGCCACCACGTCCAGCGCGTCACCGGGCCCGCCCGGACCCTGCGCGAGGCGCACGCCCTGCGGCGACATCCGGATCCGCACGTCCTGCCAGCGCAGCATCGCGTGGGCGTACGCCATCGCGGGCGCGTCACCCAGCGCCAGGTCCCGGCCGCCCGCCGCGTACACCAGCCCCCAGCCGGCCGTCTCCGGCGCGGACCGCTGCCCCGTGCCCATCGGCGCGCGCTCGGGCACCCGGACCGACCCGGCCGGGTCGACGAAACCGTCCAGCAGCATCAGCCACTCCGACAGCGCGTCGACCGGGGGCCCGGCCGACCCGTCACCGGAGAAGTCCACCTTGCGCGCCTGGAGCAGCCGCACCAGCCAACTGCCGCGCCCCTGCCAGTATGTCGTCCGGTACAGCTCCAGCAGCTCGGCCGGCGCACGCCGCACGCCCAGCTCCGACAGCCGCCGCAGGAAGTCCAGCATCGGCTCCCGGGCCGTGCCCGCCATCTCGGCGAGGGTGTCCACCTGCGCCTGGAGCACATGCACCCCGTCCGCGCCCGGCCGGACCCCGGCCAGCACCTGCTCACCCGTCGGCGTGTAGACGGCCACGCCCAGGTTGACCAGCACCGACCAGGCCCCGCGGCGGCGCTGCGCCGGATCCGGCGAGGCCAGCGCGGCCGCGGTCTGCTCGGGCGTCAACGCGGGCTGCTCGCCGTCGCCGCGCGGGCCGCCCCCGGTGCACGCAGCCAGTGGCAGCAGCAGGAGAAGGACGAGCCCTCGCACGATCGAACGCCGACCCACACCCCGCCCTGCCCCGGCCATGCGACTCTCCCCGTCCGGCGCCCGCGCCGGCGGACACGTCCTGGGCCGTCACCGTAGTGTCTCCTCGGGCGGACACGCCAGGGAGGGCGGCGGTCAGTCCTCCTCCAGCACCGAGAGGATGTTGCCCGCCGGATCCTTGAACCAGGCGATGCGGGGGCCCGTGTCGGCGTCGGACACCCCCGTGGGGTCGGTCTTCAGGTCGTCGGTGTCGTACTTCTCGAATTCGACGCCGCGTTCGCGCAGCTCCCCCATCGCGGCCTCGAGGTGGGTCACCGGAAAGTTCAGGATGGTGTACGTCGCCGGCTCGTGATCCGGCTTCGGATAGATCAGCACCTGGCCGCCCCCGGCCAGTTCCAGCCGCAGCAGGCCGCCGCCGAGGTCGGTGACCTCCAGGCCCAGCGTCTCGCCGTAGAACCGCCTGGCCTGGTCGATGTCGTCGACCGAGAACCCCGAGAACGCTCGCGTCCTGCCGAACATGGTCCGCTCCTCCTGCCGTGTCGGTCCGGCCCCGCGCCGGGCCGTTGTCATGCCGTCGCGACGTCGATCGCCGCCTGCGCCTTCGCGGTGCGGCGCACGGCCGCGGCCAGCGCCCGTTCCGCCGCGGTCCGGGCCGCCCGCCGCCCGTTCGCCTCCTGCTGTGCCCGGCCGCGCCGCTCCTCCAGCGCCGCCAGCGCGTCCCTGAGCTGTGCCAGCTCGTCCACAGCCGACGCCTCGGCCGCCCGCGCCGTCGCCACCTCGCCCCGCGCCCGCCGCTCGGCGTCACGCGCCGCGTCCAGCTCCCGCCGCAGCCCGACCGGCACCGGCGGCTCGACCTCCGCAACCGCCGTCGGGGCGACCCGCGCAGGCTCGATCGCCGTGACCGAGCCCTGCCGGGCCACGGTCCCGCCTCCGGTCGCCGCGGCCGGGCCCTTCCGGGTGGCGGTCCTGGTTGCCGCACGGCCGCCGATCGCCCGCACGGTGCCCCTGGCTGCGGCGCGGCCGCCGGTCTCGGCGTCGCCTGAGGGTTCATTGTCATCGGGTTCGTCGCCGGACGGCAGCGCCGCGCCGAACCCGGTGTAGGAAACGGCCTTCACGACCGCTCCGGCACGGACCTGCGCGGCGATGTCGTCGTCGGCGAGCGCGGCGGCCAGGGTCTGCTCGACCTCGGTGAGCGGCAGCTTCAACGGGCTCAGCGTGGGCTGGGCCTGCACCGCCAGGTCCGCGGCCTGTCCGGCCAGCGCCGAGAGCAGTTCGCGGCGCCGCACGGTCAGCGTGCGCAGGTCCGCGCCGCGCAGCTGCCGCTGAGCGTCGCGCAGCTCGGCGGCCAGCGCGGTCAGCTCGCCGATGCGCTCGGGTGCGCGGTGTGCCAGCAGGTTCACCAGCCACGCGGCGAGGGTGGGCCGGCGCAGCCGCTTGATGGCGGTGGCCTGCGCGCCGTGCCCGGCCGCCTTGGCCGCCGCGGCCGCGGCGTCGCGGGCGGCCGTGAACTGCTCGGGCAGGGCCGTGTACAGCTCACGCACGGTCTCCTCCGGCACCTCGCCCACCTTGTCATGATATGAGGAGATCAGCCGGCGGCCAGGTAACCGTGGGCCTGGAGCGTGAACAGCTCCGCATACCGGCCGCCGGCCGCCATCAGCTCGTCGTGGCGGCCCGACTGCACCAGCCGGCCCTCGTGCAGCACGTAGATGACGTCGGCGTGGCGCACATTGGCCAGCCGGTGCGTGATCAGGATGGTGGTCCGCCGGCCCTGCCGGTCCCGGATCGCCTGGAACAGGGCGTCCTCGGCACGCGGGTCCAGCGCCGACGACGGCTCGTCCATGATGAGCAGGTCCGCGTCGCGCAGGAAGCCGCGCGCCGCGGTGATGCGCTGCCACTGCCCGCCCGACAGGTCCTGCCCGTCGGCGAAGGTGCGGTCCAGCAGCGTGTCGTACCCGAACGGCAACTGCATGATCATGTCGTGGGCCACCGCGCGCAGCGCCGCCGCCTCGATGCGCTCGCGCGCCACCGGCGCGCCCGCCTCGCCCAGCCGGATGTTGACCTCCGCGGTGAACGGCCACTTCCAGTAGTCCTGCGACACCACCGCGATCCTGGCCCGCAGCTGGTCGGCGTCCAGCTCGGCCAGCGGCACGCCGTTCCACGAGACCGTGCCCGCCGACGGGGCCCGCAGCGCGGCGATCACCGCGGCCAGGGTGGTCTTGCCGGAGCCGTTCTCCCCCACGAACGCCACCGTCTGCCCGGCGTGCACGACCAGCGACACCCCGTCTACCGCCGGGGCCGCCCGGTCGGGGTAGCTCAGACTCACCTGCTCGACCCGCAGCGTCTCCAGCTCGGCCGCGGGCAGGCTGCCGTCCGCGGCGGGCACGTGCGCCTTCGCCCGCTCCATGAACTCGGTGTAGTCGTCGAAGTGCCGGCCCTCCATGTACAGCGCGTCGACCTGGTAGGTGACAGTGCTCAGCGAATGGCGGGCCGCCTGCAGCGCGATCACGGCGGTCGCCGCGGCCGACAGCGGGATCGCGCCGTCCAGCAGCAGCCAGCCGAGCAGCCCGTACACCGCGCCCGTGGCGACGCCGCCCGCCATCGCGCCCAGCGCGTTGGTCGTGGTGACCCGGCGGGCCAGGTCCAGCTGGATGCGGGTCTCGGTCTCCATCACCGTGTCGTACTGGCCGAGCAGGAACCCGCGCAGCCCGTAGGCGCGCAGCTCCGCGGCGGTCATCCGGTCGGCCATCAACCGGTTCAGGATCCACATGCGGCGGCGGCGCACCGACCCGGCCAGGTACGTCTGGTACTCCAGGTGCCCGGCCTTCAGCGCCGCCCACGCGTTGGGCACCGTGGCCAGCAGCATCGCGCCCAGCAGCAGGGGATGCACGACGACCAGCGCCACCGCGACGGCCAGCACCCCGATGGCGCCCGCGGCCAGCGCCATCATCGCGTTGACCAGCCCGATCACCGACTCCATGCCGCGCGCGGCGCGTTCCATGTCGTCGGCGAACGCGTCCTCGTCGAACGCGTCCAGCCGCACGGCCGTCGTCGCCTCGAACAGCTGCCGCTGCACGGCCCGGTCCACCCGCGGCGTCAGGCCGTTGAGCGCGTACCCGGTGGCGATGCCCATGCCCGCGCGCAGCGCCGCCGCCCCGGCCAGCACGATCAGGGCGGGCAGCGCCGCGGCCACCCGGTCCGGGGTCGGCGCGGCGGCGAACAGGCCGACCAGGACCTGCTGCGTGGCGAGCAGGCCCGCCGTCGACATGACCCCGGCCAGCACCGTGCAGGACAGCACGATCGCGGTGCGGGCCCGGTCGGCGCGCCAGGCGATGCGCAGCGCGGTGCCGACCAGCCGCGGCAGCGCCTGGGCCAGGGTGCGCAGCCCTGCGTCGGCGCGGGCGCGCACGCCGTGCTCCCACCACATCACCCGCATCTGCGGCAGCACGGAGCCGGTCGCGGGTGTCGTCTCGGCAGTGGTCGTGGTGGCGGCATCGGACGGTGCGGACACAGACATCCCTCCCCTGAGCCGCGACCCGTGCGGCGGCCTGTGAAAAGGGTATGCCCAATCAGGAATGAGCAGCCGATTCGTTCGCGCCGACGCGGTGCGTGACCATCCGCTCGGTCGCGAAGTCGACAATCCGCTGCCGCCGGTAGGCTCGCCACCATGTCAGGTGATCAGATCATCGACGTGGGCGGTGTGCGGCTGGCCTACCGGGTGCTCGGCCCGCCCGCCGCGCCGCCGGTGGTGCTGCTGCACGGCGGCAGCGCCGACAGCTCGGCGTGGGCGGACATCGCTCCGGCGCTCGCCGCGGACCGCCGGGTGTACGCCGTGGACCTGCGCGGGCACGGGGCCAGCGAGCGGACCGACCGGTATTCGTTCGAGCTGCTGCGTGACGACGTCGTCGGGTTCCTGGACGTGCTCGACCTGCGCGACGTGACACTCGTCGGGCACTCGATGGGCGGCGTGGCGGCCTACCTGGTCGCGTACGCCCGGCCGGAGCGGGTGTCGGGCCTGGTGCTGGAGGAGACGCCGCCGCCGGACCCGATGGGTCTCAAAGTGCCCCGCCACGAGATCCGCCGGCACATCGTGGGCCAGCTCAACGCACCCGATCCGGCCTGGTGGGACGCGGTCGACGCGGTCACCTGCCCGGTGCTGACGCTGCGCGGCGGCCCGAGCAGCTTCCTGCCCCAGGACCGCATCGCCGCGATGGCCGCTCGCTTCCCGCACGGCCGCCTGGTGACGATCCCGGTGGGCCACTGCATCCACCGCGACGCCCCCGAGGCCTTCCTCGACGCGGTGCGGGCCCACCTGCGGCATGCCGACCGTCCGGCCGCACCGCACCACTGACCCGGTGACCGGGCCGAACCCCGGTCGGCGGTCATTCGTCGCTGTCGGCCGGGACCGGCTCGCGGATCATGAACACGTCCACCGGGTCCTCGGTCTCGACCGCGAACCCGTGCCGCTCGTACAGCCGCCGCGCCGCGCTACCCTGCAGCACCTGCAGCCGGACCCGGGTGCCGGCACGGTCGCACTGCTCCAGCAGCCCGGCCAGCACGGCCGTGCCGATGCCGCCGCCGTGCAGCTGCGGGTCCAGCAGGAAGTTCTCCAGCCAGTGGGCGTCGTCGGCCGGGCGCAGCGTGACACAGCCCGCGAACTCGCCGCCGACCTCGATCACCCGGGTGTGCTCCGGGGCGAACTTGTCCCGCAGCCGCTGCCGCACCCGGTGCTCGTCGTAGCGTCCGAGCCGTTCCAGGTCCGCCCGCAGCACCACGGCGCGCAACTCCGCCACCGGCTCGACGTCCGCCGTCGAAGCCGGGCGGGTACCCCAATCTGCCATGATCGCCAGACTAGCGGGCGGTGATCGGGCGGAACTTCTCGTAGCCCAGGATGGTGACCTTCCGGCACGGGTCGAGGCGGCAGGGCACGACCTTGCCGGTCTCGGTGAACCCGATCCGCCGGTAGAAGGCCTGCGCTCGCTGGTTGTCCTCGTGCACACCCAGCGTGAGCCAGGACGCGTCGGTGTTGTCGCGGGCCCACGCGATGGCGACCTCGACCAGCCGGGCCGCCAGTCCGCCCGGGCTGCCGCGGTGTGCGGGCGTCACGTAGACGCCCTGGATGCAGTAGGTGCCGGGGACGACCTCCACCGGAGCCGAGCCGGCCATCCCCACCCAGTGGCCGTCCGGGGTGGCCGCGATGAACGTCGCCGAGGTCGGCGAGTTCGCGTCCTGCTCCGCCTGCTGCTGCCAGGCCTCGTCGGCGAGCGCGGCGGCGTCGGCGTACGTGGTGCCGAAGGCACCCGGCGAATCCTGCAGCGCCTCCAGGCGCAGGGCGCGCAGCTGCGGCCACTCCCCCGGCTCGGTCCTGCGTACGACATAAGTCATGGTCTGCTCCTGCGGGTCGGCTCGAATGATTCCACGCGCCTTCCGGCCCTGGGGAGCAAGTGGTACGAAAATCACTCGCGACGACCCCGGCCCGTTCGTAGGCTCGCGCGATGCGATGGGAACCGCTGCGTGTGAGCGACGCCGCCGACTGCGCCGAGGTGATCGCCGACGCGGAGCTGGCCGACCAGATCGGTGAGCACTACGACGCCGACGACGTCGCCGAGCAGCTGGCGGACTCGGGCCTCGACCTGGCCGCCGCGTCCGTCGGGGTGTGGGACGGCGACCGCTTGGCCGCCTACGGCGTGCTGGGGTCCAACGGTTCACCGGCGCCCGTGCACCGCGTCTTCTTCGACGGCTTCGTACGGCCGGCGTACCGGCGGCGGGGCCTGGGCGGGCAGCTCGTGGAGTGGGCGATCGAGGCGACCGCGGCGGTGGCCGCCGCCCGGCACCCTGACGCGCCGTGCGAGCTGCATGCCGACGTCAGCGACACCAATGAGGGCAAGCAGGCCCTGTTCACCCGCGCGGGTTTCGCGCCGCAGCGCTGGTTCTTCGCGATGCGCCGCCCGCTGGCCGGCGACCTGCCGGAGATCGCCGTGCCTGACGGGTATCGCATCGAGCGGTTCGACCTGGATCGCCACGACGAGGCGGCACGCCTGGTCCGCAACGCGGCGTTCGCCGACCACTGGGGCGCCTCCGAGAAGACGCCCGACGCGTGGCAGCACTGGTTCACCGGCACCCGCACGTTCCGCCCCGACCTGTCGTTCGTCGCCCGCGCCGACAGCCCGGTGACAGGCGCGGGCGACGCGCTGGCCGCGATCCTGCTGACGCATCACTACGAGGCCGACACGCAGGCGACCGGCCGTGCCGAGGCCTGGATCGCCGTCATCGGCACCCGTCGCGAGCACCGCGGCCGCGGTGTCGCGGGCACGCTGCTGGCGTCGGCGCTGCGGCATGCCCAGCTGGCCGGGTTCGCCCAGGCCGGACTAGGTGTCGACGTGGCCGGCCCGACCGGCGCGCTGGGGTTGTACCAGTCGGCCGGGTTCACCGTCGAGCACCGCTACGCCCGCTACGTCAAGACGTTCTACGGCCTGTTTCATAACTCGGTGGAGTTGTGAGACAGCGCCCTTCTCGGGCGTCCGCGCCTGGCCCCGGGTGGGTTGGGTGCGGTTCCCGCGTCATCGGGGCTGGTTTCGCCTGCGCGTGTGCGCGGGCCAGAGCCTTCCCCTCGGCGGGCGTTGATGACCGGGCCCCCTGCGTGGAGGTCCCGGATCTGAGCGTGGTGCTGCTCGGCCCAGATGGCGAGGTTGACCGCGGCATTGTGGTCCCGGTCGGCCTGATACCCGCACGCTCCGCAGACGAACGTGCGCTGGTCCAGGGGCATGGCCGGGGCCACGGTCCGGCAGCGGGCGCAGGTCTTGGTCGACGGGTACCAGCGGTCGACCGGGGTGAGGTGTCCGCCTCGCCACTGCTGCTTGTACGTCAATAGTCGGCCGAGTTCGCCCCAGGCGGCGTCGGCGACCGCCGCGGCCAGGCGCCGGTTGCGCATCATGCCGGTGATGGTGAGGGTCTCGATCGCGAGCCGGTCGTGGGTCTTGACCAGCTCGTTGGAGACCTTGTGCAGGAAACGGCGCCTGGTCGCGGCGACCCGGGCGTGGTGGCGGCCCAGCCGGGCTGCTGCCTTGGCGCGGTTGTTCGAGCCGCGTTGTTTGCGGGTGACGTCACGGGCCAGGCGCCGCTGCCGTGCCATGCCCGCCCGGGAAGGCCGCGGCCAGTCGTCGACTCGCCCGGCTTCGGTGCCGTCGGCGCGGGCGGCCACGATGAACGCCGTCAGGCCGCGGTCGATGCCGACCCAGCCGGTCCCGCTGGTGGCGGGCTGGTGACGGGCGGCGTCGTTCAACTCGGCGGCTTCGCAGGTCAGCGACACCGCCCACCGGCCGGCGTGGTGACCGACCGTTGCCGATACGATCTTCGCCCGTCCTTTGGCGAGCATCCGCCGTAGGCGGCGGGTGTCCTCACGGACCGCCAGGGTGCCGAGGGCGGGCATGGTCACGGTGCGCGGCGTGTGTTCGCCGACGCGGATGTTGGCCCGGCCCGTGGCCGAGGTCTTGCAGCGGATACGAAACGACAGCGGTGCGCGCTTCTTCGATTTGAACCTCGGAAAGCCCGCCCGCTGGCCCTTGCGGGCACCGCTACGCGAGGCCGTGTAAGCGGCCAGTCCACGGCCCAGATCGACCGCGGCCTCTTCGAACACCTGCTGATGCACCTGGGACCGCCACGCCAGACCAGTGACGGCCACCGTGATCGTCCCGTCGGCGCTGGCGACCATCAACCTGCCCGCGTCAGCCGAATGCTTCCACGCGTTGAACGCGTTGATCAGGTCGAAGCCCGACCACGGAACCTTGCCGCCCACCCCGCACTGCTTGCCGTCCAGGGCCTGCTTGACCAGCCGCAGGCACTGGTTGTAGCCGAACCGGGCCGCACCCGCATGCCGGCGCAGCACAGTCTCCTGCTCGGCGGTCGGGTTCACGGTGAACCGGAACGTGGTGAAACGGGCCACGGCAGCACACCCTGCCACACACCACCGACACAAACCCACCACCTGCACGAACCCCGAACACCCACCGCACCTGATCGAAAGCCACTAACACCGGCCCGGCCACTCACTTGTGAAAAACGGCCTAGTCGGGCGTGGACCGCGCCGCGCGGGGTTCGCCCAGCGGGCGGCCGCCGACGCCGATGATGTGCCAGCCGAGGTCCGGGAAGCCGGCGCTGCGCGCGGTGCGGTCCGACGCGGTGTTCGCCGGGTCGTGCAGGTAGATCGGCACCGCGCCCTGGGTGAGGATCCAGCGCGCCGCCTGCGCGACCAGTCCCGTGGCCAGGCCGCGGCCCCGGTGCGCCTCCTCGGTGCCGACGGAGATCTCCATACCCGCGGTGTTGTGCCGCTTCACGCCCACGCCCGCCGCGTACCGGCCCGCGTCGTCGAAACTGATCAGCACCTGCCCGCCGAACGGGTGCAGCCACTCCGGCACGCGCGGGTCGAGCGCGTCCACCCACTGTCCCGCGTCCGGCAGCTCGGCGGGGGTCTGCGTCCACCGGAACACGCCGCGGTACGCGGTCGCGTCGGGCCGCCCGAGTGCCGCGGGCAGGTGCTCGGGCACGTCGTCCCAGGTGCGCACCGCGTCGCGTACCGCGTCGAGGGCTTCCGGGGGAACGGACAGCACCCCGCCGTGCGGCGTCGACACCCCGACCACGTCGCGGACCTGGCCGTCCCATCCCGGGCGGGTCCGCACCGGGCTGCCGACCACGGTCAGCCCCTGCGCCTCGGTCCACTTGCCCAGGTACTCGACGAGGAAGTCGGTGAGACGTCGGTCCGTGGAGATCTCGCGGCTGTCCATCGCCCGAAGATACGTCGCCCGCCCCGCCCCCGCCCGCAACCGCCCCGCAGCCCGCTGCCGCGGCATCGACGGCGCTTCAGCCCGCCACCGGCGCCAGCGGGTGAACGGTCGGCGGCGCTTCCGCCGATGCCGTTCGGCGCACGCCGCGGATGAGCAGGTAGCCGACCATCCAGAGTTCCCCGACGGCGGCGGGATAGGTGAGCGCCTCGGCCACGACGGATGCGTCGGGGGCGAGGTATACGACGAACGCGCTGACCACGTACCCGACGCCGCCGGTCAGCAGGATCCAGCCCAGGACGCGGGGCATCCAGCCGGATCGCAGCACGCCCCGGCCCATGGGCAGGAGCCACAGGCCGAAGAACAGCGCGCCCACGCCCCACAGGTTGTCGCTGATCAGGAGCAGCACCGGGACGACGCCCGCGGCGTCGCCGACCGGGTCGACCGCCAGCCCGACCGCCGTGGCCAGCAGAGCGGCGCTGACCAGCCCCACGGTTGCGCTGACCAGGCCGAAGGCGGCGATCCCGCTCGCGGTGACGGCGTCCACGGTACGGAACAGGCGGTAGAACCAGACGGCGGCGAGGGTCTGCGTGACAACCATGCCCAGTTCCAGGGCGACGGCGGCGCGGGCGAGCGACTCGTGCGCGATCAGGTCGGCCAGAGCCGCCTGGGCGTCGTCGGCGGCGAACAGTCGGGGCCGGACGATGAGCAGTCCGAGTATCGCGGTGATGGCGTTGCCGAGGTAGAACAGCCCGGTCACGCGGGCGGTACGGGTCAGCGCGTGCATGGTGGCTCCTCCTTGATTCCGGGTGCGCGGAACCACGCCGCACCCGCGGCCATGTTAAGAAAACTTGACATCTCGAAGGTAGGGCGGCTTCGATACGATGTCAAGAATCTTTTACACAGCACGGCCGCGCCCGCGCGGACGCCGATGCCCCGTCGGGGTGACGGTTCGTGTCGGGCGGCGGGTGTAGGTTCGCGGACGTGGAGGAGATGCTCGAAGCGCACCGCCGGGAACTGACCGCCTACTGCTACCGGATGCTGGGCTCGGCGTTCGAGGCCGAGGACGCGGTGCAGGAGACCCTGATCCGCGCCTGGAAGGGATACGAGCAGTTCGAGGGCCGTTCGGCCGTCCGCTCGTGGCTCTACCGCATCGCCACCAACGTGTGCCTGGACATGCTCGGCAGCGCCCAGCGCCGGGCCCGCCCGATGGACCTGGCCTCGGCCGGCGCGCCCGAGCGGGTCACCAGCGCGCCCGTGCCGCTGGCCGAGTCGGTGTGGGTCGGCCCCGCGCCCGACGACCGGCTGCTGCCCGACACCGCCGACCCGGCGGACCTGACCGTGGCCCGCGAGTCGGTCCGGCTCGCCTTCGTGGCGGCGCTGCAGCACCTGGCCCCCAAGCAGCGCGCGGTGCTGATCCTGCGCGAGGTGCTCGCGTGGAGCGCCGCCGAGACCGCCGAGCTGCTCGGTCTGACCGTCGCCTCGGTCAACAGCGCCCTGCAGCGCGCCCGGGCCAGCCTCAGCGCGGTCAGCGCCACCGACGCCGACGTGCTGGCCCCGACCGACGCCGACCAGGCCGCCCTGCTCGCCCGATACGTCGAGGCCTTCGAACGCTACGACCTGCAAGCGCTCGCGGCACTGCTGCACGAGGACGCGACGCTGTCCATGCCGCCGCTGGACCTGTGGTTCCGCGGGATCGACGACATCAGCACCTGGATGCTCGGCATCGGCATCGGCTGCAAGGGCTCGCGGCTGGTGCCCGTCGCCGCCAACGGCCTGCCCGCCTTCGGGCAGTACCGGCCCACCGACGACCCGGACCGCCACGAGCCGTGGGCGCTCATCGTCCTGGAGATCTCAGCCGGACGGATCGCCGGGGTCAACAACTTCCTCGACACCGAGCGGCTGTTCCCGCTGTTCGGCCTGCCCCCCGTGCTCGTGCGGGGCAAGGAGGCCGAACTCGTCGGCTGAGTCGCCCGGATGCGACGGCAGCACGCTGCGCAGCCCGGTCAGCTCCAGCAGCAGCCGCAGGTGCGGGCCGGCCCGCCACAGCCGCAGCGTGCCCCCGGCCCGGCTCGTGTGCAGGCGCAGCCGGGCCAGCACGTCGAGCCCGGCCAGGTCCGGCCGGGTCAGCGCGCCGACGTCGCAGAGCACCACCAGGTCACCGCCCGCCGACAGGTCGCTGCGGGCCTCGTCGACCCGGGCGCACAGCGCCGCCAGGTCCCCCGCCCCCAGCGAAGGGCCGAGGACCAGCACCGCGTACGACTCCCGCCCGTGCTCGCGCACGCCCGCCTCCTCCGTGGTGCCCGCCCACCGCCGGACGCGGGCCGGGCGCGGGGCACCTGTCAGTTAGGACGGTCGGCGCGGCCCCGACTCATCGGCGTACCGGAGTCGAACACGTCGGCGCAGGTCAGTGCCCCGTTCGGGGAGCCGACAAATTTTTCTTCCGAGGGCCGATGAGTTTGCCGGGGCTCGTTCGTCTGAGTGGGTGAGACAGCAGCCGGGCCACCCGGGCACGGCGCTGACACCTACCGGAGGACATCATGAGGAAGATCGTCGCTGGACTGTTCGTGTCGCTGGACGGCGTCGTCCAGGACCCGCACACCTGGCACTTCCCGTACTTCGACGACGCCATGGGCGCGGCCGTCGGCGCGCTCATGGAGAGCTCGGACGTGATGCTGCTGGGCCGCACCACCTACGACGGCTTCGCCGAGTACTGGCCCACGAGCGAGGACGAGTTCGCGGCCGTCATGAACGGCAAGCGCAAGGTCGTCGTGTCCAGCACCCTGCAGGAAGCGACCTGGGAGAACAGCACCATCGTGCGCGACCTGGACGAGCTGCGCGAGCTCAAGGCGCAGCCGGGCAAGAACCTCGGCATCACCGGCAGCGTCGTGCTG
Organism: Catellatospora chokoriensis; assembly: GCF_011297315.1. Classification (NCBI taxonomy): domain Bacteria; kingdom Bacillati; phylum Actinomycetota; class Actinomycetes; order Micromonosporales; family Micromonosporaceae; genus Catellatospora; species Catellatospora chokoriensis. The sequence continues at coordinate 57,934 of NZ_JAAOTI010000011.1, forward strand.
GTGCGCTCACTGCTGCGGGCCGGCCTGCTCGACGAGCTGCACCTGCTGATCCACCCGATCGTGGTCGGCCACGGCCAGCGCCTGTTCGACGACGGCGAGACGATCCCGCTCACCCTGGCGTCGTCCGAGACGTTCAAGACCGGCGTGCTGAACGTCGTCTACACCCCGGCCCGGCCGTGCGTCCGGCCTTCCTTCCGAGCCCACCTGCGGGACGGTCAGTGGCTGGACACGGGCGTGAACCGGGTGTGGGTCGGGTCCAGCAGGTGGATGCGACTGGTGGCGATGTCGAAATACATGCCGACCAGCTCCAGGCGTCCGTCGTGGACGCGTTCGGCCACGTCCGGGTAGCTCATCAGGTTCTCCAGCTGCTGGACCACGTTCTGCTGGCAGAGCTGCGTCAGGTGGTCGCCGTCGCCGACGGCCCCCTGGCTCACCCGGTGCAGGCTGGGCTGGGCATGGCGCAGCCAGCGGAGCAGGTCCGGCATCCGCGCCGGGAGGGTGCCCGGGCGCAGCAGCGCGGCCAGCGCGCCGCAGCCGGAGTGCCCGCACACCGTGATGGTGCGCACCTGCAGCACGTGCAGCGCGAAGTCCATCGCGGCGGGCACGCTGCCGTCGTGCTCGCCGTCGCCGTGCCGGGGCACCAGGTTGCCGACGTTGCGCACCGTGAACAGATCCCCCGGGCCGGTCGACGTGATCATGCTGGGCACGACGCGCGAGTCGGCGCAGGTGATGAACAGCTGCGTCGGCTGCTGACCGGTGCGGGCCAGATCGGCCAGCAGCGGGCCGACCCGGCGCGCGCCGTGCCGGTGGAACAGCCGCGCGCCGCGCGCCAGGCGCTCGCGGGCCCCGTGCGGCACCGCGCGGTGCACGCGGGGCAGCAGCCAGGCGGTCGGGTGCATCTTCCGGGCCGGCGAACGCCGGCCGGTGATCGCATCGGCGTACCAGTGGTGGTGCAGCTCGTGCACCTCGACGCTGCCGCCGCCGCGCTCGTGCGCGGTGCGCCAGTCGTGCAGCGCGGTCACCGCGGCGTGGTCCATGAAGTCGGCGTTGAGCTCGACGCCGACCGCGACCCCCGCGGGCACCTGGGCCAGCGTCCGGGTCAGCTGCGGCGCCGCGAGGAAGGTCAGCGAGCCCTCGATGGCGACGTGCCAGCCGTTCTCGTCCTGGTAGGCCCGCACGGTGGCGTGGGTGAGCCGCCAGATCGACAGCAGCAGCGCGCACCCCATGCCGACGAGCACGCCCTCGAACAGGCCCAGCACCACCACGGCGAGCATCGTCAGCACGTACACCGGCATCTCGCGGTGCTGGTGGACCTGCTGGGCGTGGGTCAGGTTGACCATCTGCACCCCGGTGTAGACCAGCAGCGCCGCCAGCGCGGGCAGCGGGATCAGCTCGATCACGGGCGCGGCCACCAGGACCAGCACCAGGATCCACACCCCGTGCAGCACCGTGGACAGCCGGGACCGGCCGCCGGCGTTCACGTTGGTCGTCGAGCGCACGATCACCCCGGCCACCGGCAGCCCGCCCAGCGCCCCGGCGACGATGTTCGCCGCGCCCTGCCCGGCCAGCTCGCGGTCCAGGTTGACCCGCGGGCCGTCGTGCATGCGGTCCACGGCGACCGCGCACAGCAGCGACTCGACGCTGGCGACCAGTGCCACCGCGCCGACCGCGGCGAGGAACACCGACGGGGAGGCGTCGGGCCAGATCGGGCCCATGTCGAAGGCGAGGATGTCGTCGGGGATGTCGACCCGCTGCAGGTCCCAGCCGGTCACGACCGCGACGGCGGTGCCGACGACGATCGCCGCCAGCGGCGCGGGCACGACCCCGGCCAGGCTCGGCACCGCCCGCCAGCCCCACAGCACGGCCAGGGTGAGCACGCCGACGAACACCGCCGGGGTGTGGTTGTGCAGCAGCTCCGACGGCAGGGCGCGCAGGTTCGCCAGCGCCGATGCCTGCGGGGCGTCGCCCAGCAGCACGTGCAGCTGGGACAGGACGATCACGACGCCGACCCCGGCGAGCATGCCGTACACGACCGCGGGCGACACGGCCAGCGCGGCCCGCGCCACCCGGGACGCGCCCAGCCCCAGCTGCAGCACGCCCGCCGCGACGGTGACCGCGCACGCCCCGCGCCAGCCGAAGGTGGCCACGGTCTGCGCCACGATCAGCGTCAGCCCGGCCGCCGGACCGCTGACCTGCACCACCGACCCGCCCAGCGCGCCGGCGACGATGCCGCCGATCACCGCGCTGACCAACCCCGCTATCACCGGGGCGCCCGACGCCACCGCGATGCCCAGCGACAGCGGCAGCGCCACCAGCACCACCACCAGGGACGCGGGCACGTCCGTCCGCAACCGCTCACGCCATTGTGCGCTCATGTAGACGACCACCTCTCCTTACGCGTTCTGCCCACCTCAACTGCGCCAAGCTGAGAAAACGCTGATGAAGAGATCGTCGATCAATCAGATGGACCGTCCGGATCGTGCGGTCGGTAGAGGCCGAGCAGCAGGCCATACCGCGTGCCGTCGTCCCCTGCGTCAGGAGTGTCCTCGGCCAGCGCGGTCAGGGTCGCGGTGAGCTCGCGGACCTGGTCGGCGGTCAGCCGCAGGTGGCGCAGCACCAGGAACGGGTCGGGCGCGGCCGCGGCGATCTCCGCGCCGAGCGCCTGGAACGCGACCGCCGTGTTCTCCGCGGCGCCGGGGCCGGTGTAGTGCAGGGCGCGGGCCGGGCGGGCGTAGTACTGCTCGGTGCCGCCGCGCACGGTGCGGGTGCCGGCGGGCCGCACCAACCCGGCGTCCACGAGCACCTTCAGGTGGTGCGCCACATTGCCTTTGTTGGTACGCAGCACCGCCGCGAGCCGGCTCACGGTCGCGGGACGTTCGAGGGCGAACAGCAGCCGGTGCCGCATCGGGTGGGCCAGCGCCTTGTAGTGCTCCGCGGCGTTCACCTGCATGACCGTCTCGTTCTCGGGCGGGTCCGGCGGTGGGGTCGCCCGGTCTGCGGGGCCTGTGTCGCGCGGTGTCATGCGTCAAGCGTCAAGAACTCTTGACGCTTTGTCAAGCGGCGTGCTTACCTGGACGCCATGCAGACCCCTGAGGTGACCGACATCGTCGACCGGCTGCGGACCCTGGTCGAGGAGCGCTACGTGTTCCCCGACGCGGCCGCCGAGATCTCCGCACGGCTCGCCGCCCGCCGCGACAGCTACCCCACCGACCTCGCCGCGTTCGCCGCGGCGGTCACCGCCGACCTGCAGTCCGTCAACGGCGACAAGCACCTGCGCCTGCTGCACCACGCCGAACCACAGCCGGAGCAGGTCCCCGGCGACGACGCGGCCGAGTACGCGGCGATGGCGCAATGGGCCGACCGCACCTGTGGCGGAGTCGCCGCAGCACGCCGCCTGCCCGGCGACGTCGGCCTGCTGGAGATCACACCGGTGCTGTTCCCCGCCGTGCTCGTCGGCGACGTGTACGCCGCGGCGTTCACACTGCTCGCGCCGGTGCAGGCGCTGATCGTCGACCTGCGCGGGTGCCTGGGCGGCGAGCCGTCCGCGGTCGGGCTGTTCATGAGCTACCTGTGGGACCACGAGCCGGTGCAGCTGACCGGGATGTACGAGCGCGCCACCGACCAGGTGCGACAGTCGTGGACCCACGCCCACGTGCCCGGCCGCCGATACGGGCGTGACCGGCCGCTGTACGTGCTGACCAGCGAGCGCACCTTCTCCGGCGGGGAGGCGCTCGCGTACGACGTGCAGCAGACCGGCCGCGGCACGGTCGTCGGCGCGCAGACCCGCGGCGGCGCGCACCCGCGCGAGGGCTTCCGCCTGCACCCGCACCTGGAGGCGACGATCTCGGTCGCCCGCGCAGTCAGCCCCGTCTCCGGCACGAACTGGGAGAGCGTCGGCGTGACGCCGGACGTGCCGGTCGCGACCGAACAGGCCCTGGCTGCGGCGTACCGCTCCGCGCTGGAACATGTCTGCCGCCAGGCCGGGCCGTCCGCGGCCGAGGCACGCGCCGCGCTCGACGCCGGCGCACTGCTCTGATCCCCGCGCTGCGCGCAGACTGCTCAGGTTCGCGAAGCGGGCAGACGACCACGCCACGGGCAGGTGGACGTCGGACGTGCCTGATAGACACAAGCCTGTGGGCGGTGCATTGTGGCGGCTGCTCCGGGGACGGTTCGATGGGAGGCAGCGTGGTCACCGAGGAACTGAACGACGCGGTGCGCGCGTGGTGGGATGCCCGCGAAGATCAACGCCGCGTGGGTCCAGGACACGGGACCTGGCCCGTCGGGGAGGTGCACCGCGTCATCGACGCCGTCATCAGTGGCCTGGTGGCACATGGCGTGGCGCGAGAGGACATCCTGACCGGCCAGAGATTCACCTTGGAACGCTCTTATCGATCGATGCCCCGCACGTTCGACATCGCGATCGTGGACGAGGGCGTGCTCGTCGCCGCGATCGATTTCAGCAGCTCAATCGGACCATATTTCGGCAACAACTTCAACAATCGCGTCGACGACTTCCTCGGCCTCGCCGCCGACAACAATCGTGCGCTGTCCGATGACGTGACCCTGCCTTTCAGGCCCTGTCTGGGTATTGTCTTCATGCTTGAGCACTGCGAGCGATCCAGCGTCCCAGTGCGCCTGCCCGCATCCTCGACAGTGCCCCCCTCGCGCCGAAACATGTCTTATCAAGAACTCTACGAACAGACATTTCAGCGATTGCTCGACGACAACATGTACGACGCCATCTGCTACCTCACGACCAGCCGGCCACCCGACTTCGCCGTCCAGGAGCCCTCCGACCGCATGACCTTCTCCTCGTTTCTGCGGCGGGTGGCCGACCGCGTCGCCGCGATCAGGTCGATCAGGCGCAGCGCCGACGCGGGACCGATCGGCCTCGGCCGGCGCCTGGCCGGCCGAGAGGATGTGGATGACGTCCTGTCGGGCATCACGTCGGTCTCCGCAGGGCTGTCCGCCGCCGAAGGCGCCGTCATCCGGCAGCGCCGGCAGGCCGTGGCCGAACTGCAGCAACTCGCCCGCGACCGGAGCACGAACGAGACGCAGATGCACAAGGCGATCGGCGACCGGTACTGGCTCTTCGGCGGCCAATACGTCGGCATGGCCGAGCGCCGTAACCTGGTGCCGCTCGACGAGCACGACATCACCCTGATCTGTGCAGATGGAAGTCTGCACGTCGTCGAATTGAAGGGGCCGGACAGCAGGCTGATCAAACGGCACCGTAATCACTTCATCGTGTCGAGCGAGGTGCACGAAGCCGTCAGCCAGTGCCAGAACTATCTGGTGTCACTGGACGAGATGGGCGCCAGCCTGCGCACCCTACATCGCAATGAACTGGGCCTCGACTACGACTATCGGCGTGCGCGGGGCACTGTGGTCATCGGCCACCCGGATCACGTCAACCTACCGGATGTCACCCGCGAACAGGTCGAACGAACGCTTCGAGCCTACAACGCGCAGCTCACTCGGGTACAGGTGGTGACATACGCCGAACTACTGGACGCCGCGGACCGTGCGCTCATGTTCGCGGCGGAGAGCTCGCACCACTAGGTGAATACACTGCCGCATCACAGCAGCTGTTCCAGGTAGGACTCCATGACGGGAAGAGGGGCCGCGTGCGGACCCTCCCATTCCATGTCGAGGAAGGCGAGCAGGTCGGCAGCCGGGTCGCGGTCGTCGAGCAGCGGCAGCAGGGCGTCGGCGGTCTGCTGGCCGTGCGCGATGAGCAGGTTGACGCGCAGGTAGCCGAAGTCGTAGCCGGGTGTGCCGCGGGAGGCGTTGGTCCAGTCGACAATGCCGGTGAGGCGGCCGTCGCACCACAGCGTGTTGCCGGGGTGGTAATCGCGGTGGAGCAGAGTGGACCGGGCGGGCGGCCCGACGGCCGCGCCGGCTGTGAACGCCCGCTCCCACAGCTCGGGGCGGGTGGTGGCGGCAGGCGGGCGGGCATCGCCGAGCACGACGTACGGCTCCCACGCGGCGACGCCCGTGCCGTCGACGGCGTGCACGGCGTGTGCCGCGGCGACGAGCTGGCGCAGCATGGCCGTCGACGGCGGCGGTTCGGCGGCCGCGCGGTGGGTGGCGCTGGGCAGCATGGTGCCGGGCAGCCAGGTCATCAGCAGGGCCGGGAAGTCGGTGTGCGCACCCGTCGGGTCCACCGCGACGACCTCGGGCACGGGCAGGCCGGTGCCGGACAGCGCGGTGAGCGCGGCGACCTCGTTCGCCGGGGTGAACCACGGATCCTCGACCTGCCAGCCGGGGCGGCACCAGCGGCGCAGCGCGTACCGCCGCCCGTCGGCGGTGTCGACGGCGCTGATGGCGTGCGCGATACCGCCGATGAGCGGGGTCACGGCGGCGATCGGCGCACCGAGGGCGCGGTGCAGCCAGTGCAGCGTCTCGGGCGTCGGCGGCGGATACGGGTTCGCAGGCATGCCGACTACGGTACGAAGTGGCCGATGCCCTGATGCGAGATCAGTTCGCCGCTGGCTTTGAGGCGGTCCAACGCGTTCCGAACACTGCCCAGGCTGCATCCGTAGTGCTCCCTGAGCGCGGGCAGACTTGGCAGCTGATCACCCGACTTGAGTTCTCCGGCCGCGATCTGGCGTCGGATGTCGGCAACGATGTTCGCGGCGCGAGCTGACCCCCGTTGATCGGGTCGCCCGCGACTTTCCCCAGCTAGTTGCTTGGAACAGGTCAACCACCGTCGTCCGCGCGGCACTCGCGAGCCTACGCGCTGGCCAAGGCGACGCGTCGTGAGCACGCCATAGTTCTGGGTTGTCGCCGACGGCACCGGCGTACGGCTGGGCGACGTCGTCGCCACGGAGGACGGCGAGGGTCCCATCGTTGCCGTGACCGTGGCGGGCTGCCCGATCGTCGAGGTCACCTCTGGAAGGCGCGTTGGCGATCACCTCGGCGTGCGGCCCCTCGACATCATCGCCCTGATACGCTGGCGACAGACCGACTGACGAGGCGGCCACTCGCAGATCAGCCCGAGTTGCGCCGGTTACCTACGATAGGTCGGTCGTTCACCGCTGGGACCGCGATCGAGGCGTCGCTGATCTCCGGTGAGGTGCTGCCCAGCAGGCACTACGGCGTCTACTTCGCCATCTTGGCACCGGAGGCGACCGTGGAGGGCGCGACGGTGACCGCGACCGGCGCGGACGGCAGGGTGATCGCCACCGCACCCGTGCCCGCCGGGTGAGTTAGAGCCGGAAGTCCAGGTCGGCGGGGACGACCGCGACCTCCAGCTGTGCCTTCTGCAACCGGCCGGAGTAGTCCCAGTTCAACGCCTGCCAGCGGGTGAACTGGTCGAGCACCCACATGCCGGACTGGCGGCTGCCGTTGCCGGAGCGGCCGTTGCCGCCGAACGGCAGGTGCGCCTCCGCGCCGGAGGTCGAGTTGTTGACGCTGACCATGCCCGCGCCGATGCCGCGCCGGAACGCGAACGCCTTCTTCGGGTCCGTGGTGTAGATCGCGCTGGACAGCCCGTACCCGGGGGCGTTGGCCAGCTCTATCGCCTCGTCGAGGGCGCCGTAGGTGGTCACGCCGACGAGCGGGCCGAACGTCTCGTGGTCGAAGAGGTCGTCGCCGGGACGCACCCCGTCGACGATCACCGGGTGGTAGAACAGGCCGCTCGCCGGGTCGCCGACGAAACCGGCGCGGGGGTTGTCCGCGGTGATCCGGCCGGTCGCCCCGTACACCCGCTGCCCGCCGGTGATCCAACCCAGATATTTCTCGTACGAGGCGGCGAAGCGCTCGTCGAGCAGCGGTCCGTACAGGACGTCGCGGGTCGGGTCGCCGACCGCGGCGGCGGCCGTCGCCGCGGCGAAGCGGCGCAGGAACTCGGCGTGCACCGACTCGTGCACGATGGCGGTGCCCAGCGACGTGCAGCGCTGGCCGGCGGTGCCGAACCCGGCGAACAAGGCGCCCTCGACCGCCAGGTCCAGGTCGGCGTCCTCGGTGACCACCATCGGGTTCTTGCCGCCCAGCTCCAGGCACGGGCTCTGCAGGTGGCGGCCGCACAGCTCGCCGATCGCGCGGCCGACCTCGGTCGAGCCGGTGAAGCCGACCTTCTGCACCAGCCCCTCCTCCAGCGCGTGGGACAGGCCCGTGAAGGTCTCCGGGCCGTCGGCGTGCACCAGGTTCAGCACCCCGGCGGGCAGACCGGCCCGGACGAACAGCTGGTAGAGGGCGTCGGCGGCGGCCGCGGCGTACAGGGCGGGCTTCCACACCACGGTGTTGCCGCACAGCAGCGCGGGGACCAGGTACCAGGACGGCACGGCGACCGGGAAGTTGCCCGCCGTGATGATCATCGCGGTGCCGACCGGTTCGCGGAAGGTGAACAGCTGCTTGTCCGGCATCTCCGACGGCACGGTCTGGCCGTAGAGGCGGCGGCCCTCGCCGAGGAAGAACCGGCAGGTGTCGACGATCTCCTGCACCTCGCCGCGCGATTCGGCCAGCGGCTTGCCGATCTCGCGGGTGACCAGCCGCGCCAGTGCCTCGGCGTTGGCCTCGACCAGCGCGCCGATGTTCGCCACGACCTGGCCGCGGACCGGCGCGGGCACGTCGGCCCAGGCACGCTGCGCGGCGTGCGCCGACCGGGCGGCCGAGGTGATCGTGGCCGGGTCGGCGAGGACCACCTGCGCCACGACGTCGTCCAGGTCGGCGGGGTTGCGGCTGCCCAGCACGCGGGCCCCGGCCGGAACCGGCCCGCCGTCGATCATCGAACGAAGCATGCCAAGCATCATGCCCCCGCGCGCAGCGTGCGCCAAGGTCCGGCCCGGCGCTTCATTTCATGTGAGAATGTCCGAATGCAGCGAGTAACAGGTATCGGCGGTGTCTTCCTCCGCGCCCGCGATGCCGAAGTCCTGCGGGCCTGGTACGCCACCCACCTCGGCATCGATGTCAGAGAATGGGGCGGGCACACTTTCCGCTGGCACGCGGGTGGCACGACGACCTGGACGGTCCTGGAGAAGGACGCCGACTACCTCGACCCCGACCAGCCGTACATGATGAACTTCCGGGTCGACGACCTCGACGCGATGCTCGCCCAGCTGCGGTCCGCCGGGGTCAGGGTCGCCGACGAGGTCGAGGACGGCGAGTTCGGGCGGTTCGGCTGGGCGTACGACGTCGAGGACAACCGCTTCGAGCTGTGGCAGCCGCCGCGCGGCCGATGAAACCTTTCCTCACCGGCACCCGGGTCTGGCCTGCGGGCTGGACCCGCCTGCATGTGTACCTGCTCCCCGACCTCCAGCGCGACCAGGGCCTCGCCCGGCTCGTGCACGGCTGCCGGGCGGCGATGGCCCCGTTCGGCTTCCTCAACCCGGTGCCCGACCCGTGGCTGCACGTCACCGTCCAGCCGGTGATGGGCATCCCCGCCGCCGAGATCGGCCCCGGTGAGCGCGACAAGCTCACCGCGCGGCTCACCGAGGCGCTGTCCGAGGTGCCCGCGTTCACCCTCACCGCCGGCTCCGCGCTGGCCAGCGTCACCGTCGTGCTCGCCGATCTGGACGGCGACCTGCCTGGCGAGCCCCTGCACACGGTGTACACCCGCACCCGGGCCGCGATCTCCGATGTGCTCGGCAGCGAGGCCGTCGCCTACCAGGCGATGCCCGGCCATCTCACGCTCGCCTACGCCACCGGGTCCGGCGACTCCGGCCGGGTGCAGGCCGCGCTGCGCCAGGTGCGCCCCGGCCACGCCGCGCTGACCGTACGCGAGGTGCACCTGCTCGACGTCGCGCAGGACACCCGTACGGCCGGATACCGGTGGACGCCGGTGGCCCGCATCCCGCTCGCCACGCCGCCTCGTCGAACCTGATGTGCGCACGTCACCCGCCGTGTCGCCGCCCCTGACGTGGGATCCGCCGCGACAGCAGACCCCGGCACGTGCCATCATCGCGACATGCTCGAGCAGTGGCGCACCATCGCGGACCTGGACGCGGCACGGCAACGCTTCGAGGCGGCCATCCCCGGCTGGCAGCCGCCGGCCGCGTTCGGCGTCGCCCGGCTCGTCTCCGGGCGTCCCGTGTTCGCGCGCGTCGCGGTCGGCGACGGCTTCCTGCCCGCGGTGGTGCTGGCCAGCGTCTGCGGGCACAGCGGCGGCTCAGCGTCCTATCCGCTCACCCCGGCCGCCCTCGACCGCGTGATCGCGCTGCTGACACCCGCCGTGGCCTGCACCGAGCTGCCGCACCCCAACCTGCACGCCTGGCGCGGGCTGCGCCAGCAGCTCAGCCTCGGCGAGCACGCGCTCGCGGCGTTCGCCGGCGACCTGTCCATGCCGTCCGACGACCCCCACGTCACCGCGATGCTCGAACAGGCCGCGGTCACCCGGTAACCGCGTCTGCGGCGGACATGGACGGAACCGCCGCGGGTGCCGGTCCGTCGGTGATGGCATGAAGCTGCGTGCGGCAATCCTGCTCGTCCTCGCCACGGTCGGCATCGGTCTCGTCGTGGTCGTCTCCCCGGCGCAGCCCGCCTGGGCCTGCTCCTGCGCGCACACCCCGGCCGAACAGGACGAGCGGGCCCAGCGCACCGTCACCGGCACCGTCACGCAGGTGACCGACGAGGGGGTCCGGCTCACGGTCGACTCCGTGGTCAAGGGCGACGCCAGGGTCGGTGAAACGCTCGGGCTGCGGGTGAACCGCAGCGAGGTCAGCTGCGGCTACGACTTCCGCGTCGGCGCGCGGTACCAGGTGAACGCGAACAACGGCGCCACCGGGCTGTGCATCGGCGTCCGCCCGCTGCCCGCCGCGTCCGCGGCCGTCCCGACCGCCACGGCAGTCCCGCCGTCTGCGGCGGTCCCGACGCCCGCGCCGGCCGAATCCGCTCCTGTCCGAACGAGCCGCTGGTGGCTGGCACCCGGCGCGTTACTGGTGATCCTCGCCGCCGGACTGGTCGCGGTGGCACTGCGGCGCCGGGGATCAGCCCGGTAGGACGGTCGTGGGCGCCGGTCAGCCGTGTCGGGCCATGCGGCGGGTCAGTTCGGTGGCCCGGTGCAGCTGCACGCCGCGGGCCTGGCCGGTGACGAAACCGCGCATCGGCGCGGCCATGGTGATCTCCATCTGATCGTCCACGGTCGTGCCGTCGCCGTCCGGAGTCAGCCGCACCGTCCACTCCAGTCGCACCCCACCGGGGCTGACCACGCTCTGGCGCAGCGCCGCGCCGGGTTCGACCACGCGCAGGCGCACCCGGATCAGGTTGTCCCAGCGCAGCACCTTCAGGAACCGGAAGCGTTCGACGGCGACGTAGTCGGTCACCGGCACGCCCTGCTCGTCGGTGCCGCGACGCACGTCGCGCACCTCGACGACCAGCGGCGACAGCCCGATGTAGTGCTGCGGCTCGGTCAGGTGCGCGAAGACGGTCTCCGGCGGGGAGTCGACGCGCCAGGAGTGGGCGAGGTGAGCGACGGCCATCGCGACAGCGTAGTGGGCGCGCTCAGGCCAGGAACCGGTAGTGGGTCGTCAGCCGCAGGTCGTCGTCGAGCACGTGGAACGCCAGCCCCGGCGGCGCGTCGTAGTCCATCGGCGGGTCCGCGCCCTCCCACGGCAGCCGCAGCCGCGAGACCACCCCCGGCGCGACCAGCAGCGGCCTGCCCGCGAACGTCGTCGCGGCCGGGCTGTGCGCGTGCCCGCACAGCACCGCGAGCACGTTCGGGAACTCTGCGAGGAGGTCGGCCAGCGGCTGGGCGTCGTGCAGGCGCAGCGCGTCGATGAACGGGACGCGCAACTCGACCGGCGGGTGGTGCATGCAGATCAGGACCGGGCCGTCGGTGCCGGTCAGCACACCGCGCAGCCAGTCCAGCGTCTCGTCGTCGAGCCGGCCGTCGTCGCGGCCCGGGATGGTGGAGTCGCACAGCGCGAGGGTCACGCCGCCGACGACGGCCACGCGGTTGACCGGGCCGTCGGCCGCGGGCTCGCCGAGCAGCCCGGCGCGATAGGCCGCGCGCACGTCGTGGTTGCCGGGCAGGGTCAGCGCGCCGGGCACGGTGGCGAGGGCCTTGGCCGCCTCTTCGTACTCGTGCGGCAGGCCGTGGTCGGCGATGTCGCCGGTGACCAGGACGACGTCCACCGGGTGCGGCAGCGCTGCCAGGTAGGCCAGCACCCGGGCACTGCGCTCGGCGGCGCGCGGGCCGCCGTCGAAGTGCGTGTCGCTGACCTGCGCAATGACGATCACGAGAATCCCCCCGTTCTGCGGACAGCCAGTCTCACGCCGCCACCACCCGGCCCGCCAGAGCCAATCCGCCCCGCCTGGCCCGTGCCCTCCGTCCGGCGGGCGTCGCCGTCGGCACCAGTTTCAAGGAAACCGGCCCTTGCGACATGGCGAAAGCTGCAGTTTCCCCGAAACTGCAGGCGCGCTGACCCGCCCGAAGGCGCAGGGCTCGCCGGGCGCGACGCGGATCCGGTGCGGTCAGCAGGCGTCGACGATGACCTCGGTGCGCAGGCGCTGGTAGACGTCGGGGTCGACGGTGCCGGCGACCGGGGACAGCACCGCGGCCGCCGACAGCGCCACGGCGTCGCGCAGCCGCTCGGGCCAGGGCTGCCCGGCCAGCAGGCCGCGGGCCAGGGCCGCCACGCAGGCGTCGCCCGCGCCGGTGGGGTTGCCGGTCAGCGGCTCGGCCAGCCGGGCGCGCCACACGCCCTGCGCGCTGACCGCGACCAGGCCGCCGCCGCCCAGCGACGCGACCACGTCGCCCGCGCCGAGCTCGCGCAGCGCCGCGACGGCCGTGCGGGCCGCGTCGGGGCCGTCCACGCGGATGCCGGTGAGCGCGTGCAGTTCGGACGCGTTGGGTTTGACCAGGTCGGGCTGCACCCGCAGACCCTGGCGGAGCGGGTCGCCGTCGGCGTCGAGGATCGTGGCGGCGCCGGCCGCGTGGGCCAGGGCGAGCAGTTCCGCGTACGCCGTCGCGGGCACGCCCGGGGGCAGCGAGCCGGACAGCACGACGACCTTGACCCCGGCCAGCAGTGCGGCGAAGTGCGCGGTGAACGCCGACCACTCGGCGGCGGAGACGGTCGGGCCGGGCTCCCAGAAGCCGGTGGCGTCGGCGCGGTCGGCGACCACGACGGTGCGCCGGGCGTCGCCGGTCACCGGCAGGAACGCCTCGGCGACGTCGTCGGCGACGAGCAGCTCGCGCAGCCGCTGCCCGGTGGGTCCGCCGGCCAGGCCGGTGGCCAGCACCGGGGTGCCGAGCCCGTGCAGCACCCGGGCCACGTTGACGCCCTTGCCGCCGGCGCGTTCGGCCACCGCCGCGACCCGGTGCGTCGCGTACGGGGTCAGCGCGTCGACCTGATAGGTGACGTCGAGGGCGGCGTTCGGGGTCACGGTGAGGATCACGGAGTCACCTTAACCGCCGTTACGGAGACCAGTTCGAGGCTCGTCAATACGTATCGCCGCGGAGCATCCGGAATGTCCTGAAGGTGAGGTACGGCGACCGTGGTGCAGCCCGCCCCCTCCGCCGAAGCCAGCCCGGCCAGGCTGTCCTCGACGGCCACGCAGCGCGACGGGTCCACGCCCAGCAGCGCCGCCGCGGTGGCGTACGGCAGCGGGTCCGGTTTGTGCCGCGGCACGTCGTCGGCGGTGACCGTGTGCGCGAACGCCGCCCGGCCCAGCACGTCGAGGATGATCTCCGTGTCGGCCCGGCCCGACGAGGTGACCAGCGCACACGGCATACCGGTCGCGATCAGTTCGTCGAGCAGCCGCCGCGCACCCGGGCGCAGCCGCACGCCGACCTCGGCGACCCGGCGCTTGACCGCCTGGTCGATCCACAGGTCCAGGTCGGCGGGCAAGTGCCGCCCGCCGGTGGCCGCGCCCACCACCGCGACGATGGACGCCACCGTCCCGCCGATGAGCCGCGCCTGGTCGAGCGGCTCCGCGCCCAGTTCTGCGGCCACGCCGAGCACCGCCTCGATCCACAGCGACTCGGTGTCGACCAGGGTGCCGTCCATGTCGAGCAGCACGGCGTCGTACGAGCCGAGGTCGAACCGCATCACGCCTCCATGACGAACGTGCTCAGCACCGCCCAGTGGTCCGAGGTCCACTCATTGTCGGCGTGGTGCGGCATCTGCCGCGGCTCGCCCACGCCCACGGTGTCCGACGCCACTGGTCGCAGCGCCCCCGCGTAGTGCACGAAGTCGATGCGGTCCTGCGGTTCGAGCACGCCCTCCTGCTGCTCGTGCCAGTGGTTGAGCGGCGACCAGGTGTGGCCGGGCTTGGCCTTCGCGTCGGGGTGCACCACCCGGTAGGAGTCGCGCAGCCCGGCCCGCTCGACCGCGACGCTGACCTGCCACGGCAGGTTCGGCCAGTCCAGGTGCGAGGGCACGTTGAAGTCGCCGGTGAGCAGGACCGGCAGGTCTCGCTCGGCCAGGGCCGGGCGCATCGCGTCGATGATGTCGGCGATCTGGCGCGGCCGGCCCGCCTCCTCCTCGCGCGCCAGCACCTGCGGCACGGTCATGCCGGACAGGTGGAAGTCGTAGGGCCCGTACGGCTCGTAGTTCAGGTGCGCGCTCCAGACCACGAGCTCGCGGCCGGTGGGCAGCTGGACGCGCGCGCCGACGCCGCGCAGGGACTCGTCGCCGTAGCGCTGCGTGATCGGGTGGGGCGAGATGATGCCGCAGCTGCCGCCCTGGTGGTGGTGCCAGCCGAGGTCCTCGGCCAGCTCACGGGCCGCCTCGCCGAGGGTCTCCTGCAGGCCGACCACGTCGGGTGCCTGCTCGCGCAGAAACGCGAGCTGCTTGGGCCGGGCGTCGTCGACGAAGCGGCCGGCCAGCCACAGGTTCCACGACATGACCTTCAGGTAACCGTTGTCTACGCCCATCGCCGCTCAACACTCCTGCTCGCACAATGACATCCCGGCGGTCCCTCACCGGCCTCGCAGCGCAGCAGCGTATCCGTTTCCATCCCGGCGGGAAACACCCGGCCCGCCGCTACAGCGTCTCGGCGTCCGGGATGCCCAGCTCATGGCTGTACGCCGCGTCGAGTTCGGCCCAGCCGTGGTTCTTGGCCTCGCTGCCCCGGATCGGGGGCACCGGGTCGCCGTCGAGCAGCCGCCCGGCGACCACCAGGCACAGGTGCCAGCCCGCCGCGACCTTCGGCACCCAGGTGCGGTCGGCCATGGTGTGCCGCAGGGTGAGCCGCGTGCCGGTGGCCGTGCCCGCGAGCTCCCAGCGCAGCAGGTCCTCGCCCCACGTGTAGACGAGCAGGTGCGGCGGCTCGGCGCGCTGCACGGTCGCGGACAGGTCCTCGGCGTGCTCGCCGTCGATCATCGTCAGGGTCGCCGGGCCGGTGCGGCCGAGGCCGCGGTCGGCCAGGAAGGGGGCCCACTGCGCGAGTTGACCGGGTTCGGTGAGCGCGGCCCACACCTTCGCGGGCGGGTGGGCCAGGTCGCGCTGCAGAACCAGGGTCCAGCGCTCCCCCGACGGGTGGCACTCGACCGGCCAGATCGGGCCGGGGTCGATGGTGTTCATGGTCGTCACTCCTGGTTGTCGAGATGCCGTTCCAGCGCGTCGAGGTGGCGGTCCCACAGCCGGCGGTACTGCGCCAGCCAGTGCTCCATCTCGGCGAACGGCTCCGGTTCGATGCGGTAGATCCGCTGCTGGGCGGCGATGCGGCTGGACACGAAACCCGCCTCGCGCAGCACCCGCAGGTGTTTGGAGACGGCGGGCTGGCTCATGCCGAGCCGGTCCACGAGCTCGCCGACGCTGCACTCGGCGCCGCGCAGGTGCTCCAGGATGCGCAGCCGGTTCGCCTCACCGAGCACCGCGAACGCTCCCACCACCGTCACGCTCTTAACATGCCTTCTTGGTTATATGCCTGTCAAGTCGTACACAAGAATTCCCGCGGAATCGGGAAGGAGTCTTAACAGTTTTTGGTTCATGATCAGCATGACAGTCGCACCATCCGGTACGGGTCGCATGTGGACCCGTGACTTCGCCCTCTACTTCGTCGCCCGCGCCATCGCCCTGCTCGGCGACGGCATGCTGCCTGTCGCCGTGGCCCTCGCGGTGCGCTCGGCCGGGCACGGCGACTCCGGCGTCGGGCTGGTGCTCGCCTCGTGGATGACCCCGCTGGTCGCCCTCATCCTGTTCGGCGGCGTCTTCGCCGACCGCTTCGGCGCGCGCCGCCTGATGATCGGCGCGGACGCGGTACGCGTGGTCACCCAGTCCGTCCTCGCGGTCGCGCTGATCACCGGCGACTCGCCGCTGTGGCTGCTGGTGACGATGTCGGCGCTGGCCGGGGCAGCCGCCGCCATGTTCCAGCCCGGCGTCGCCAGCATGGTGCCGCGCGTCGCCGCCGACGTGCAGCGCGCCAACGGGGCACTGCGCGTGGCCGACGCCGGGGCGCAGCTGCTCGGGCCCGCGCTGTCGGCGACGCTCGTGGTGCTGACGGGGCCCGGCACGGTGTACGCCATCAACGCCGCGACCTTCGCCGTCAGCGCGCTGTGCCTGCTGGCGCTGCGGCTGCCGCCGGTCGTCCGCGCCCCGAGACCCGACGTCACCATCCGCCGCGACCTGCGCGAGGGCTGGCACGAGTTCCGGTCGCGCAGCTGGATGTGGAGCGTGATCCTGATCTGGGTGGTGTTCGGCGTGACGCTGTTCGGTCCGTACATCCCGCTCAGCTCCGGCGTGATCACCGGCTACCTGGGCGAGAGCGCGTACGGCTGGACGATGTCGGCGATGGGCGGCGGCACCGTGCTCGGCGGACTGGTCGCGATGCGGGTGCGCCCGGCGCGGCCGCTGGCCGCGGGCGGCTTGGCGATGTTCGGCTTCGCGCTCATCCCGCTGTCGGTGTCGGTGCACGCGCCGTTCGGGCTGCTGCTGGGGGCGCATGCCGTCGGCGGCGCGGCGTGGGCGTTCTGGTCGGTCATGTGGGCCACCAGCGTGCAGACCCAGGTGCCGAACGCGGTGCTCAACCGGGTCTCCGCGTACGAGATCGCGGGCTCCGTCGCGGGCATCCCCGTCGGCCAGGTCCTCGCCGGGCCCGCCGCCGCCCTGGTCGGCGCCGACCAGGTGCTGGGCGTCTCCGCCCTGGTCGGCGTGCTCGGCTGCGCCGTGCTGCTCGCCGTGCGCCCGGTCCGCCACCTCCGCCGCGCCCCCGCCTGAGGAAAGGAAGGGCACCTTCTTATCGCTATGTGTTGTGGAAGGTGCCCTTCCTTCGCTCCGGACGCTTTCGGGGCGGGGTGGCGGCGGGGGGTCACGCGTCCTGGTCGACCTTCGAGGTCTGCTGGACCCACGTCACCAGCTCGGCGAAGTCGCGTTCGACGTCGGCGACGGTGTCGCCCGCGAGCAGCGCCGCGCCGAGCCCGGCGCCGGAGGAGGTGCGCGGGTCGACCACCCGGTCGCCGGGCGCCAGCCACACGTGGGCCTCGCGCACCCCGGGACGCTCGGCGATCTGCTCCGGGCCGGGCGCCGACACCAGGCGGCCGGCGGGCAGCGGCAGCCAGCCGTGGGCGTAGCTGCCCGCGCGGGCCGGCCGCTGCCGTCCGGCGGGCAGGCGCAGCACCGCCCGCGCCCACTCGTCGTGCAGGTCGATGCCGAACTTCAGCTCCGCCATCACGTCGGCCTTGCCGCCGCAGACCCGGCCACCGCATTCGCTGAAGACGAAACCGTCCTCGTCCAGGAACGCCTCCAGGTGGAAGACGCCGTCGGTGTGGCCGAGGGCGCGCATCGCCGCCTCGGCCAGCTCCCAGCCCTGCCGGTACAGCTCTGGACGCTCGGCCGGGTCCTGCGCCACGTACAGCATGTGCGCGCCGTCCCGCATCCGGATCAGGTTGCTCTGGTAGCGGGAGATGGCCAGGTGCCGCACCCGCCCGCCGCGGACGACGCCGTCGACGGCGTGCTCGTGGCCTGCCATGAACCGCTCCAGCAGCCACGGACCGCGCTTGCGGGAGTCCAGCAGGCGCTCGCGCGCCTCGTCGGCGGCCGCCGGGCCGCCCAGCACGACGGTGTCGCGAGCGCCCGCGCCCGCCAGCGGCTTGAGCACGCTGGGATAGGCCGGCACCCGCAGGTCCCGGATGTCGTCGACGACCCAGCAGTCGGCCACCCGCAGGCCGGCCTGCCGGATGCGGCGCTTCTGCAACTGCTTGTCCCGCAGGTTCATGGCCGTGGACAGGGGCATCCAGGACCGGTCGCCGCCGATCGCCGCGGCCGTCACCATGGTGAACTCCTGCTGGCTGCATACGACGTCGAAGTCGGCGGGCCGCAGGCCCTGCCGCGCCAGACCGGCCAGGACCGACTCGGCGCCGCCCGGGTCGGCGACCCGCACCGACCGGTGCGGCCGCTGCCCGAACGTCGCGTGGTCGTCGTCGCCCGGCCGGAACACGCAGGTGACCTCGGCGCCCAGGCGGCGCAGCGCGGCGACGGCCTTCGGACGCCAGCCGACCAGCAGCACGGCGGTCATGCCGCCACCTGCCCGGCCGCGGTGCCGCACGCGCCCCGGCCACCGGCCAAGGCGTTCACAAAGATCGCGAACCCGTTCATCGAAAGCACCTCTTCCGCTGCTGCCAACAATGCAGCGCAACGTATTCGGCGACTTATTAAGGCCCTATTAAGAGGCGATTAGCGAACGATGTTGCGAGGTCAGCGTGCCGGAATCGCACCATCAGCGCATTCACGGCATCGACGCCGACCGTTTCCTAACATGTTGTTCACAGGTCCCGGGGCACAATCCGCGCAGCGAATACGACGCGCAGGAGGTGACACGTGGCAGCCCGGATCCTGGTCGCCGACGACGACCCGAAACTCGTGCAGGTGCTCCGGATGTACCTGGAGCACGAGGGCCACAGCGTGCTGACGGTCGCCGACGGCCGTGCCGCGCTCGACCAGTGCCGGACCCGCAACCCGGACCTGGTCGTGCTCGACGTGATGATGCCCGAGGTCGACGGGCTGGACGTGTGCCACATCCTGCGCCGCGAGTCCGCCGTGCCGATCATCCTGCTCACCGCCCGCAGCACCGAGAACGACATCCTGCTCGGGCTCGACCTCGGCGCCGACGACTACATCACCAAGCCCTACAGCCCCCGCCAGCTCGTCGCACGGGTGCGTGCCCTGCTGCGCCGCACCGGCGCGGTCCCGGCCGGCCCGGCCGGGCCGGTCGTCGTCGGCGACCTCGTCGTGGACGCCGACAGCTTCGAGGTGCGGATCGGCGGGCGGGCGGTGGCGCTGACCGCCAAGGAGTTCGGCATCCTGGAGGTGCTGGCCGCCGAACCCGGCCGCGCCTTCACCCGGGCGCAGATCATCGACCGCGCCTTCGGCTTCGACCAGGACGTCCTGGAACGCACCGTCGACGTGCACGTCGTCAACCTGCGCCGCAAGATCGAGCCGGATCCGGGCGAGCCGCGCTACGTCCAGACCGTCTACGGCCGCGGCTACCGCATGGCCCAGCCGGGCGCATGACCTTCCGGATCAGGGTGTTCGCGCTGGTGGCCGTCGTCGTGCTGCTCGCCGCCGGAGTCAGCACGTACCTCACGCTCACCCTCGCCCAGAACGCGGTGACCTCGTCCGCGACCGCCCAGCAGCAGCTCATGCGGCAGATCGCCGAAGAGGTCACCCGGTACGGCCGCGACCACGGCACCTGGGAAGGCGTAGCCGAGGTGGCCGCCGGCATCGCCCGCCGGACCGGACGGCGCATCCGGCTCGACACCCAGGACGGCGCGGTCGGCGTCGTGGACACCGCGGTGCTGGCCGGCGAGCCGGTGACCCCGATGACGAAGCTGACCTTCCCGATCGACGCCCGGCCGCAGCTCGACCTCCCCCAAGCCTCGGGACAGGAGCGGCAGATCACGCTGCAGGCGATCGAGGAGTACCGGCAGGAGATCCGGTTCGCCGCCTGCCTGTCCCGCGCGGGCATGCAACCGCAGGCCGTCACGACCCACTACGGGCTGCCGCTCATCACGCACACCATGGCCCCGCCCGACACGGTCGCCGAGTGCCGCACGGGCACCGCGAGCCAGCCGCGCTCGATCACCCGCGACCAGGAGGAGGTCGGCCGCTGCTTCGACACGCCCGCCGAGAAGACCGCCCCCGGCTCCCGCTCCGCCGCCCCCCGCACCCTGGAAACCGATCCGGCACAGCACCTGCGGACCTGTCTGCGCGAGGTGTTCCTCACCCGGATCGGCATCGTCGGACCCGAGCCGCTGCGGCTGGCCGTCAGCTCCGAGGACGGCATCGACACCACACCGATCATGCTGGCCTTCAGCGTGGTCGCCGTGCCGATCGTGCTCGGCTCCCTCCTGCTGAGCCGGCACGTGCTGCGCCCCATCCAGCGCCTGACGGTGGCCACCCGCCGCTTCGGGGAAGGCTCCCTGGACCAGCGCGTGGCCGTGCAGGGCGGTGACGAACTGGCCCAGCTCGCCGTCACGTTCAACGGCATGGCCGACTCCCTGCAGCACGCCGAGGAACAGCAACGGCGCATGATCGCCGACATCGCCCACGAACTGCGCACGCCGCTGGCGAACGTGCGCGCCTACCTCGAGGCGCTGGAGGACGGCCTGGTCAGCGCCGACGAGACGCTGTTCCGTTCGCTGCACGAGGAGACCATGCTGCAGCAGCGGATCATCGACGACCTGCAGACGCTGGCCCTGGCCGAGGCGGGCGCGCTCGCGTACGACCGGTCCACGGTCGACGTCGGCGAGCTGCTCGACAGCTGCCGGGCGGCGCACCAGCCCGCGGCCGCGGCCGTCGCCGTCGAACTCGCGGTGGCCGCCGGGCCCGCGCTGCTCGTGCACGCCGACGCGGGCAGGCTGCGGCAGGCGGTGGGCAACCTGGTGACCAACGCGGTCCGGCACGCGCCCGCGGGCACGACCGTCACGCTGGCGGCCCTGCGGGTCGGGCATGACGTGCAGATACAGGTCACCGACCGCGGTTGCGGCATCCCGCCCGACGACCAGCGGCGGGTGTTCCAGCGGTTCTGGCGGGCCGACCGGGCGCGGACGCGGGCCACCGGCGGCAGCGGGCTGGGGCTGACCATCGCCCGGCAGATCACCGTCGACCACGGCGGCACGATCGGGCTGGTCAGCGAACCCGGCCACGGCACGACCTTCATGATCTCCCTGCCGGTCGGCGAGACGACGCCCGCCGCAGGTCGCGGCCTGTCCGGGGGCAGGAAGGCACCCTTGCATGACGTATAGCGATGTGCTGAGCCGCTGCTCGTCTCGCTGACGCGAGCCGACGATGCCTTTGCTCACTCCGGTCGGTCGCGGAGTTCGATGTAGGGCTCCTCGTCGGCGGGGTGGCCGGCGGCGATGGCGCGTTCGCGGTGCAGTTCGGCGTCGAGCTCTGCGCCGAGCAGCAGGGCGATGTTGCCGATCCACATCCAGATCAGGAAGACGATGACACCGGCCAGGCTGCCGTAGATCTTGTTGTAGGAACCGAAATTCGCCGCGTACAGCGCGAAGCCGGCGGACGCCAGCAGCCATAGGAGCACGGCAAGCAGGCTGCCGGGGGTGATCCAGCGCCAGCCGCTCTGCCGCGCGTTGGGCGAGGCCCAGTAGAGCAGGGCGAAGATCAGGGCGATGACCAGCAGGACCAGGGGCCACTTCGCGATGTCCCAGATCCGCACCACCCCGGAACCCAGGTGCAGGTACTCGCCGGTGCGTTCGGCGACCGGGCCGGTGAACACCAGCGCGACGGCGACGGCGGCGATCGCGATGCAGGCCACGATCGTGACGCCGAGGCGGATGGGCAGTGTCTTGCGCATCGGGCGGCCTTCCGGCACGTCGTAGATGATGTTGGCGGCCCGCATGAACGCGGCGACGTAACTCGACGCCGACCACAGTGCGAGCAGGAAGCCGGCCAGGGCGACCAGGCCCGCGGTGGCGCCCTGGCCACGCTGCAGCTCAGTGAGGGCGTTGACGAGCACGTCGCGTGCGGCGCCCGGCGCGAACCCGCCGACCTCGGCGGCGGCACGCTGGGCGGTGTCGGCGCCGGTCCAGCCGAGCACCGCCACGAGCACCAGGATGGCCGGGAACAGTGACATGACCGCGCGGTAGGTCAGCGCAGCGGCCCAGTCGCTCAGGTTGTCCTCCTTGTACTCCTTGGCGGTGCGTCTGATCACGGCCCGCCAGTCCCGGCGGGTCAGGTCTGCCGGGCCGTCGGGAACCGGTGCGGTGGACGGTGTTGTGGGCACAGGCGATCCTCCGGTCTGCGCGCGGGTCACCGTGACCCCATCGCGGCGTCGCGCATCACAGCTCCTTACCCGGCTGCCGATGATCCGAATCGTCGGCGGGCTCGGGCAGATGCTCGGGTGGCAGCGGTTCGCGCAGTTCGGCCAGCACCGTCTTGACGGTGGCCGCGATGGGGATGGCCATCAGCGCGCCGATCAGGCCCAGCAGTCCGGCGCCGATGAGGCTGGCCAGCAACACCGCGAGCGCGGGCATGTCCAGGCTCTGCTTCATCACCCTCGGCACGATGACGTAGTTCTCGATCTGCTGGTAGATCAGCAGCCAGATCACGATGCCGACCGCGGCGGGCCACACCCCGGACGCGATGGCGGCGACCAGCCCGCAGACCGCGGTGCCCAGCGTCGCCCCGACCAGCGGGATCAGGTCGGTCACGGCGACGATCAGCGCGAGCGGCAGCGCGAACGGGATGTTCAGCACCAGCAGGCCGGCGTACGCGACGACGCCCGCGATGAAC
Source organism: Catellatospora chokoriensis (assembly GCF_011297315.1). Lineage (NCBI taxonomy): Bacteria > Bacillati > Actinomycetota > Actinomycetes > Micromonosporales > Micromonosporaceae > Catellatospora > Catellatospora chokoriensis. Next base: position 80,568 of record NZ_JAAOTI010000011.1, read on the forward strand.
GAGATGATCAGGTTGCCGATCATGTACGTGCCGACCTTGTCGACCACCACGTCGACGATGCGGCGGGTGCGCTCGCGCTGCCGGTCGGGGGCCATCAGCTGGATCCGGCGGCGCAGCCGGGGCATGTCGGCCAGGAAGTACAGCGACAGCACGAGCACGGTCAGCGCTGCGGCGAGCACGCCGAGAAAGGTGCGGAAGAGGCTCAGCAGGCTCGCGCCGACGCGTTCGGGCACCGTGGCGGCGAGCTCGTGGAGCCGGTCGCCGAGCCCGTAGCGGGCGCTGAGCTCGCGGAACGCCCGCGAGCGAGCGTCGAGTTGCTGGATCTGGCCGGGCAGGTCGGCGGTGAGCTGCCCGGCCTGGCGCACCAGCGGTGGCCCGATGCCGAGGATCAGCAGGGCGAGCAGGCCCAGCAGGGCGAGCAGGATGACCGTGACCGCGTAGGGGCGGTGGATGTGGTGGCGGACCAGCCAGCGGACCGCGGGGTCGAGGCTGACCGCCACGAACAGCGACACGAGGACCAGGACCAGGATGCCGCGTACGGACCAGACGGCGGCCAAGACCATGCCCACCAGGGCGACGCCGCACGAGCCGGCCACCGCCCAGCGGAAGACATCGGCAGCGCTCACTCGACGGCCGTTCGTCACCGACCATACGTTCCCTCACCTGCTCCTTTCCCAAACATGTTCATAATCTGAGACAACGCTCCTACATAACGAGACGCGATCTCTAGACTCTCCAGCTAGGAGGGATCACTCATGACGACGTACACGCACGGACACCACGAGACGGTGCTGGTGTCACACCGCTGGCGCACCGCGGCCAACTCCGCCGCCTACCTGCTGCCCCACCTGCGGCCGGGCCGGACGGTCCTGGACGTGGGCTGCGGGCCGGGCACCATCACCGCCGACCTGGCCGACGCGGTCGCCCCGGCCCGCCTCACCGCGCTGGAGCTGACCGAGGACGCGCTCGGCCTGGCCCGCGCCGAGATCGCCGCCCGCGGCACCGCCAACGTCGACTTCCTGGTCGCCGACGTGCAGGCCCTCGACCTGCCCGACGACTCGTTCGACGTGGTCCACGCCCACCAGGTGCTGCAGCACCTGTCCGACCCGGTCGGCGCGCTGCGCGAGATGGGCCGGGTGTGCCGGCCCGGCGGGGTGGTCGCCGCCCGCGACGGCGACTACGCCGCGTTCACCTGGTGGCCGGTCGTTCCGGCGCTCGACGAGTGGCTGGCGCTGTACCGGCGGATCGCCCGCGACAACGGCGGCGAGCCCGATGCCGGCCGTCGCCTGCACTCGTGGGCACGGGCCGCGGGGTTCACCGACGTCACCGCGACCGCGAGCGTCTGGTGCTACGCCTCCCCCGAGGAGCGGGCCTGGTGGGGCGGCATGTGGGCGGAGCGCGTCGTGCAGTCGTCGCTGGCCGGGCAGGCCGTCGCCAAGGGTTACGCCACCGAGGCCGACCTGCGGCGGATGGCCGACGGCTGGCGGGAGTGGGTGGCGGCCGAGGACGGCTGGTTCACGGTGCCGCACGGCGAGATCCTCTGCCACGTCTGACCATACCCCCCAGGGGTATTTTGGGGTATGGTGGGCGGCATGGATCATCACGACCATGCCGCCCATGGCCATGTCGCCGAGGACGCCCGCAGCGCGGCGAGCGAGCACACCCCCCACGTCCACCCCGCCCCCGCCGCGACCTGGCGCATGGCCGCCTCGGCGACGCTGCACTGCCTCACCGGCTGCGCCATCGGCGAGGTCCTGGGCATGGTCATCGGCACCGCGCTGGGCTGGACCGCCGGGCCGACCGTCGTGCTGTCGGTGGCTCTGGCATTCGTCTTCGGCTACGCGCTGACCATGCGCGGCGTGCTGCGCGCCGGGGTCGGCTTCCGGCAGGCGCTGAAGGTCGCGCTCGCCGCGGACACGGTGTCCATCGCGGTGATGGAGCTGATCGACAACGCCATCATGGTCGGCGTGCCGGGCGCCATGGACGCCGGTTTGAACAGCCGGCTGTTCTGGGTGGCGCTGGCGGTCTCGCTGCTGATCGCGTTCGTGCTCACCGTGCCCGTCAACCGCTGGCTCATCGGCCGGGGCAAGGGCCACGCCGTCGTGCACCGGTTCCACTGAGGCCCGCCGGCACGACCGAACGCCCCGTCCTGTCGGACGGGGCGTTTACCATGCGGCGGACCATCCACGTTCCCTGATGGAGGAGGCCCGCCCATGGACGGCGACGGCAGCCCGGTGCGCGTGTCCCGGCGCATCGACGCCCCCGCGGCCGCGATCTTCCAGGCCCTCGCCGACCCGACCTGCCACCTGGCCCTGGACGGGTCCGGCATGCTGCGCGGAGCCGTGACGCAGGCGGCCGTCACCGGGGTCGGCGACGTCTTCGTCATGCGCATGTACTACTCGGCCCACGGCGACTACGAGATGGACAACCACGTCGTCGAGTACGAACAGGACCGGCGGATCGGCTGGGAGCCCGTGGCGGGCCGCGGCCACCCCGACGCCGACGCGCCGGACGCCCGGTGGGGCCACCGGTGGAGCTACGAACTCGTCCCCGACGGCCCCGACACGACCATCGTGACCGAGAGCTACGACTGCTCGCGGATACCCGCCGACGAGCGGGAGTCCATGGACGGCGGCCGGATCTGGATCGACAGCATGCACGACACGCTGCGCCGGCTCGACGAGCTGTGTACCGGCCGGCGTGACGGCGCGCACGCCGGCCGGGCCGGCGACTGACTTGAGCGCCGGCTGGCGCGGCCCTACCGCGCCGGCTGAGCACCCGGGTGGCGCGGTCCGGACCGCGCCACCCGGGCCCGGTTCACAGGCGGGCCAGCAGCGCCTTCATCGTGGCGATCTCGGCCTGCTGCGCCGTGACGATCCGCTGGGCCAGCTCCTTGGCCGCCGGGTTCGCGCCGTTCGCGAGCTCCTGCTGCGCCATGGTGACCGCGCCCTCATGGTGCGCGATCATCAGCTCGCTGAACATCCGGTCGAAGTCGCGCCCCGACGCGGCCTCCAGCGTCGCCAGCTGGGCGTCGCTCATCATGCCGGGCATGCCCTGGTGGCCGGTCTCGTGGCCGGGCATGGCGGTCGGCCGCTGCCAGGTCCGCAGCCACCCGGTCATGGTGGCTATCTCCGGGTCCTGGGCTGCGCGGATCTGCTCGGCCAGGGCCTTGACCTCGGGGTCCGCCGCGCGTGTGGCCGCGAGCTGCGCCATCCGCACCGCCTGCTGGTGGTGCGGGATCATCCCTTGGGCGAAGGCCACGTCGGCGTCGTTGAACGCGCCGATCGCCGAACTCGCGGTCGCCGTCGGCGCCGCGCCGGAGCCGTGGTCCATGCCGGCGTGGCCGGCGCCGCAGCCGGTGAGGACCAGGGCGGTGACGGCTGCGGCGGCCGGCATCAGGGCAGCACGCAGCGAGATGTTCCTGAACATGATCGAATCGACCTCTCGGTGTCGGAAGAACGGTGTACGGCAGGACCGGCCGCGCCGGAGCGCGGCAGCGCGGGTCCTAGTGCCGCATCACCGACACCGTGGCCAGGGTCAAACCCAGTCCGCGTACGGGCGGGCCGCGTGACGCCGCGACCGCGCGGGCCTGCGACGGGGTTCCGGAGCCGCGCCGGGAGACGACGCCGACCAGCCAGCACAGCAGCAGCAGCACGCCGAGGGCGGTCAGCACCGCCACGCACACGTCCCACCAGTCCATGCCCGCGGAGTGCCGGGCGGGCGGGGCGAGCAGCCCGGCGCAGTGCCCGTCGGGGCACCCTTCCTGCGGCACGGCCTCGACCTGTGCGGCCGTCGCGGCACCGGCCTGGACCTGTGCGGCCGTCATGGCGACCGCCGCGGCCATGCCCGCTGCGGTCGCCTCGGCGGCCGTGGCGGTTTCGTGGCCGGGCATCGGCGTCATGGCGGCGTGGGCCGCGCCGCCGTGCCCGAGGGTGTGCATCGCGGCGAGGCCGACCAGGGTGGCGAGCAGCACCAGCACCCGGGCCGCCCGGCCCGGCCGGGCTGTCGAGAGCCGCCGCATGGCGTCACCGTATCCGATCACCCGGGTCCGCCGCGCGCACCTGCGCGACCGCCCGACCCCGCCATGGTCGCTCGACTTGCCTGGCACCTGGGCGTATCTTGAGCCCGCTTTCGCCCACTTGCCAGGCAAGTCGGACGATCAACGGGCACGTCCCGGGGCGGGTCGCTACGCGGGGCGGTGGGCGACGAAGCAGTCGCGGGGGGTGCGGTCCTCGGTGGTCTGCTCGATCACGAGCTCGGGCATGAATCCGGCCTCGGCGAGCACCTTGTGCCACACCTCGCGGGCGAACAGGCCGGTGCGGTGGGTCTCGTGCGCCGTGCGCACGCTGCCGTCGGCCTCACGCAGCAGGAACGCGTACTCGGTGACGGTCCACGAGTCGGCGGGGTCAGGGTCCCAGGACCATTCGAGGAAGCGCACGCCGCGCCCGTCCGGGCCGTCGACGCCGCCGTGGTCGGAGCCGGGTTCCCAGGTCTGCGTCGTCTCGTCGGGCAGCAGCACGGCGACGCCGCCGGGCCGGCAGTGGGCGTACGCCGTCGCGATCGCCTGCCGCAGGTCGTCCTCGGTGGTCATGTAGCTCACCGCGTCGTGCAGGAACACCGCGTCGAAAGTCCGGCCGAACCGCAGCGTGCGCATGTCGCCGACGTGGTGCGCGCAATCGGGGTTCAGCCGCCGGGACACGTCGAGCATCTCGGCGGACAGGTCCGACAGCGTCATCGTGAAGTGTTCGCGCAGGTGCACCGCGTTGTGGCCGCCGCCGCTGCCCAGTTCCAGCACCTCGCGCACCGGGATCGACGCCGAGCGCAGCAGCTGCGCCGCGAACGCCGCCTCCTCGGCGTAGTCGGCGACCGGCGAGATCAGCGGCCACCACCGGGCCAGCTCGCCGTAGAACCGGTGCTGCCCGTCCGCGCCGTCGGTCATCCGCCCATGTTAGGAAGGTGCCCTTCCGTTACGCATGCCGATAACAAGGTGCCCTTCCTTTCTCGGTGGCGGGGTTGGGTAGAGTCGGGGCATGTCCTCTGCTGTGGTGCGCGCCGGTCTTCGTGACCGTGTCGCCGTGCGCCGGGCGGGGCGCGTCGTCGTGATCGAGCGACGACGAATCGTGGCAGCTCGCTGACGCGTCTTCGCGCGCTGCGCTGCCTTTCTCCGCACCTTCTGCCTGATCTTCGTCGTGGCCTGCCCGGAGCGATGCCGCCCGGCGGGCTGCTCCTGCCCGTTTCCTTGCGAGAGAGCTGAGTTCACGTGACTGACCTGGAGAGTCTCCTCAACGACCGGTTGGCGGCCGCGTTCGCGGCGGTCGCGGGCGAGCCGGCGGATCCGGTGGTGCGCCGGTCGCAGCACGCCGACTTCCAGGCCGACGGGGCGCTGCCGCTGGCCCGGCGGCTCGGCCGCGCGCCACGCGACATCGCCGCCGACGCGCTGGGCCGCGCCGACCTGGCCGACCTGGTCGCCACCGCGGAGATCTCCGGCCCCGGGTTCATCAACCTGAAGCTGCGCGACGACGCGCTGGCCGGGCTGGTCGGCGCGATGAGCGGCGACGCCCGGCTCGGCGTGCCGACCGCCGCCGCACCGGAGACGGTGGTCATCGACTACTCCGCGCCGAACGTGGCCAAGGAGATGCACGTCGGGCACCTGCGCTCCACCGTGATCGGCGACGCGGCGGCGCGGACGCTGGACTGGCTGGGCCACGACGTACGGCGCGCCAACCACGTCGGCGACTGGGGCACCCCGTTCGGCATGCTCATCGAGCACCTGCTCGACCTCGGCGAGACCGAAGCCGCGCACGAGCTGTCGGTCGGCGACCTCAACGGCTTCTACCGGGCCGCGCGGGTGAAGTTCGACGCCGACGCGGCGTTCGCTGAACGCTCCCGGCTGCGGGTCGTGGCGCTGCAGTCCGGCGACGCGACGACGCTGCGGCTGTGGCGGCTGCTGGTCGACGAGAGCGAGAAGTACTTCCTCGCCGTCTACGACAAGCTCGGCGTCACCCTGACCGCCGAGCACTTCTACGGCGAGTCGTACTACAACGACATGCTCGCCCCCGTCGTCGACGCCCTCGACACGCTCGGCCTGCTGCGTGAGAGCGACGGCGCGCAGTGCGTGTTCCCGCAGGGCTTCGCCGGCCGCGACGGCGAACCGCAGCCGATCATCGTGCGCAAGCGCGACGGCGGCTACGGCTACGGCGCCACCGACCTGGCCGCGATCCGCCACCGCACCCAGGACCTGAAAGCCACCCGCCTGCTGTACGTGGTCGGCTCGCCCCAGCACCAGCACCTGGAGATGGTGTACCAGGCCGCCCGCGAGGCGGGTTGGCTGGCCGAGCCGGCACGGGCCGTGCACGTGGGCTTCGGGCAGGTGCTCGGCGCGGACGGCAAGAAGCTGGCGTCGCGGGCCGGCGACACCGTCAAGCTGGTGGACCTGCTCGACGAGGCGGTGGCCCGCGCCGCGGCGATCGTGGCGGAGAAGAACCCCGAACTGGACGCCGACACCCGCGCCGAGGTGGCGCGCATGGTCGGCATCGGCGCGATCAAGTACGTCGACCTGTCCAGCGACCGGATCAAGGACTACAGCTTCCACTGGGACCGGATGCTGTCGTTCTCCGGCGACACCGGCGCCTACCTGCAGTACACATACGCGCGGATCAACTCGATCTTCCGCCGGGGCGCGGTGACCCCGGACCGCGCGGCGGCGGTGCTGCTCGACTCCCCGGCCGAGCGGGCGCTGGCGATGGAGCTGCTGGGCTTCCCGACCGTCGTCGCGGACGCGGCGCAGACGCTGCAGTTCCACCGGCTCGCCGGCTACCTGCAGGGCCTGGCCGGGGCGTACACCGCCTTCTACGACAACTGCCCGGTGCTCAAGGCCGACGGGCCGACCCGGGCCAGCCGGCTGCTGCTGTGCGACCTCACCGCCCGGGTCATCGCCCAGGGCCTGGACCTGCTCGGCATCGAGGCCCCCGAGCGCATGTGAACCCGCCCCGGTCCGCGCCTACCGGTGGCGCGGACCGGGCGGATCACCCGGCGTCGGCGCAGGTCAGCTCCTCGCGCAGCACCTGGAAGGCGCGCGCCAGCAGCCGGGAGACGTGCATCTGGGAGACGCCGACCTGCTCGGCGATCTCCGACTGGGTCAGGTTGTCCACGAACCGCATCCGCAGGATGCGCTGGTCGCGCTCGGGCAGGGTGTCGATGGCCTGCCGCAGCGCCTCCCGCTCGGGCAGCGCCTCCAGGGTGTCGTCGCACTCGCCCAGCAGGTCCTGCAGCTCGCCGTCGCCGTCGTCGGCGGTCGCGGGCGCGTTGAGCGAGCTGGCCGTGTACGCCGCGGCGCACTGCATGCCGCGCAGCACGTCCTCCTCGCTGACGCCCAGGTATCCGGCGATGTCCTCGGCGGTCGGCGTGCGCTGCAGGGACTGGCTCAGTTCCGGAATCGCCCGGCACACCGCCAGGTGCAGCTCCTGCAGGGAGCGCTGCACGTGCAGGGTCCAGGTGCGATCGCGGAAGTAGCGCTTGATCTCGCCGAGCATCGTCGGCATGACATAGTTCGCGAACGGCGCCCCGCGCTCGGGTTCGAACCGGTCCACGGCCTTGATCAGGCCGATCGTGGCCACCTGCACGAGATCCTCGACGTCCTCGCCGCGGTTGCGGAAACGCATCGCCAGACGGCGGGCCACCGGCGCACACCCGCAGATGATCTCGTCACGCAGCCTGCCCCGGCCGGTGTCGCCGTCGGGCAGCCGGTGCAGCAGCAGCAAAGCGTCCTCGAACCTCGCCAGCACGTCTACGGCGCTCATGGCGGACTTCGGGGACGAAACGGTAGCGGTTCGCATATTCATCACACCTGCCGACGCCTGCGTCGCGTCACCCGTGCACCGCACGGGCCGGCAGGCTGTTCCTGGCGGGCCACGGCGCCCTGCTGCTAGAGCGCCGTTCTGCCGCTCGCACGGCAGGGTTTCAAGTATACGCGCGAAGGGTCCTCAGGAAGCGGCGGCGCGCCGCGGCTCGGCGACCGACGCCAGCGCCCAGACGACCTTTCCGCCGCTGGTCAGCAGGCTGCCCCAATCGGTGGCCATCGCTGAAACCAGCTCCAGGCCGGCGCCGCGGTCCTCCGGGCCGGACTCGTGCGGCAGCCGCGGATCCCCGTCGCGGACCGCAACGATCACCGCCTCACCAGCGCGGCGCAGCGTCAGCTCCATGTCGGTGCGCGCGTGGGTGACCGCGTTCGCGGCCAGCTCGGAGGCGAGCAGCTGCGCCAGCTGCCCCAACCGCGGCAGCCCGAACGCCGCGCAGGCACGCTGGGCCAGGTCGCGGGCGCGCGCGCAGCTGGCCGGGGTCGGCGGCAGGGTCACCGAGCGGCGCGGGCTGACGGGCAGCGCCTCGGCGGCCTTCTCGGCCAGCCCGGCGTCGTCGAAGACGGACAGGCCCGGGTGCGCCACCGGCACCGGGCACGGCGGCGCGGCAACCATGATCGGCACACCGGGCCAGCGGGACGCGCTGACCGCGGCACGGTGCAGCCACGGCACGAGCCGCTCGTCGGCACACCTCGTGTCGGCGAGGTCGAGGACGACGGCCTCCGGCTGCGCAGCCAGGCAGTCGGCCAGCGTGACCCCGGCCTGGATGAGTGTGTCCTGGTCGAGCGTCCCGGCCATCGCGACGAGCGCGAAGGGCTGCTGCCGCCGCACATGGCACACCAGCATGGACATACTCCTCACGTGCCCCTGTCGCGCGGCGTCGAAGCCTGCACCGGTGATAATTTCGGAAATAGGTCAAGCACGCCCACCATCTCGGGCGGGGCCGGGCTCAGGCCGGCGGGGCCAGCAGCTTGCCGACGCCGGTCACGTCGAGCACCTTGGCCACCCACTGGCGGGCGCCGGTCACGTAGAAGCGGTGGCCGAGCTCGTTGGCCGACCGGTAGGCGTCGAACAGCGCCCGCACGCCGGTCGAGTCGAGGAAGCCCACGCCCTGCAGGTCGACGATCACCTCGGGGGACTGCTTGACCGCGTCGCACAGCTCGTCGCGCAGGCTGCCCGCGGTCATCAGGTCGATCTCGCCGCGGACCCTGACCACGATGCGGTCCGCGTCCACGACCCGTTCGACACCGAAACCCCGGTCCATCCCACTCCCTCCGCCACCTGAAACAGTTCCATTAACGCACGCCCAGCGCCGTTCGCACACCCGCCGTCCCCACGGTCACGCGCCTGCCGGACAATGGTGGGTTCACCGTTTCGGCGCCGATCGCGATGGGCAGAGTACGAATCATGGCACGGCAAGCCGCACCCCCGCCCGCAGAGGCAGACTGGGTCGCCCGTGTGCAGCGCCTGGAGGCCGAACTCGCCGGCCTGCGCAAGGCGATGCGCACCCGCGGCCTCATCGAGCAGGCCAAGGGCCTGCTCGCGGAACGGTTCGGCAGCGACCCGGAGAGCGCCTTCGCACGCCTGTCGGCGATGTCCCAGCAGCGCAACGTCAGCGTCGTCGACCTGGCCGCCGACCTCGTCGGCGCGACCGTGCCCGACACCGCCGAGGCCCAGGACCCGCCCACGGCAGCCGCCGCGCCCCTTGACCTGCCCGGCCGGGCCACGCCCGGCCTGCGCACCATCGTCGGACTCGACGACGACCCGGCCCGCACCCTGCCCCAGGCCCGCGCCCGGGTGCTGCGCAAGTGCCTGGCCGCCCTCGACGCCGCGCCGGACTTCCCGACGCTGGCCGACGTGCTCGTCACCGTCGGCCTCGGCGACGCGCCCGGCGCGGTGGCCGCCGTGTTCAGCGCCGAAGTCGACGGCGCGGTGCGCCTGGTGGCCAGTCACGGCTGGCCCGCCCAGGTCGCCAGCGAGTGGCAGCGCTCGCCCAGCTCCCTGCCCACCACCATCGGCGCCGTGGTGCGCACCGGACGCCCGCTGCTGCTCGACGGCCTTCAGCCGCACGACTTCGTCCTGATCGGCCCCGGACCGGCCCGCGCCGTCTACCCGCTGGCCGTCGACGACCACATGGTCGGTGCGCTGTCGCTGGTCTGGGGCGAACCCCGCGAGTTCACCGCCACCGACCGCGCCTTCCTGGACCGGCTCGCCGCCGGCGCGGGCCGGGCGGTACGCCGGCTGTGGTCCACCGCCGACACCACGCCCGCGGCGCTGCCGGTGTGGCTGGCCACCGCGCTCGACGTGCTCGGCGGCCGCGGGCACCTGCTGACCCCGGTGCGCGGGGACGACGGCTCCGTCGAGGACTTCGTCATCGCCGCCGCCGGACCCGCCGTACGCGCCTCCGACGGCGACACCGTCGGGCGGCTGCTGCTCGACGTCTACCCGCGGCTGCGCGTCAACGGCGTCTTCGACGCCTATGTCGAACTGCTCTCCGGCGACGTGCCGTTCGCCCGCGAGGGTGTCGTCGAGGACGCCGTGGTCGACGGGCGGCCCCGCCGCGTCATCCTCAACCGCCGTGCCGCGCGCGTCGGCGACGCGCTGCTGGCCTCCTGGGAACGCATCGACGCCGCGGTCAGCAGCGACGCCCGCATGGCGCGCCTGGAGACACTCAGCCGCTCCGGCTGGGCCGAATGGGACCTGCAGGCGGGCGACGCGGTGTGGTCCCCCGGCCTGTACGGGCTCGTCGGCCGCGACCAGGCGCACGGACCCACCACCCTGGACAAGTTCGGGTCGTTCTTCGCCACCGCCGACCGCGGCCTGCTGCGTGAACTGCTCACCGGGCTCGCCCAGGGCCGGCCGGACCTGGCTCTGCTGCGGCTGAACACCGCCCACGGCGTGGTGCCGGTGCGGGTGTTCGCCGAGGCCGACCTCGCCGGCGACGACATCCGCCTGATCCGGCTCGTCCTGCACGACGTCAGCGAGCAGCACGCCGCCGAGGACCGCTGGACCCGCAGCGAGACCGTCGCCGCCGCCCGGCAGATCCAGCTCGCCGCCGAGCAGTCGCTGACCGCCAACCTCACCCGGCTGCTCTACCCCGGCCGGGACCTGGTGCTGCACACGCCCGGCGCGGCGGTCACCGGCCGCCACTACGCCGCCACCGCCCCGCGTACGCAGCTGCGCGGCGACTTCTGCGACGCCGAGCGGCTCGACGACGGGTCGCTGCTGTTCGTCATCGGCGACGCGTTCGGCACCGGCCTGGTCGCCGCGGCCGCGGTGGTCCGGCTCCGGTTCCCCGTGGTGACCCTCGGCGCGGCCGGCACCGCCCCGGCCGAGATCCTGCGCATCGTCAACGGGATGCTCATGGGCGCGCCCGACGGGCCGCTGGCCAGCCTGCTGATCGGGCACTACCAGCCGGCCGACCGGACGCTGCGCTGGGCGTCGGCGGGTCACCTGCAGCCGCTGCTGGTGCGCGACGGGGTCGCCACCGTCGTCGACGACCCGGCCGGGCCGCTGCTGGGCCTGCTCGACGGCCAGCGCTTCGACACCCACACGCTGCGGCTGCAACCGGGCGACAGCTTCGTGTCGTTCACCGACGGGGTGCTGCACAAGCGCAAACGCGACCCGCTGGCCGAGTTCGCGACCCGCGTCGCCGCCGCATACCGCAAGGACGGCACCGCCGGGCTGTGGGAACTCACCCCGCCCGAACGCGACGACGAGGCGTGCCTGCTCGCCCTGGAGATCACCGCGGGCTGACCACGCGCCAGGGTCAGCGGGTGCGGCGGGTCAGCGGCTCCGGGTCGTGCGGCAGCGCCGCGCGCAGCGCCTCGCGGGCGCGTTCGACGTTGTCGAGGCCGGGCTCCTCGAGCAGCCGCACCGCGTCCTGGGCCGCGCCGGACAGCCGCGCCCACTGCTGGGCCTGCTGGCGCAGCTGCTGGGTCTTCACCCACAGGTCCACGAAGATGGCCACCTTCGCCCGCAGCACCCACGGGTCGAACGGCTTGGTCAGGTAGTCGACCGCGCCCGCGGCGTACCCGCGCAGCGCCAGCCGGGCGTCACGGTCGGCAGCGGTGAGGAAGATGATCGGGATGTGCCGGGTGCGTTCGCGGCGTTTGATGTGTCCCGCCGTCTCGAACCCGTCCAGGCCCGGCATCTGCGCGTCCATCAGGATCACCGCGAAGTCGTCGACGAGCAGCCGCTTGAGCGCCGCCTCGCCGCTGCTGACCGCGACCGGCTCCACGGGCAGCCCCTGCAGCATCGCCTCCAGCGCGATGAGGTTGTCCTGCCGGTCGTCGACCAGCAGCACCTTCGCCATCAGGAAACCCGCCTCCAGCTCGCTCACGCCGTCTCCTCGCCACGGTCGCCGGCGGCGTGACCGCGCGGCCCACCGAAGCGCTCACCGTACTCGTCGACGGCATACCCCGCTCGCACGATCATGAGGCCTGCCCCTGCCGGCCGATCCAGCGGGCCATCAGCCGCAGCAGCTCGTCCAGGTCGACCGGCTTGGTGATGTAGTCGCTGGCGCCCGCCCCGAGCGCGGCCTCCCGGTCACCGGGCATCGCCTTGGCGGTCAGGAACACCACCGGCAGCGTGATCAGGTGCGGGTTGCGCCGGATGATCCGGGTCGTCTCGTAGCCGTCCTGCTCGGGCATCATCGCGTCCATCAGCACGATGTGGATGTCCGGGTGCTCGGCCAGCAGCTGGATGCCGTCGTTGCCGTTGTCGGCGTACAGGACCTGCATGCCGTGGTGCTCCAGCGCGCTGGCCAGCGCGAACACGTTGCGCACGTCGTCGTCGACGATGAGCACCCGCGCCCCGTCCAGGGTCGAGGACACCTCGTCGCCCAGCGTGTCGGTCGCGGCCCGGCCGATGATGGGGCGCGACACCGGCGTCGCGTAGTGCGCCTGCGCCGCCGGGCTGACCGGCACCGCCCCGGCCGGTGCGCCCACCCCGGTCAGTGCCGGCACCAGCGGCAGCGTCGGCGCGGTGGTGGGCCCGGTCAGCATGCCCGGCAGGTACAGGGTGAACGTCGAGCCCTGCCCCGGCGCGGAGGTGACGGTGATGGTGCCGCCGAGCAGCCGCGCCAGCTCCCGGCTGATCGACAGGCCCAGGCCGGTGCCGCCGTACTTGCGGCTGGTCGTCCCGTCGGCCTGCTGGAACTCGTCGAAGATCAGCGCCAGCTTGCTGGCCGAGATGCCGATGCCGGTGTCGTGCACCGCGAACATCACCACCTCGCCGGACTGGCTCAGCGACGGCTCCTCGAACACCAGGTCGGCCGGCGCGGGCCCGATCTCCAGGTGCACGGTGCCCGCGTCGGTGAACTTGACCGCGTTCGACAGCAGGTTGCGCAGGATCTGCTGCAACCGCTGCGAATCGGTGATCATGCCGGCGGGCAGCTGCTCCGACAGGGTCAGCTGCAGCTCCAGCCGCTTCTCCTCGGCCTGCGGCCGGAACGCCTGCTCCACGTAGTCGCAGATGTCCTGGAAGCGGACCTCGCCCGGCTCGACGTCCATCCGCCCCGCCTCGATCTTCGACAGGTCCAGGATGTCGTCGATCAGCACCAGCAGATCCGAGCCGGCGCTGTGGATGGTGCGCGCGAAGTCGATCTGCTTCGGGGTGAGGTTGGCCTCCGGGTTGTCGGCCAGCAGCCGCGACAGCAGCAGCAGCGAGTTCAGCGGCGTACGCAGCTCGTGGCTCATGTTGGCCAGGAACTCCGACTTGTACTGCGACGCCGCCGACAGCTGCCGGGCCTTGTCCTCCAGACCGAGCCGCGCCAGCTCGATCTCCCGGTTCTTGATCTCGATGTTGCGGTTCTGCTCCGACAGCTGGGCGGCCTTCTCCTCCAGCTCGTTGTTGGTGCGCTGCAGCTCCACCGACCGGTCGCGCAGCTCCTGCGCCAGCCGCTGCGACTGGGCCAGCAGCTCCTCGGTGCGCCGGTTGGCCAGGATCGTGTTCAGCGCGATGCCCAGCGTGCCCGCGAGCCGGTCCAGGAAGTCCAGGTGCAGCTCCGAGAACGGGGTGACGCTGCCGAACTCGATGACGCCCAGCGCCTCGCCCTCGAACACGATCGGCACCAGGATCAGGTCCGACACCTTCGTGTCGGCGATGCCCGACCGCACCGTCATCTTCGTGCGACCCGACCCGACCCGGATGGTGCGCCGGTCCACGGCGGCCTGGCCGACCAGCCCCTCCCCGGCGGCGTACTGCGCCGCGGTGCCGCCACCGGCGTAGCCGTAGGCCGCCGCCAGCTGCAGCCGTACGTCCTCGCCGTCGGGCTCGGCCAGGAAGAACGCGCCGATCTGCGCCTCGATCAGCGGCGTCACATCTGACATGATCATGCGGGAGACCTGTTCCAGGTCCCGCTGGCCCTGCAGCAGCTCGCCCGCGCGGGCCAGGTTGGAGTCCAGCCAGCCCTGCTCGGCGTTCTTCTTGGTGGTGTCGCGCAGGGTGACGATCATCTGGTTGATGTTGTCCTTCAGCTCGGCGACCTCGCCCTGCGCCTCGACCGAGATGCGCTGGGTCATGTCGCCGCGGGTCACCGCGGTGGACACCTGGGCGATGGCGCGCAGCTGCGTGGTCAGCGTCGAGGCGAGCTGGTTGACGTTCTCGGTCAGGTGCCGCCAGGTGCCGGACACGCCGCGCACCTGCGCCTGGCCGCCGAGCTTGCCCTCCGAACCGACCTCACGGGCCACGCGGGTGACCTCGTCGGCGAACGAGGACAGCTGGTCCACCATCGTGTTGACGGTGTTCTTCAGCTCCAGGATCTCGCCGTGCGCGTCGACGGTGATCTTCTGCGACAGGTCGCCCTTGGCCACGGCCGTGGTGACCTGGGCGATGTTGCGGACCTGGCCGGTCAGGTTCGACGCCATGAAGTTCACGTTGTCGGTCAGGTCGCGCCAGGTGCCGGCGACCGCGGGCACCTGGGCCTGGCCGCCGAGCTTGCCCTCCGAACCCACCTCACGGGCGACACGCGTCACCTCGTCGGCGAACGCGGACAGCTGGTCGACCATCGTGTTGACGACGTCCTTGAGCTCCAGGATCTCGCCCTGCGCCGCCACCGCGATCTTCTGCGACAGGTCACCCCGCGCCACCGCCGTCGCGACCTGGGCGATGTTGCGGACCTGCGCGGTCAGGTTCGAGGCCATGACGTTGACGTTGTCGGTCAGGTCCCGCCACGTGCCGGACACGCCGCGCACCTGCGCCTGGCCGCCGAGCTTGCCCTCCGAACCCACCTCACGAGCCACCCGCGTCACCTCGTCGGCGAACGACGACAGCTGATCCACCATCGTGTTGACCGTGCTCTTGAGCTCCAGGATCTCGCCCCGGGCGTCGACGGTGATCTTCTGGCTCAGGTCGCCCTGCGCCACGGCGGTGGTGACCTGGGCGATGTTGCGGACCTGCGCGGTCAGGTTGCCCGCCAGCTGGTTCACGTTCTCGGTCAGGTCCCGCCAGGTGCCCGACACCCCGGCCACCTGCGCCTGACCGCCGAGCTTGCCCTCCGAACCCACCTCACGAGCCACCCGCGTCACCTCGTCGGCGAACGACGACAGCTGATCCACCATCGTGTTGACCGTGCTCTTGAGCTCCAGGATCTCGCCCCGGGCGTCGACGGTGATCTTCTGGCTCAGGTCGCCCCGGGCCACGGCGGTGGTGACCTGGGCGATGTTGCGGACCTGCGCGGTCAGGTTGCCCGCCAGCTGGTTCACGTTCTCGGTCAGGTCCCGCCACGTGCCCGACACCCCGGCCACCTGCGCCTGACCACCGAGCTTGCCCTCCGAACCCACCTCACGAGCCACCCGCGTCACCTCGTCGGCGAACGACGACAGCTGATCCACCATCGTGTTGACGACGTCCTTGAGCTCCAGGATCTCGCCCTGCGCCGCCACCGCGATCTTCTGCGACAGGTCGCCCCGCGCCACCGCCGTCGCCACCTGCGCGATGTTGCGGACCTGCGCGGTCAGGTTCGACGCCATGTAGTTCACCGCGTCGGTCAGGTCCTTCCAGGTGCCCGCCACGTTCGGCACCTCGGCCTGGCCGCCCAGCTTGCCCTCGGTGCCGACCTCCCGCGCCACCCGGGTCACCTGCTCGGCGAACACCCGCAGCGTGTCGGTCAGCGAGTTGATCGTGTCGGCCAGGTCGGCCACCTCGCCCTGCGCCGAGATGGCGATCTTCTGCGACAGGTCGCCCTGCGCGATGGCCGTCGTCACCTGCGAGATCGACCGCACCTGCGCGGTCAGGTTCGACGCCATGAAGTTCACGTTGTCGGTCAGGTCACGCCAGGTGCCCGACACGCCCCGCACATCGGCCTGACCGCCCAGCTTGCCCTCGGTGCCGACCTCCCGCGCCACCCGGGTCACCTCGTCGGCGAACGAGGACAGCTGGTCGACCATCCGGTTCACGGTCCGGCCGATGGTGAGGAACTCGCCCCGCAGCGGCCGCCCGTCGATGTCCAGCGTCATGTGCTGGCTCAGGTCACCCTCGGCCACCGCCACGATCACGCGGGCGATCTCGGCGGTGGGCCGCCCCAGATCGTCCATCAGGCTGTTGACCGCGCGCACACCGTCGGCCCAGGCCCCCTCGTACGCCTCCTCGTCCAGGCGCTCGGTCACCCGGCCCTCCCGGCCGACCACCCGCGAGATCCGCAGGAACTCGCGGTTGCGCTGCTCCTGCATCATCACGACCTCGTTGAAGGCGTCCGCGACCTCGCCGACGATGCCCGAACCACGAGACAGACGCACCTTGAAGTCCCCGTTGCGCACCGCCCGCAACGCCGCCGCGACCTCATGCCACCGCGCGTCGGTGTCATCCGCCCGCCCACGCTGTGCCGCCGTCCGACTCGTCGTCGTCCGATTCGCCGTCACCAGGACCCACTCCCCTCGATGGCCGACTCGCGCCTCATGGCCCACCGCCGCGCCACACCATCGCGACGCACGCTTCATCATCGTCCGTACCGCCCCCGGATGCGAGCCAGCGGCACGCGGCAACAGGCCCGCGCTGGAAACCCGGCCCTGATCGGCGGACACTACACAGGTGCCGAACCGCGCTCCGGACGCCGAGCCCACCCCCCGTGACACCGCCGAGCCGCTGGCCGCCGTCGACGCCCTGCTCGACGTGGCCACCACCGCCGACGAGTCGGGCACCGTGCACGGATTCGCCGGCGACCTGCTCCGCGCCCTCGCCGAGCACACCGGCGCCACCGGCAGCGCCGTCTGGCTCGACCGCGGCGACGGCACCGGCCCGCAGCTCCTGGCCGCCCACGGCAAGCGGCTGCACCCCGCCACCACCGCCCGGCGCATCACCGTGCCGGTCAGCCTGCCCTGGTCGGCCGAACTGCGCCTGGACGCACCCGACACCCCGCGCGAGCACACCCTCACCCACCTGGCCACCCAGCGCCTCGGCATGACCCTCGAACACCAGCGGCTGCGCGACAGCGACCGCCGCCGCCAGACCTCCCTGGCCTTCCTCGCCGAGGTCAGCGAACTGCTCGCGCAGTCCCTCGACCTCACCCTCACCCTGGCGCTGATCCCCCGGCTCGTCGTGCCCCGCCTCGGCACCTGGTGCACCCTGCACCGCGCCACCGCCGGCCGCCGCCTCGAACCCGCCGCCGCCGCCCACGCCGACGAGGCCCTCAGCGGCTGGCTCGACGCCGTCAGCGACGACCTCACCCGCTCGCTGCTCGCCCCACCGGTCGCCGACGCGCTCCTGGCCGGGAAGAACGTCCCCCTGCCCACCTCGCTGTCCGGAATCGCCGTGCCCCTGTTCGCCCGCGGCGAATGGCTCGGCGTGCTCAGCATCGGCCGCGACACCGACTCGCCCCGCGACCCCGACGAGATCCCGGTCGCCGAAGAGGTCGCCCGCCGCTGCGCGCTGGCCATGGACAACGCCCGCATCCACGAGGAACGCCAGACCGTCTCGCACACCCTCCAGCAGGCCCTGCTGCCCGCGAAACTGCCCATGATCCCGGGCCTGGGCATCGGCGCCGAATACGTGCCCGCGGGCCGCGGCGTCGAGGTCGGCGGCGACCTGTACGACATCATGCCCATGCCCGACGGCCGCTGGCTGGTCATGGTCGGCGACGTGTCCGGCAAGGGCGTGCACGCCGCCGCGGTCACCGGACTCATCCGCGAGGTCATCCGCGTGCTCGTCAAGGACGGCCGGCCGCTGCAGTCCGTGCTCGCCACCCTCAACGACACCCTCAGCGAACGCTCCGAGCGATACTGCACTCTCGCCCTGGCCGCCTTCGACACCCGCAGCCGCGACTCCGACGTCGAAGTGTCCCTGCACCTCGCCGGCCACGACCGGCCGCTGGTGCTGCACGCCGACGGCCGCGTCTCCTCCGCCGGCCGCTGGGGCACCGCACTCGGCCTCGTCTCCCCCGTCACCTGCCCGCCCGCCCGGCTCGTGCTGCACCCCGGCGAGACCCTGGTGTTCTTCACCGACGGCGTCACCGAACGCCGCAACGGCCAGGAGTTCTTCGGCACCCAGCGACTCGCGCAACGGCTGACGTACCTGGCCGGCCATCCGGCCGACGTGATCGCGGCACGGCTGCGCACCGCCGCCGTGGACTTCTCGACCGACCCGCCCCGCGACGACATGGCCATCATGGCCGTGCGCAACGACGCCGAGCGGTGAGGCGCGCACATGAACCTCCCGCACCAGCTCCCCAGCCGCCACGACGCCCTGCAGTACCAGCACGACGGCCAGCTGCTGGACGCGGTGGTGCCGTTCCTGCGCGACGGCGCGACCGCCGGGGACAGCGTCGTGCTGATCTGCCGCCCCGACAACGCCGCCCTGCTGCGTGCGGCGATGGGCGACCACCAGGTCGTCGAGCTGCCCCGCGACGACGTGTACGGCGGCACCGTGGCCGCCCTGACCGCATACCGCGAACTCGTCGCACGCGAGCAGCAGCGCGGCAGCGGCCGGGTCCGCGTGGTCACCGAGATCGACTTCGGGTCGCGCCCGAGCGGGCAGTGGGAATGGGCCCGCTTCGACGCGGCGCTCGGCCACGCCCTGGCCGCCTACCCGATCTGGAACCTCTGCCTTTACGACCGCCGCCGGGTCCCCCCGGAGATCCTGCGCGCGGGCGAGAGCAGCCACTCCCACCTGCTCGCCGGAGGCGGACGGGTGCCCAGCGCCGGTTACACCGACCCGGTGACCCTGCTCGGCGACGCCCGCATGCGCTGGCCGGATCCGCTGGAGGACCGGCCGCCCCGGCTCGACCTCACCGACCCCCGCGACCTGGCCGCGCTGCGCGCCGTCGCGGAGCAGACGCTGCTCGGCGACGGCATGTCCGCGTACGCCGTGCAGGGGTTCGTGCTGGCCGTCAGCGAGGTCGCCGCCAACGCGCTGCTGCACGGCACGCCCCCGGTGCGGGTGCGGCTGTGGTCCGACGGCGGACGGGCCCTGTGCGCGGTGTCCGACGCCGGTCGCTGCTTCAGCCCGTACAGCGGCTACGTGCCGACGGACCGGCCGGTCGGGGCGGGCGGCATGGGGCTGTGGCTGGCCCGTCAGATGACCGACGACCTCACCGTCGACGCGGCGGGCGGCGGCTGCACGGTCCGCCTCGGGCTCAACGCCTGACCAACCCGGGAGCGGCGGCCGTCAGCCGTCCGGCCTCGTGGACCAGCCCATCCCCGGCGCGCCCGCGTCCGAGTCGGGCGGCTGCGGCCGCTGGCCGCGGGTCAGGTCGTTCCAGGTGATGACACCGATGACGCGGTCGCGCTCGCAGACCGGCAGGCGGCGCAGCGACCGCGCCTTCATGATCCGGGCGGCCTCCCCGGTGTCGTCGTCGGCGTGCACCGTCACCAGTTCCCGGTTCGTCAGCTCGCCCGCCGGCACGGTGCGGGGATCGCGTTCGGCGGCGACCACCCGCACGATGTCCCCGCTGGTGACGATGCCGATCAGCTGCCCGTCCGCGGTGGTCACCAGCACGTCGCCGATGCCGTGATCGCGCATCAGCCGAGCCGCCTCGGTCAGTGTCGTGCCCGCGTCGACGCACACCGGGCGGCCGGTCATCACGTCGCGGATCGTTCGTCCGGCCAGCTGCTCCCCCACCCTTCCAGTCTCGTCGCGCCGGAACCGGGCCGGGCTCATTCGCCGGTGCCGGCAGGCCCACCGGTACGCGTCGGCCAGGGCACGGTCCCTAGAACTTCCTAGGCTGCTAGACCGTTGTCTCGGGGCGAAGAAAAGGATGCTTGCGGCATTCACGAGGGAAACCACACTGTGGGATGTTTGGGGTAGGTAAGACGGGGTATGCCGGGCGGGTGCGCAGAGCTGAGACCGACGGCAGCCCCACCAGCCTGTACGACGCGGTGCTGTTCGACCGCGACAACACCCTGATCCGCGAGGTGCCCCGGATCAGCGACCCGGACCTGGTCGTGCCGATGCCCGGCGTACGCGCGGCGCTGGACCTGCTGCGCGACGCCGGCCTGCGGATCGGCGTCGTGTCGCACCAGTCCGCGGTCGGCTTCGGGTTCGTCACCCGCGCGCAGGCGCAGGCGGTCGACACCCGCATCGAGCAGCTGCTCGGTCCCTTCGACACGTGGCAGACCTGCTGGCACACGCCCGCCGACGGGTGCGCCTGCCGCAAACCGGAGCCCGGCCTGATCACCGCCGCGGCCCGCGCGCTGGGCATCGGACCGCACCGCTGCGTCATGGTCGGCGACCTCGGCAGCGACCTGCAGGCCGCGGCGGCGGCCGGGGCGACCGGGCTACTGGTCCCGACCGGGCAGACCTGCGTGGCCGAGGCCGCCGCGGCTCCCTACCGCGTGCCGAGCCTGCTCGCCGCCGCGGAGTGGGTGCTCGCCCGCCGGCAGCTGCTGCGCCCCGGCCCGGCGGGGGCCGACGAGCCCCGCAACGTGCTCGCGGTGCGCGCCGGCTCGGCCGGAGACGTGCTGCTCACCGGCCCGGCGCTGCGGGCACTGGCCGCGCGGGCGCACTCGGTCACCCTGCTCACCGGGCCGCCGGGGGCGCCCGCCGGGCGGCTGCTGCCCGGGGTGACCCGGGTCCTGGAGTGGCGCACGCCCTGGGCCGAACGCGATCCGGCCCCGGTGGACCGGTCGGCCGTGGACGGGCTCATCGACACGGTGCGCTGCTGGCAGGTCGACGAGGCCGTCATCTTCACCTCGGCGGCCGAGTCGCCGCTGCCCACCGCGCTGCTGCTGCGGCTGGCCGGGGTCGGCCGGATCAGCGCCGTGTGCGAGGACTACCCGGGAGCCCTGCTCGACGTGCGCCACCACGTGCCTGACGACCTGCCCGAGGCGCAGCGCGCGCTGTCGCTGGCCGCCGCGGCCGGGTACGGCCTGCCGCCCGGTGACGACGGGCGGCTGCGCACGGTGCTGCCGGCGGCGGGAGCGCGTACCGGGCGCGTCGTCGTCCATCCCGGCGCGGGCGCCTCGGCCCGCGGGCTGCCCCGCAAGATCGCCGTCGAGATCGTCCGGGAGCTGGCGCTTTCCGGCCGGGAGGTGCTGGTCACCGGGGGACCTGAGGAGACCGAGCTGACCGCCGAGGTGGCCGGTGACGTGGCGGGCGACCTCGGCGGGCTCACCGACCTCGCCGCGCTGGGCCGGCTGCTGGCCGGTTCGGCGTGCCTGGTCGCCGGCAACACCGGCCCGGCGCACCTGGCGGCGGCGGTGGGCACTCCCGTGGTGAGCATGTTCGCGCCGACGGTGCCGTTCGCCCGGTGGGGTCCGCAGGGCGTGCCGCACGTGCGCCTGGGCGACCCCGACGCGCCGTGCCGCGACACCCGCGCGCTCACCTGCGCCCAGCCCGGCCACCCCTGCCTCGGCGAGGTCGACCCCGCCGAGGTGGTCGCCGCCGTCGAACTGCTGGCTCGGACGCGGCCGTGAGGCACTGTCCGGGCGCGGCGCAGGCGGTCACTCCTCCGGGTCGACCAGCGCCCGGAAGCGGTAGATCCAGGCCGGCTCCCCGGCCGGGTTGGCCTCTCGCACGTACACGGCCTCCCACGGGTCGTCCCCGGCCCAGCGGTCCCGGTCGGTGTCCAGCCCGGTCGGCAGCCAGATCGAGTACGTCTCCGGCGGATCGACGGCCGAGTCCACCTCTATCTCCCGCGTGATCTCGGCGGCGCCGTGCACGAACTTCGCGGCGATCCTGTCCACCCGAACCGACTCCCTTCACGATCTGCCCGACAAGGGCCGATCACACCTCGACGGCGAGGTGGTCGGCCGGCACGTTCAGCGTCACCACCCCGTCGCGTACGCCGGCGATCTGCCCGGCCCCCGCATAACGCCCGCGCCGCAGCGGCACCTTGCTCTTGATCTTCACGTAGCCCTCGCGCAGCAGCAGCTCGGCGAGCTCCTGCTCGACGTCCGGTTCCGGCCCGGCCGCCTCCTGCGCGATCCGCCCGAACAGGCTCACCGACTCGCTCATCCGCTGGCCCTCCGCGGTGACCGCGGCCGAGTCGCCGATCTTGACGTCCTGCACGGTGCCCAGGCCGGCCCCGGTGCTGTCGACGACATGCATGCCCTCACGGACGTCACCGATCGGCCCCGGATCGTCGATCCCGGGCACCAGCCCTGTGCCGTCCTCGTCGGCCATGTGATGACCTCACCATGCCGGACCGCGTCCGCGCGGGTGTTCCGCTCTTGCGGGGTCCGGTCGGCGTGCTCCGAGGTGCGCGTCAGAAGCGCTCCTCGACCTCGAGTCCGAGGGCCTGCCACAGCTCCCGCGCGTTGGCGAAGCTGCGCTCGGGCTCCAGGGTGCCCAGTTCGTCGAGCACCTCGTCGGGGGCGTCGCCGCGGCGCGCGACCTCGAGCAGCTGCTCCGCGGTGGCCGGGAAGGTGGCCAGCGAGACCTGCTGGCCGATGCGGGCGCGCAGCTCGCGGCGGTCGGGGTCGCGCTCGTCGTCGCCCACGACGCCGTCGCGGCCGGGCGTGTCCCAGGACCGCGCATCGAGATCGTCCTCGACCGGGTCGATGGCTTGCCTGCTGCCATACGGTGTGTGCGTCATACGGTCCCGGGTTCCCGCAGACCGGCGAACTGAAACGTCTTCACCTGGTTTGTCCCGGCGGAACCGCCGCGCGCGGGTACGACCAGGCGGACACTGGGGAGGACCGAAACCGGATCGCTGACGGGAGGAGGCGGCGCGATGACCGAGGACACCTCCGGCGGGATGCTGGAGACGCTGCTGGACACGCTGTTCATCGGAGAGGAGCGGCTCAGCGTCGCCGAACTGCGCCGCCGGGCGGTCGCCGAGGACATGCCGTCGCAGGTGCTGCTGTCCATCGACACGCTGCCCGAGGGCGAGTACGCGCAGGACGAGGTCCTCGACGCGCTGCACACGCACGCCGTGACGACACCGCCCGCGCTCTGAGCCGGGCGCCGCCGAGCGCGCGACGACGCGGCGCCCGGCAGCTCAGCGGTCGACGGCGCGCTGGAGTTCGGCCTTGGTCATGGTCGAGCGTCCCTTGACGTTCTTCTTCCTGGCCTCCTCGTAGAGCTGGTCGCGGGTGCGGCCGCCCTCGCCGCGGTGCGAGCGCAGCCCGCCACGGCGGCCGGAGGAGATGTCCTTCCTCGACAGCGCGCTGGACTGCTTGGCCTCGCCGGCACGGGCCCGTTCCTTGTTCACCGTGCGCGCGGCGATCTCTTCGGCGACGTCCTCGGACTTGCCGCGCTCCTCGGCGCTGGCCTTGATGTGCTTGTACTGGCGCTCACGCTTGGCGCTCCAGGCCTGCTGAGGCATGATCACGCTCCTTTCACGCTGCTGCGGACATTCCCGCCCGCTGTCGCGGGCAAACGTGCGACGCGCCCGGGAAGATCGCTCCACGGCGCGCCCGAGCAGGCGCAACGCCATCCGGCACCGCTTCGTTGACACGGCATGCGGCAATGCGGATCAAGCGACGAGAACGGCGACGTCCTGACCCGCCGGACCCTGCCGGACGGGCGGGACCGCGGTCCGCTGCGCCGGGCGGCCGCCGGCCTGCTGGCCGTCGCCGCGGCGCTCGCGCTGGCCGCACCCGCGGCGGGCGTGCCCGACGGCGCCGACGACCCGGACGTGCTGCGCCCGCAGGGCGTCGACGCGCAGGGCCTGCCGCTGCAGCCCGACGGCCTGGCCGCGCCCTCGCGCGGCCTCGGCCGCCCGATCACCCGCATGCAGATCCTCGCCCGCGCCGCGATCTGGGCCGACGCGCAGGTCGGCTACAGCCAGCTGAAGTTCCGCAAGGGCTGGCGCACCGACTGCTCCGGATACGTCTCGATGGCCTGGGAACTGGGCCGCAACCACTGGACCGGGGACCTGCACCAGGTCGGCGAGCGCATCGACTTCGACGAGATGCGCCCCGGCGACATGCTGCTCCACCACAACCGGGCGCGGCCCAAGGACGGCTCGCACGTGGTGCTGTTCGAGCGCTGGGTCGACGAGCCCGGCGGCGACTTCGTGATGTACGAGCAGACGCCGCCCTCGGTCAAGCACCGCACCTGGTCGGACTCGGGCTACAGCAGCAAGAAGTACAAGGCCTACCGCTACCGCAACGTGATCGAGAACGAGGCGGTCTGGTATCCGGTGACCGGCGACTGGGACGGCGACGGCCGGGTCACCGCCGGAACGGCCGTGCCGGAGGGCGACGCCTGGCGCTGGCGGCTGTC
Source organism: Catellatospora chokoriensis (assembly GCF_011297315.1). Taxonomy (NCBI): domain Bacteria; kingdom Bacillati; phylum Actinomycetota; class Actinomycetes; order Micromonosporales; family Micromonosporaceae; genus Catellatospora; species Catellatospora chokoriensis. The sequence goes on from NZ_JAAOTI010000011.1 coordinate 105,026, forward strand.
CGACGACCCGCGTGGCGCGTCGACCGACGCCGACTTCCTCTTCGGCGACGTGCGCAAGCTGCCGATCGTCGGGGACTGGGACGGCGACGGCCGGTGGACGCCGGGCACCGTCGACCTGACCGGCGACCACCACGACTGGTACCTGTCGAACTCGCTGCGCGGCGGCGAGCCGGACGTGCGGGTCGGCTACGGCGACGTGGAGAAGGCCCCGGTCGTCGGTGACTGGGACGGCGACGGCACGTACACCCCGGGCGTGGTCGACGCCGAGGGCGACGTGCGCGACTGGTATCTCACCAACAACCTGACCGGCGGCGACCACGACCTGCACGTCGGGTTCGGCGACGTGGACGCCGCGCCGGTGGTCGGCGACTGGAACGGCGACCGGGTGAGCACCCCCGGGGTCGTCGACACCGAGGGCGAGCACCGGGACTGGGAGCTCACCAACAGCCTCGACGACCCGGCGACCGACGCCGAGGTCTCCTTCGGGGACGTGGCGCAGCTGCCGGTGACCGGCGACTGGGACGGCGACGGGGTCGTGACTCCCGGTGTCGCCGACCCCGGCGCCGGCCACGAGTGGCGGCTGTCCAACGCGCTGGCCAGCGGGATCGCCGACACCGTCTTCGCGTACGCCGGCACTCCGGCGGCCCCGGGCCCGTCCCCGTCCGCCTCGCCGAGCCTGCTCCCCGGGCCACGCCCCTCGGCGGACCTGTCCCCGGCCGCGCCCGTGCCCGGCACCCCGTCCCCCGGCGCCGCACCCACCGGCCCGCTCCTGCCGGGCGGGGACCTGCCCGGCACGCCCCTGCCCACCGGGCCCGTGCCGAGCCCCGCCCCCACGCCCGGGGCGTCCGGGAGCCCGGGCGCGCCCTCCGCGGCCCCCGGTGTGGACGCCACGCCACCGCCGGGCGGGTCGTCGCCGACTCCGTCGGGCAGTGCGGCCGTCGAGTTCGCGCCGCCGCCCGGGGTGCCACCGCTGGACCAGCCCACCGTTCTGCACTGAGGAGAGCCGTGAACCGTCACCGCACCGCCGCAGCCCGCCGCGCCGTCCTGGTCGCGGCCGGGCTGTTCCTGGCCCTGACCGCGTTGCCGGCCGGGGCCGCACCGCCCCCGGACCCGCTCGGGCCGGACGGCAAGCCGATCACCGACGGCTGGGCGGGCGCGGGCACCCCGGCGGAGCTGGCGGCCCCGCCCGCGGCGGCCCGGGTGATGGCGGCCGCGCCGGGCGGCTACCCGGTCACGGGCATCGACGTCTCGCACCACCAGGGGACGATCAACTGGGAGAAGGTCGCCGACAAGGGCGCGAAGTTCGTGTACGCCAAGGTGACCGAGGGCGTGCACTACGTGGACGCCTCGTTCAAGGACAACTACAGCGGGGCGCGCAAGAACGGCATCCTCTTCGGGGCGTACCACTTCGCCCGGCCGGACAAGACCAACGGGCGCACCCAGGCCGACTTCTTCCTGGACCGGGCGCAGTACCGCAACGACGGGCGCAGCCTGCCGCCCATGCTGGACATCGAGTGGCCGTACAAGCTGGGCGGCAAGCTGGTCGCGCCCGGCCCGTGCTGGGGCAAGTCCAAGAGCGAGCTGGTCCGCTTCATCCGCGACTTCACCCAGCGGGTGCGCGAGCGCACCGGCAGCGCCACGATGATCTACACGAACCCGAACTGGTGGAACCCGTGCACCGGGAAGAACGCCGACTTCGGCGACCACTACCTGTTCATCTCCAGCTACACCGACAAGGTGCGCGGGCTGCCCGCCGGGTGGGACCGCTGGACGCTGTGGCAGTACGCCAACCATGGCAAGCTGCCCGGTGACCAGAACGTCTTCAACGGCAACCTGGCCGACCTGGCGAGCCTCGCCGCGAACCCGGCCGGGCCGCTGCCCCGCCCGGTCGTCGGCGACTGGGACGGCAACGGCACCATGACGCCCGGCCTGGTCAGCGCTGAGGGCGAGACCTGGCGCTGGCGCCTGTCCAACACCCTGGACGGCACACCCGATCCGGCGCTGGACTTCACGTACGGCGACGCGGAGAAGACGCCGATCGTGGGCGACTGGGACGGCAACGGCACATACACGCCCGGCACGGTCGACGCCGAGGGCAAGCGCCGCGACTACTACCTGGCCAACGGCTTCCGCAGCGGGCCCGCCGACATCCACACCGGCTTCGGCGACATCGAGGACATCCCGGTGGTCGGCGACTGGGACGGCAACGGCACGTTCACCCCGGGCGCGGTCGACAGCAGCGGCAAGCTGCACGAGTGGAAGCTCACGAACACGTTCGCCAAGCCGGTGACCGAGGTCGAGTTCGAGTACGGCGACGCCGCCAAGACGCCGATCGTCGGCGACTGGGACGGCAACCGCACCTTCACGCCCGGCACCGTCGACATGGACGGCGAGCGCCACGACTACTACCTGAGCAACGTCAACGCGGCCGGCCCGACCCAGGTCCGCCTGGGCTTCGGCGCGGTGTACACGGTGCCGCTGGTCGGCGACTGGAACGGCGACAAGGTCTTCACCCCGGGCGCGATCGACGCCTCCGGCGACGCGGGCCTGGTCTGGCAGCTGACCAACAGCCTGACCGGGGGCTCCACGGTCGAGGTCAGCTTCACGTACGGCAGCACCGGGTCGACCTCGGTCCCGGCGCCCGCCGCGAACCCGGCACCGTCGGCCGCACCGAGCCCGTCGACCGCGCCGTCGCCGAGCGCCTCGCCGTCGGGCGCGGTCGCCGCCGGCGCCCGCCCGTCGGCCTCGCCGAGCCGCACACCCGCCGCCGCGCCGAGCCCGTCGCCCAACCGCACTCCCGCGGCCGCCCCGAGCCCGTCCCCGAGCCGGGCTGCCGCCGTGGGCGCGAGCCCCACGCCGCGGCCGGCTCCGTCGGCAAGCCACGCCCACCCGGCGACCCGCACCGCTCCGCGTCCATAACGCCTGGCCCGAGCCCGACACTGTGGGGAAGGGTGCCTTCTACAGCGCTCCGCGCTGTAGAAGGCACCCTTCCTTCGTCGTGCGCGAAGCGGTGATTCGGCGCGAAGAAGGTGAATCGGACGTACCATTCGGGGCAGCGGCGAGGGCGGTGGGAGGGCTGCGGCGAAGGAGCGCGCGATGACCGGATTCGGAGTCCACTCGGAGGTCGGCAGGCTGCGCAAGGTGCTGGTGCACCGCCCCGATCTGGCGCTGCGCCGGCTCACCCCGTCCAATCGGGGCGAGCTGCTCTTCGACGACGTACTGTGGGTGGAGCGGGCGCAGCAGGAGCACGACCAGTTCGTCGCCGAGCTGCGGTCCCGCGACATCGAGGTGTTCCTGCTGCACGACCTGCTCACCGAGGCCCTGTCCTCACCCGAGGCGCGCGAGTGGGTCATCGGGCACACCGTCAGCCCGTACACGGTGGGTCCGGCCATGGTCGACGCGGTGCGCGAGGCGCTGGCCAACATGGACCCGAAGACCCTCGCGACACATCTGACCGGCGGGGTGACCCGGGCCGAGCTGATGCAGTTCGCCGACGACGACCGGCTCGCGGCGCGCTCGCTGGCCGTGGCGACCACGGTCGGCTCGTCGTTCATCCTGCCGCCGCTGCCCAACCACCTGTTCACCCGGGACACCTCGTGCTGGATCTACGAGGGCGTGTCGCTGAACCCGATGTACTGGCCGTCGCGCCAGCTGGAGACCGTCAACCTGGGCACGGTGTACCGCTTCCACCCGATGTTCCGGCAGGAGAAGATCAACTTCTGGTTCCCGGACGCGGGCAAGGACGAGCACGACGAGTTCGACATACAGTCCTTCGGGCGCTCGTCGATCGAGGGCGGCGACGTGATGCCGGTCGGCAACCGCACCGTCCTGATCGGGATCAGCGAGCGCACCACCCCGCAGATGGTGGAGATCCTGGCGCAGCGGCTGTTCGCCAAGGGCGCAGCCGAGCGGATCATCGCGGTGCAGCTGGAGCGCAAACGCCAGTTCATGCACCTGGACGTCGTGTTCACGTTCATGGACCGCGACACCGTCACCGTCTACCCGAAGGTCGTCGACGGCACCACGGCGTACAGCATCCGCCCCGGCGACAAGGCCGGCACGCTCGACGTCACCGCCGAGGACAGCTTCCTGGCCGCGGTCGCGCACGCCATCGGGCTGTCCCACGAGAAGGACCTGCGGGTCATCACCACCGGCGGCGACGAGGCCCAGCAGGAGCGCGAGCAGTGGGACTGCGCCAACAACGTGGTGGCGCTGTCGCCGGGGGTGGTCGTGGCGTACTCGAAGAACGTCTACAGCAACCGCAAGTACCGGGAGGCGGGCATCGAGGTCGTCGAGATCGACGGCTTCGAGATCGGCAAGGGCCGCGGCGGCGGCCACTGCATGACCTGCCCCCTCCTTCGCGACGCCTGACGCGCGGAGCCGTCAGGAAGGGCACCTTGCACAACTCATAGCGATGTGAAGGTGCCCTTCCTTCCGCTCAGCGGGTGCGGCGGGCGCGCCACTGGCGGACGGCGTCGTCGGCGTCGACGAGGGCAAGGGCCACTGCGGGGCCGGCGAGTTCGCCTCGGTGGGCGCGGACCACGCGGGCGTTCAGTTCCGCGACGTACGTGCGTACCGCCTGCTCGGAGTTCTTGTTCGCGAGCGCGCCGGGCAGGTCCTCGATGTCGCGGCGCAGCAGCAGGGTGGCCGGGATCGCCGCAGACAGGTTCTCCCGCTGCACGAGGTCGCGCAGCCACCAGTCGTCGGGCAGCGTCTGCCCCGCTCCGGGCAGCGGCTTGCCCATGCCGGGCAGGTCGTCGAACTCGCCGCGCTCCTGCGCCTCACGGATCTGCTTGTCGATGCTCGACTCGTACCAGTGCGCCACCGCTCACCCCCGGGTGATCGACTCCTGATCCGAAAATACCTCGGTGACGGATATCGCTTGGCCAGGGGTGTGGCGGGGGCGTTATCGTGCTCGGTATGCATCAGCACATGGTCAGCACGACTACGCCGGGACGTCCCGGCGTTCGTACGCGTTGACCTGCTGAACTTCAGTCGACCGTCGGCCCCGGGGCACACGCCCCGGGGCCGGCCCGTATCCGCCCCACGTGTGCTCCCCGGCCGCTTCACGCCCAGGAGCACACCGTGAAGGACCACCGCCGCCTCGGCCGCGACCTCGAGATCTACCACTCCGACCCGATGATCGGTGCCGGCCTGCCGCTGTGGCTGCCCAACGGCGCCGCCGCCCGCCACGCCATCGAGGAGTTCGTCCGCGAGGAGGAACGCCTCGCCGGATACCAGCATGTCTACTCCCCGCCGATGGCCAAACGCCAGATGTACGAGCGGTCCGGGCATCTGGCGAAGTTCGCCGACGACATGTTCCCGGCGATGTCCGACGATCCCGACGCGCCCGCCGACGACGCCGAGGCGCTGATGCTGCGCCCAAGCCTGTGCCCGCACCACGCGATGGTGTTCGGCTCCCGCGGCCGCTCCTATCGCGAGCTGCCGGTGCGCATCGCCGAGATCGGCGGCATGTACCGCGCCGAACGCTCCGGCGTCGTCGGCGGGCTGAGCCGGGTGCGGGCGATCTCGCTCAACGACGCGCACGTGTTCTGCTCGCTCGACCAGGTCGGCGCGGAGGTGGCGCTGGTGCTGGCGATGTGCGCGCGGATCCATCCGGCGCTCGGCTTCGCCGCCGACGGCTACCGGCTGTCGCTGCGCGGGCCGGGCGCGGGCTACCTCGGCGTGGACGCCGACTGGGCCCGCGCCGAAGCGCTGCTGCGCGACGCCCTGGTGCAGGCCGGGGTGCCGTTCGAGGAGGCGCCGGGCGAGGCCGCGTTCTACGGACCGAAGATCGACATCCAGGTGCGCGACCTCGCCGGGCGGGAGTCGACCCTGGCCACCGTGCAGGTGGACTTCGCCCAGCCGGAGCGCTTCGACCTGTCGTACACCGGCCGCGACGGCAGCCCCGCCCGGCCGGTGATGGTGCACCGCAGCATCGTCGGCAGCATGGAACGGCTGCTGGCCCACCTGCTGGAGGTGCACCAGGGCGCCTTCCCGGTCTGGTACGCGCCCGTGCAGCTGGCCGTCGCCCCGGTCGGCGAGGCCCAGGACGCGGCGGCGCGACAGTTCGCCGACCAGGCACTGCGCGCCGGGCTGCGGTCCGCGCTGAGTCTGGACGGGTCGCTGGGGCTGCGCATCCGCGAGGCCGCCCAGCGCCGGGTGCCCTACCTGGCCGTCATCGGCTCCCGCGAGGCGGACTCGGGCGAGGTCTCACTGCGGCTGCGTGACGGACGGCAGCTGCCGCCGATGCCGTACGCCCAGGCCCTGGGCCTCATCGGGGACGAGGTCGCCGCCCGCTCAGGAGAGCCGATGCCGTGACCGTCAGCGCAGTAGCGCCTCGACGAAGTCGGCGCCGAGCCGGGCGCAGGCGGCGAGGCGGAGCCGGTAGTGCACGTACCGGCCGCGGCGGCTCACCTCGACCAGGCCGGCCTTGCGCAGCACCGCGAGGTGCCGGGACACCTCCGGGTCGGTGAGCTGCCACGCCTGGGCCAGTTCCGTGGTGGTGTGCATGCCGCGGGACAGGGTCCGGGCCAGCCGCTGGCGCACCGGGTGGGCGAGCGCCTCCAGCCGCCGCTGCACCAGCTCCAGCGGCGCGGCCTCGGGCACGCCGGGCTCGGTGGCCGGATACTGCACCACCGGCCGCCAGCCCGGCGCGTGCACCACCACCAGGTGCGGGCGGCCGAACGCGGAGGGGGAGAAGGTCATCCCCTCGCCCACCGCGCTGGTCCGGGCGTCGGTCAGCTTGTCGACGACGATGCGCCTGCCGTCCTCGCTCACCGACAGCGCCGGCGAGATCGCGCCCAACGCCGCGGCGAGGCCGTGCCGGGCCAGCAGGTCCGCCTTGTGCCGGGCGTCGGCGGCCAGACCGTGTTGCACCCGCGCCCACACCTCGCCGAAGAAGTCGTCGCGGCAGTCCTCCAGCAGCCGGCGCACCCACGCCCGCACCGCGGGCGGATCGGCGAGCAGGCGCTCGGTGAACTCGGCCTGCCGCGGACCGCGGGCCTGGGCCAGCTCCCGGATCCGTTGCCGGGCCGCCGGATCGTGCAGCGGGGTGCCGGAGCGGGCCTGCGAGACCGCGCCGCAGCTGGTGGTGATCAGCGCGCCGGCGACCCAGGTCTCGTCAGAGAGCGCGTCCAGGTCGTCCAGCTCCTGTGCCAGCGTCGCGCGCGGCCGGGCGGGCAGCAGGAACTCCGCGCGTGCCGAGCGCCACAGCTGATCCCCCTCGAAGATCCGTTCGGCCAGCTCGGGCTTGAGCGCGGACAGGGTCGCGGTGACGAAGCCGTGCAGCGTCGGGTGGTGCGCGGGCTCGACCAGCGCGTGCAGCACCGCGGTCAGCTCACCGAGCGGCGAGGGCGCGAACACGTAGCGCTCCGGCGGCAGGCCGGTCACGTCGATGGTGAGGGTCACCAGGCCATCGTGACACCGCCGCCGCAGCGGGCCCCCGACGATTGACGACGTCCGTCAACCCACGTGCCGACGCCGGTCCAGCGGGCGCACGGTGACCGCCATGACCATCACCTCTGCTCCCCGCCCGGCCGCCACGACGCCGGATCCGGTCCGGTCCTCCTTGCTGCGCCGCCTCGGCGGGCCGCGATACGCCGCGGTGCTCGTCGTGGACGCCCTCGGCGCCGGCATGCTGCGACCGTTCCTGCTGCTCTACGGAATGTCCGTGGTCGGCCTGAGCCCGGGCGGCGCGGGCCTGGCGGTGACCCTGGGTCTGCTGGCAGGGCTGGCCACGCTGCCGCCGGCCGGCCGCTGGCTGGACCGCGGAGCGCGCTCCGTGCCGGTGGCGGCGACGCTGCTCGTGCGGGCGGCGGGCGCGGCCGTACTGGTGGCGGCGCCCACCCCGGCCGGGTTCGCGATCGGAGCCCTGCTGCTGGGCCTGGGCAGCCAGGCGTGGCCCGCGACGCACGCCGCGGTGGTGGCCACGATCGCGGTCGGTCGCGAGCGCGATGCGGCGCTGGCCGCGGGCCGGTCGTTGCGCAACGCCGCGCTCGGCGTGGGCGCACTGGCAGCCACCGCGACGCTGGGCGGCGGGACTACGGCGCTGCGCTGGCTCGCCACCGCATGCGCGCTCGGCTACCTCGCCTCGGGCGTGCTGGCGCTGGGCATGCGCCTGCGGGCGGCGGCGCTCGACCGGGACACGTCCGCAGGCACGAAGGACGACCTGTCGTTCCTGCGCCCGCTGCTGGTGGTGAACCTGCCGTACGCGGCCAACTTCTCGGTGCTGGAGATGGCGCTGCCCGTGCTGCTGGTGACCCGCCTGCACGCGTCGCCGGCATGGTCGGCGGGCATCTTCGTCGGCAACACCGTGCTCGTGATCACGATGCAGGTGGCGCTGGTGGTACGGCTGGCCAGGGTGCCGCGGCACCGGGTGCTGGCCGGTTCCGGCGTGCTCCTGGCCGCCTCGTACCTCGGCTTCTGGGGGGCGGGGTCGCTCGGCGGCACGCCCGGTGCCGCCGCGATCGCCGCGGTCGCGGTCGTCTTCACCGTCGGCGAGATCATGTACGCGGGCAGCAGCACCGCCCTGGTCATCGCCCATGCGCCGGAGCGGTCGCTCGGCCGGGCACTGTCGCGTTTCCAACTGTCCACCGGCATCGGCATGGCGCTCGCCCCGGCGGTGCTGACGTGGCTGCTCACCCTCAGTCCCGGCGCGCTGTGGGGAGGACTCGCCGCGGCGACGCTGCTGGCGGCGGGCTCGGTGGTAGCGACCTCGACACGCTCCGCGCGGTTAGCAGGGTAGTAACCCCGCTTTCGAGGAGGAATCGCCCATGAGGTCGTCGCGCGTGCTCGGGTACGGGCTGGGAGTTTGGCTCGGCATGGTCGGCATCTCGCTGATCCTGCTGCCCGCCGAGGGCAAGCACGAGGCCCTGTACGAGTCGATCAAGCTGACCACGATGGTGGCGCTGGTGCTCGGCTTCGCCATCCGCTACCTGCGCAAGCGCCCGATGGCGGCAGCCCCCGAGGGCGTGCTCGTCGGCCTCGTCTGGGCCGCCGTCACCACCGCCGGCGACCTGGGCCTCTACCTCGGCGGCGCGTTCAACATCGGGCTCGACGTGTACTTCACCGACGTGGCCTCCTCGTACTCGGTGATGCCCGTGATCACCGGCCTGGCCGTCGGCCTGCTCGCGCCGAAGCCCACCGGGATCCTGAGCGCCGAGGCGTACGGTGCGGCACTGGCCGCCGCCCAGCCCGCCGGGCACTCCGAGGCCGACGAGCTCGCCGCGATGATGGCCGCGGCCGGTGCGATGGCAGCGACCGCCTCCCCCGCTGCGAGCACGTCCGCGACGGACGCGGTGGCCGGGACTCAGACGATCACCGAGGTCAGCCCCACGACCGACGCCGAAGCACATCCCGAGCCGCACGCCGCGTCCCAGGTCCGGGCCGTATCCGAGATCCAGGGCGGTCCCGAGATCCACTCGGCACCCGAGGCCACCGCGCCGGTGGTCCCGTCGCCCGCCGTGGCGAGTCATGCGGAGGGCACGCTCGTCAGCGCGGCGGCATCCACCCACGCCGCCGAGGAGACCGACCGCCCGCTGTACATCCCGCGCGGGAATTGCTGACCCGCGTCCCGGAGTTGGCGAAGTCGAGACCGCGCTCCGGCCGGGGGCACGCAGCCCTGTCCGCCGCGCCGGCGTTGATCGTCCGACTTGCCAGGCACCTGTGCGAAAGGCGCTTCAAGATACGCACGATGGCCAGGCAAGTCGGACGATCTTGAGCGAACGGCGCGGCAGGGCAGTGGCGTGGGTCACACGGGTTGGTTGAGGGAACAACCAAGGTCGTCCTGGACTTGAGTGGGTAAGACTCAAGTTCAGAATGGCAGGTGTCGACGATGACCACACTTCCCGTCCTCCCCCTGGACGACGCTGTTCTGCTGCCCGGCAACGTGGTGGCGGTGGCGCTCCAGCCGGACACCCAGGCCGCGATCGACGCGGCACGGGCCTCCGGTGACAAGACCGTGCTGGCCGTGCCGCGCCTGGACGGCGAGTACGGCTCGTACGGCGTGACCGCGGTGATCGAGAAGGTCGGCCGCCTCCCCAGCGGGGAGCGTGCCGCCGTGCTGCGCGGCGTGACCCGTGCCCGCATCGGCTCCGGCGTGCCCGGACCGGGCGCGGCGCTGTGGGTCGAGGCGACCCTGGTCACCGAGCCGGAACCGGCCGGCAAGGCCAAGGAGCTGGCCCGCGAGTACAAGGCCCTGGTCGTCGCCGAGCTGCAGCAGCGCGGCGCGTGGCAGGTCGTCGACGCCGTGGAGCGGATGACCGACCTGGGCGAGCTGGCCGACTCGGCCGGCTACGCCCCGTGGCTGACGCTGGCGCAGAAGGTGGAGCTGCTCGGCTCGCCGGACGTGACGGCGCGGCTGGAGCTGCTGGTCGGCTGGGCGCGCGAGCACGCGGCCGAGCAGGAGGTCTCCGAGAAGATCAACAGCGAGGTGCGGGAGGGGCTGGAGAAGTCCCAGCGCGAGTTCCTGCTGCGCCAGCAGCTGGCCGCGATCCGCAAGGAGCTGGGTGAGGACGAGCCCGAGGGCACGGCCGACTACCGGTCCCGCGTGGAGGCCGCCGACCTGCCGGAGAAGGTCCGGGAGGCCGCGCTGCGCGAGGTCGGCAAGCTGGAGCGCGCCAGCGACGCCTCGCCCGAGACGAGCTGGATCCGCACCTGGCTGGACACGGTGCTGGAGATGCCGTGGAACGTGCGCACCGACGACAACACCGACCTCGCCGCAGCGCGGGCGGTGCTGGACGCCGACCACGCGGGCCTCGACGACGTCAAGGAACGCATCCTGGAGTACCTGGCGGTGCGCAACCGCCGCGCGGCCCGCAACCTGGAGGTCGTGGGCGGCCGTGGCTCCGGCGCGGTGCTGGCCCTGGCCGGTCCGCCCGGGGTGGGCAAGACCAGCCTCGGCGAGTCGGTCGCGCGGGCGCTCGGCCGCAAGTTCGTCCGCGTCTCGCTGGGCGGCGTGCGCGACGAGGCGGAGATCCGCGGTCACCGGCGCACCTACGTCGGCGCGCTGCCGGGCCGCCTGGTCCGGGCGCTGCGTGAGGCGGGTTCGATGAACCCGGTGGTGCTGCTGGACGAGGTCGACAAGATCTCCGCGGGGTACGCCGGCGACCCGGCCGCGGCCCTGCTCGAGGTCCTCGACCCGGCGCAGAACCACACCTTCCGCGACCACTACCTCGAGGTCGACCTCGACCTGTCCGACGTGCTGTTCCTGGCCACCGCGAACGTGGTGGAGACCATCCCCGGACCGCTGCTGGACCGGATGGAGCTGGTCACCCTGGACGGCTACACCGAGCAGGAGAAGGTCGCCATCGCCCGGGACCACCTGCTGCCGCGGCAGCTCGACCGGGCCGGCCTGACCGCCGACGAGGTGTCCATCAGCGACGGCGCGCTGGGCGCGATCGCCGCCGAGCACACCCGCGAGGCGGGCGTGCGCCAGCTGGAGCGCGCCCTGGCCCGCATCCTGCGCAAGGTCGCCGTCAAGCAGGCGGGCGACAGCGGGCAGGTGCAGGTCGACGACGGCAACCTCAAGGAGTTCCTGGGCCGTCCCCGGTTCACGCCGGAGTCGGCGGAGCGTACGGCGACACCGGGTGTCGCGACCGGACTCGCGGTCACCGGTGCCGGCGGCGACGTGCTGTTCATCGAGGCGACCTCGATGGACGGTGAGCCGGGGCTGACCCTGACCGGCCAGCTCGGCGACGTGATGAAGGAGTCGGCGCACATCGCGCTGTCGTACCTGCGCTCGCACGGCCGCAAGCTGGGGCTGGACCCCAACGCGCTGGCCGGGCGGCGGATCCACCTGCACGTGCCCGCGGGCGCGGTGCCCAAGGACGGCCCGAGTGCCGGTATCACCATGGTCACCGCCCTGGCGTCGCTCGCGTCCGGACGTCCGGTCCGGCCGGAGTTCGGCATGACCGGCGAGGTCACGCTGAACGGGCGGGTGCTGCCCATCGGCGGCGTCAAGCAGAAGCTGCTGGCGGCGCACCGGGCGGGCCTCACCGAGGTGATCATCCCGGCCCGCAACGAGCCGGATCTGGACGACGTGCCGGCCGACGTGCGCGAGGGTCTGACGATCCACGTGCTGTCGGATGTCGCCGACGTGCTGGCGCTGGCCCTGCGGCCGGTCGAGCCCGCCGACGGCGTGGCGCTGGCCGGTGGCGACACGGCCACTCCGGCGGAGCCGGCCCTGGCCGGAGCCTGACGCTCGGGGGCGAACGGGAAGGGCGTCCCCGTCACCTGTACGGTGACGGGGACGCCCTTTGCTGCACTGATCAGAGCGGGTGGACGTTGGCCGCCTGCGGGCCCTTCTGGCCCTGGGTGACCTCGAACTCGACCTGCTGGCCCTCCTGGAGCTCGCGGTATCCGCCACCGGAGATGGCGGAGTAGTGGACGAAAACGTCCGCACCCCCGCCGTCCTGCTCGATGAAGCCGAAGCCCTTCTCAGCGTTGAACCACTTGACGGTGCCGGTTGCCATGAATCCCTCTCACGGGGCCGTCGACTGCCCCGCACCGCACTGCGCGGCGCGGCCATTGCCCCACAACCGCTGACCCTAGCGCGCCATGCACGGGAAGGATGACTTTTGCCGACGAACAGGGCGATTCTGCGACCGATCGAGCGCCGGATCGGGCATGCTGGGCGAGTGACAGGTCGCGTTGATTACGCAATGCATGACCTTCAGGACAAAACGTTACCGGCGCACAGCGACGGACTCGACCGGCTCAGCCTGACCCCGGTGCCCCTCGTCCCCGAGATCCGCCTCCACCTCGCGGTGGACGCGATCGTGTGGTGGGCCCGGATGGAAGCCGAGGCAGGCCGCTCCATGCCCACCCCGTTCTGGGCCTCGGCCTGGGCCGGCGGGCAGGCCGTGGCGCGCTACGTGCTGGACCACCCCGAGGTGGCGCACGGGCGCCGGGTGCTCGACCTCGCCGCGGGCTCCGGCCTGGCCGGGATCGCGGCCGGGCTGGCCGGCGCGGCCACGGTCACCGCCAACGACATCGACCCGTACGCCATCGCCGCGGTCGCGCTCAACGCGCGGGCCAACGGGGTGACCGTGACAGGCCGACAGGGCGACCTGCTCGACGGCGACGGCGGCGACGCCGACCTGGTGCTGGCCGGGGACGTCTTCTACAGCGACGAGATGGCCGAGCGGGTGCTGCCGTTCCTGCGGCGGGCGGCCGACCGGGGCGCGTCGGTGTACGTCGGCGACCCGGGCCGGGACTTCCTGCCCGCCAAGGAGCTGGTCCTGGTCGCCACCTACGACGCGGGCAGCGCGCTGACCTTCATCGACGCGCAGCTGAGCCGCATCAACGTGTTCCGGCTCGGCGGTTAGGCGTCCGGCCCGGACAGCAGGTGGTGCAGGTAGAGCTGCGGCTCGGCGAGGAACGAGCGGGTCAGTGACACCGGCTCGGCCTCGTCGAAGCCGACCTGCGTGATCCCGCCGCCGGCGTCGAGCTGCAGGATGCGCGCCCCGGGCACGGCCAGCAGGATCGGCGAGTGGGTCGCGATCACGAACTGCGAGCCCTGCGCCGTCAGCTCCTGGATGCGCGCGATGACGGCCAGGCAGCCGTACACCGACAGCGCGGCCTCCGGTTCGTCGAGCAGGTACAGCCCCTGCGGCCCGAACCGGTGGGTGACCAGGTCCAGGAACGACTCGCCGTGCGAGCGCTCGTGCAGGCTGTGCCCGCCGTAGGAGCCCTGCACCTGCAGGCGCTCGATCTCGGTGGCGACGTTGTAGAACGACTCCGCCCGCAGGAAGAACCCGGTGCGCGGCTTGCGCAGCCCGCGGACCAGCGTCAGATGCTCGCCGAGCACGGACTCGCTGGCCCGCGTCGCGAAGTCGAAGTTCTGCGAGCCGCCCTCGGGGTTGAACCCGGCCGCCACGGCGATCGCCTCGACCAGGGTCGACTTGCCGGTGCCGTTGTCACCGACCAGGAACGTCACCTTCGGGTCCAGCTCCAGCCGACCGGCCTTGCGCAGCCCGGCCACCACCGGCAGCGCGAACGGGTACGCCGCCGCGTCCACCCCGTCGTCGTCCAGCTCCACCCACCGCAGGAACCCGCCCGCCGCCTTCGCCATCGTCCGACCGTATCGCCGCCGACCCGGCCGAACGGCCGCCGCGCCCGCACCCGCTCCGGCATGCTGGGAACATGACCAGCAAGGGCGTCTGGCCGGCTTTGACGCTGGCGGAGTGGTCGGACACACGGGACACGCTGCACCTGTGGACCCAGGTGGTGGGCAAGGTGCGGCTGGCACTGGAGCCGATGATCAACCAGTGGTGGCAGGTGCCGCTCTACATCGACGTGCGCGGCTTCACCACGTCGCTGATGCCGTACGGCTCGGCCGGGCTGGAGATCACGTTCGACTTCCAGCGGCATGTGCTCGACCTGCACACGACCGGCGGCGACAGCCGCGAGGTGGAGCTGCGCCCGCGCAGCGTCGCCGACTTCTACGCGGCCGTCATGCAGGCGCTGGACTCGCTCGGCATGCCCGTCGACATCATGGCCCGGCCGGTGGAGCTGCCGGTGGCGATCCCGTTCGCGCAGGACGAGCAGCACTGCTCCTACGACCCGGTGTACGCGCACCGGTTCTGGCTCGCGACGGTGCAGATGCACCGGGTGTTCACCGCGTTCCGGGCGCGGTTCCAGGGCAAGGTCAGCCCGGTGCACCTGTTCTGGGGCGCGCTGGACCTCGCGGTGACCCGGTTCTCCGGGGAGGAGGCGCCGCCGCATCCGGGCGGGGTGCCCAACTGCCCCGACCGGGTCAGCCGGCTGGCCTACGACCACGAGGTGAGCAGCTGCGGATTCTGGCCCGGTGGCGGCGCGGAGGGTGCCTTCTACTCGTACGCCTATCCCGAGCCGCCCGGCTTCCAGGCCTGGCCGGTCTTGCCCGAGCAGGCCGTGTACGACATGGAACTGGGCGAGTTCCTGCTGCCGTACGAGGTCGTGCGCACCGCCGACGACCCGGACGCGACCCTGATGGCGTTCCTGCAGTGCACCTACGAGGCCGCCGCCGAGCTCGCCGCCTGGGACCGGCACGCGCTGGAGGTGTCATCCGCCGTCTACGCGAGATCCTGAGGCGGAAACGCCTAGCGTGGTGACATGTCGGACTTGGCGCAGCAGGGGTCAGCGGATCGCGAGACGGCGCTGGTCCGGCGACCGGAATACCTGCGGGTGCTGGGGATCGCCGGGCTGCTCGGCGTGCCGGTGTCGCTGGTGGCCTTCGGTTTCCTGGCCCTGCTGCACGAGTCCGAGCACCGGATCTGGCACGACCTCCCGCACGCGCTGACCGGCGGGGACGTCCCGCCCTGGTGGTGGCCGCTGCCGCTGCTGGCCCTCGCCGGGCTCGGTGTCGGCGCGGTGGCCCGCTGGGCCCCGGGCCACGGCGGGC
This sequence comes from Catellatospora chokoriensis, assembly GCF_011297315.1. Classification (NCBI taxonomy): domain Bacteria; kingdom Bacillati; phylum Actinomycetota; class Actinomycetes; order Micromonosporales; family Micromonosporaceae; genus Catellatospora; species Catellatospora chokoriensis. The sequence continues at coordinate 120,411 of NZ_JAAOTI010000011.1, forward strand.
ACACCCCCGCCGACGGCATGGGCGGCCCGCCGCCGACCCCCGCGCAACTGCCCTGGGTCCTGGTGGCGGCACTGATCAGCCTGCCGCTGGGTGCCGTGCTCGGACCGGAGGCGCCGCTGATCGCCGGTGGCGGCGGCCTGGCGCTGCTGGCCGCGCACGTCTTCGGCATCGAGCCCGGCAGCCGCCCGGCGATGGTCGTCAGCGGGGCGGGCGCGGCGGCCGCCATCGCCGCGATCTTCGGCAGCCCGGTGGTCGCCGCCGTACTGCTGATAGAGATGGTGCAGCTCAGCGGCGCGGCACTGTCGGCGGTGGTGATCCCCTGCCTGCTGTCGGCGGGCGTCGGCTCGATCGTGTTCACCGGCCTGGGCCTGTGGTCGGGCCTGCCCATCGGTTCGCTGAATCTGCCGATCCCCGCCACACCCGTCCGGCCCGACCTCGGCGACCTGCTGTGGGCGCTGCCGCTGGCGGTCGTCGCCGCGGTCGGCATCCGGCTGGTACGCGGGCTCGCCAAGAACCTCGCCCCGCGGGTGGCCGCCCGGCCGCTGGCGGTGACCGTGCTCGCCGCGCTCGGCGTGGGCGCGTGCGCGGCCGCGTACGCCCTGGTCACCGGGCGGTCCCCGGCGGAGGTCGCGCTGTCGGGCCAGCAGACGCTCGCGGCGCTGGCGGCCGACCCCACGGCCTGGCCGGAGACCGCGCTGCTGGCCATGGTCCTGTGCAAGGGCCTGGGCTACGCGCTGTCGCTGGCCGCGCTGCGCGGCGGCCCCATCTTCCCCGCGGTGACCCTGGGCGGCGTGCTCGGTGCGCTGGCCGCCCCGCTGCCCGGCTTCGGCGCGGTCCCGGCGATGGCGGCCGGCATGGCCGCGGCCACCGTCGCCATGCTGCCGCTGCCCGTCAGCGCCGTGGTCCTGGTGGTCCTGCTGCTGGGCCCGGCCGGCTTCAGCATGACCCCGGTCGTCCTGCTCGCCACCGTGGTCGCCTTCATGACCGAACAACTCGTCGAACACGGCCTCACCCGCCCCCGCCAGCCCTGACCCGCTCAAGGTCGTCCGACTTGCCTGGCACATGGGCGAAAGCATGCTCAAGATACGCACAGGTGCCAGGCAAGTCGGACGATCAATGAGGCCCTATTCGGGGCGGGTCTTGCCGTAGAGCCAGGGTTGGAAGAAGGCGTCGAGGGGGCGGCCGGCGATGCGCTCGGACAGGGTCACGAACTCGGCGGTGCTGGCGTTGCCGTCGCGCTGCTCGGCGGTCCAGGTGCGCATGATGGTGAAGAACTTCTCGTCGCCGACGAGCTTGCGCAGGGCGTGCAGGGTCATCGCGCCGCGCTCGTAGACGCTGCTGGAGAAGATGCCGTCGCTGCCGGGGTCGGCGGTCGGCACCCGCCACATCCGGTCCTTGCGGTCGCGGTAGCGCCGGTCGTAGTGCTCCTGCACGGTACGGCCGCCCTGGTGCTCGTCCCACAGCCACTCGGCGTACGTCGCGAAGCCCTCGTTGAGCCACATGTCGCGCCAGCTCTGCACCGAGACGCTGTCGCCGAACCACTGGTGCGCCAGCTCGTGCGCCAGGATGATCGTGTCCGGCCCCTTCTGCCAGGTCTTGGGCAGGTAGATGGGGCGGGTCTGGTTCTCCAGCTCGTCGGAGACCCGGTTGTCGCCGACCACGATGCCGCCGTAGGCGTCGAACGGGTACGGCCCGAACAGGCTCTCCAGGAAGTCGGCGACCTCGGTGGTGCGGGCCAGATTGCGGTCGGCCTCGCCGGCCGGGACGCTCGACGCGATCGCGTAGATCACCGGCTTGCCCCGGTGCTCGGTCTGCGTCACCCGGTAGTCGCCGACGACCATGGTGGCCAGGTAGGAGGCCATCGGGGAGGTGACGTGCCAGCTCCAGGTGGTCCAGTCGCCGTCGGTCTTCCTGCCCTTGAGCACGCCGTTGCTCAGCCCGCTGAGCTTGCTCGGCACGGTCAGGTCGATGGTGTAGAGCGCCTTGTCCCGCGGGTGGTCGTTGACGGGGAACCAGGCCGCCGCGGACTGCGGCTCGCCGACCGCGACCGCCCCGTCCTTGCCGACGAAGAAGCCGTTGTGGTCGGCGTCGCGCTCGCGGGTCTCCCCCGGCTTGCCGCCGTACTTCACGACCGCGGTGAACGCCTGCCCCGAGTCGATGTGCCTGGTCGGCGTGACCACCAGCTCGTCGCGGTCCCGCTTGACCTCGGCCGGGTCGCCCTCGACCACCACGGACGACACGGTCAGGCCGATGAGGTCCAGGTGGAAGCGGTCGAGCGGGACGGTGGCCTTGGCCTTGACGGTCGTCGTGCCGTCGAGCTGCCCGGTGGCCGGATCGAACTTCACCTTCAGCGCGTACGACGAGACGTCGTAACCGCCGTTGCCGTAGCTCGGGAAGTACGGGTCGCCGATGCCCGCCAGGTCGACCTCGGCCGGGGTGTCCCCCTCCAGTCCGGGCTCGATGCCCATCGGCCCGGGCCGGGCGGGCGGCGGCGACCCGGTGCACCCGCCCAGCAGCAGTGCGCCCGCCAGCAGCGTGGCGCTCCAGAACCTGACATCACGCACCACTGGGACAATTCGCATGAAATCACATTAGAGCTGGTCAACCAAGATCGGGTGCAGCCAGCCGAACCTGCTCCGCCGACTCGTCGTCGGGCTCCTGCTGCGACTGCCGCTCGGCCTGCACGCGCGCCGTGTAGACCTCGATCTCCTCCTCGATCTCCTTGTCGGACCAGCCCAGCACCCCGCCCATCAGCCGGGCCACCGTCGGGGCCGCCTGCACCCCGCGCGACCAGGTCTCGATCGACGCCCGGGTGCGCCGGGCCAGCACGTCGTCGACGTGCAGCGCGCCCTCGTGAGAGGCCGCGTAGACCACCTCCGCACCCAGGTAGTCGTCGGCTCCGGGCAGCGGATCGGCCAATTCGGGATACTCGGCGACCAGCCGCAGCAACTCATGGATCATCGAGCCGTACCGGTTGAGCAGGTGCTCGATGCGCACCACGTGCAGCCCCGACTCCTGCGCCAGCAGGTGCCGCCGGTTCCACAGCACCTTGTAGCCCTCGGCCCCGGCCAGCGGCACCTCGTGCGTCATCGACTCCGGCACCCGCTGGTCCAGGCTGCGCACCGCCTCGTCGACCGCGTCCTTGCCCATCACCCGGTACGTCGTGTACTTGCCGCCCGCGATGACCACCAGGCCCGGCACCGGGTGCCCGACCAGGTGCTCGCGGGACAGCTTGCTGGTCTCCTCGGACTCCCCCGCCAGCAGCGGGCGCAGCCCGGCGTAGACGCCCTCCACGTCGGCCGTGGTCAGCTTGGTGACCAGCACCGAGTTCACGTGCTCCAGGATGTACTTGATGTCGCTGGCGGTGGCCGCCGGGTGGGCCAGGTCCAGGTTCCAGTCGGTGTCGGTGGTGCCCACGATCCAGTGCCGCCCCCACGGGATCACGAACAGCACGCTCTTCTCGGTGCGCAGGATCAGCCCGGTGCGCGACTGGATGCGGTCGCGCGGCACCAGCAGGTGCACGCCCTTGGACGCGCGCACGTGGAACTGCCCGCGGGTGTCGGCCATACGCTGTGTCTCGTCGGTCCACACGCCGGTCGCGTTGATCACCTGCTGGGCGCGGATCTCGTACATCTCCCCCGTGACCACGTCCTCGACCTGCGCGCCGACGACCCGCTCACCCTCGCGCAGGAACTCGTTGATGCGGGCCCGGTTGGCCACCATCGCGCCGTAGGACGCGGCGGTGCGCACCACGGTCATCGTGTGCCGGGCGTCGTCGACCTGGCCGTCCCAGTACTGCACGGCGCCGACCAGCGACGCCTTCTTCAGGCACGGCGCCTCGCGCAGCGCCCGGCGGTGGCTCAGGTGCCGGTGGTGCGGCACGCCGCGGCCGTTGCCGGTGCCCAGACCCATGACGTCGTACAGCAGCACGCCCGAGCCGACGTACGGCCGCTCCCACACGCGGTGCGTCAGCGGGTAGAGGAACTTCACCGGCTTGACCAGGTGCGGGGCGAGACGGGTCAGCAGCAGCGCCCGCTCCTTCAGCGCCTCGGCGACCAGGCCGAAGTCCAGCATCTCCAGGTAGCGCAGGCCGCCGTGGATCAGCTTGCTGGACCGGCTGGACGTGCCCGAGGCCCAGTCCCGCGCCTCGACCAGGCCCGTGGTCAGGCCGCGGGTCGCCGCGTCCAGCGCCGCCCCGGCGCCGACCACGCCCCCGCCGATCACCAGGATGTCCAGCTCACGAGCGGCCATGTCGGCCAGCGCCTGACGGCGCGACTCAGCGGAAAGCGCGACGACGTCCATCGTGGGCCCCTTACCCGACCTCGACCCAGTTCAGGGTCCGCTCGACGGCCTTCTTCCAGCCCTTGTAGCCCTCTTCGCGCTGCTCGTCGGTCCAGGTCGGCTCCCAGCGCTGGTCCTCGTGCCACTGCTCGCGCAGCTGGTCGGTGTTCTGCCAGAAGCCGACCGCGAGCCCGGCCGCGTACGCCGCGCCCAGCGCGGTCGTCTCGGCGACCACGGGCTTGCTGACCGGCACACCGAGGATGTCGGCCTGTAGCTGCATGCACAGCTTGTTCGCGGTGATGCCGCCGTCGACCTTGAGGAACTCCAGCGCCACCCCGGAGTCCTTCTCCATCGCCTCGACCACGTCGCGCGACTGGTAGCAGATCGCCTCCAGCGCGGCGCGGGCCAGGTGCGCGTTGGTGTTGAAGCGGGACAGGCCCACGATCACGCCGCGGGCGTCGGAGCGCCAGTACGGCGCGAACAGCCCGGAGAACGCGGGCACGAAGTAGATGCCGCCGTTGTCCTCGACCTGCCGGGCCAGCGACTCGCTCTGCGCCGCGCCGCTGATGATGCCGAGCTGGTCGCGCAGCCACTGGATGGCCGAGCCGGTCACCGCGATGGAGCCCTCCAGCGCGTACACCGCGGGCTGGTCGCCGAACTTGTAGCAGACCGTGGTCAGCAGGCCCGACTTCGAGCGCACCAGCTCGGTGCCGGTGTTGAGCAGCATGAAGTTGCCGGTGCCGTAGGTGTTCTTCGCCTCGCCGGGCGCGAAGCACACCTGCCCGACCGTGGCCGCCTGCTGGTCGCCCAGCGACGCCGGCAGCGGGATCTCCCCCGCGAACGGTCCGCCGGCCCGGGTCGTGCCGTACAGCGACGGATCCGACGACGGCCGGATCTCCGGCAGCATCGCGCGCGGGATGTCGAAGAACGACAGCAGCTCGTCGTCCCAGTCGAGGGTCTCCAGGTTCATCAGCATGGTGCGGCTGGCGTTGGTCACGTCGGTGATGTGCACGCCGCCGTCGGAGCCGCCGGTCAGGTACCACAGCGTCCAGGTGTCGGTGTTGCCGAACAGGGCGTCGCCGCGCTGCGCGGCCTCGCGTACGCCGTCGACGTTCTCCAGGATCCACTGAATCTTGCCGCCGGAGAAGTAGGTCGCCGGCGGCAGCCCGGCCTTGCGCCGGATGGTGTCGCCGCGGCCGTCGCGGTCCAGCGCGGAGGCGATGCGGTCGGTGCGGGTGTCCTGCCACACGATGGCGTTGTAGTAGGGCCGCCCGGTCCGGCGGTCCCACACCACGGTGGTCTCCCGCTGGTTGGTGATGCCGACCGCGGCCAGGTCGGAGGCCTGCAGCTTGCGCTGGGCCAGCGCCGTGCGGATGACGGCGCTGGTGCGCTCCCAGATCTCCAGCGGGTTGTGCTCCACCCAGCCCGCCTGCGGCAGGTACTGCTTGTGCTCCAGCTGGTGCTTGCCGACCTCGTTGCCGCCCCGGTCGAAGATCATGAACCGTGTGCTCGTCGTCCCCTGATCGATCGCACCCACGAAGTCAGCCATCTCGCGTCCTCTCCCTGAACGTCGTCCTGGTCGGCACGGCTCACGCGTCGTTCTCGGACGTGCCCGACTCCTTCACCCCGACCGTGCCGACCGGCGTGGTCGCCTCTTCCACCTGCTCCACCGTGAGATAACGGCCGATCAGGACCTGGTACAGCCAGGCGCCCAGGGCGCCGCCGAGCAGTGGCGCGACGATCGGCACCCAGAAATACAGATTCCCATACTGATCTCTGAAGGCGGACTCGTAACCGGTCAGATATGACGCCAGCCGGGGCCCGAAGTCACGGGCCGGGTTGATCGCGTAGCCGGCCGCGGTGCCCCAGGCCATGCCGATCCCGACCACCAGCAGACCGATCATCAGCGGGGCCAGGTTGGCCAGCGGCGGCAGGTTGAGCAGGTCGGTCAGCGCCAGCACCACGAACAGCAGGATCGCCGTGCCGATGATCTGGTCGCGGAACGCGCCCCAGGTGCCGATCGGCGCCGAGCCGTTGCCGGGCAGGGTGGAGAAGACGCCCTGCGTCTTGATGGTGAGGCCGGGGTCCACCTTGTGCAGCACCTCGGTGTAGTTCCACCGGACGATCAGCGCCGCGACGAACGCGCCCAGGAACTGCGCGATGATGTACGGCAGCACCTTCACCCAGGGGAATCCCTTGAACAGTGCCAGCGAGAACGTCACCGCCGGATTGAGGTGCCCGCCGCTGATACGCGCCGCGACGTAGACACCCATGGTCACGCCCAGGCCCCAGGCCCAGGCGATGCTGTCGTGGTCGCCGAGCCCGCCGCCGACGACCTGAGCGACCACGCCGACACCGAACAAAATCAGGATCATGGTGCCCGCGAACTCGGCGCTCAGCTCGCGCCACAGTCCCTTCGTGGCGCTCGGCTTCTCTACTGCCGTCCCGGAACTTGCCATGTCTGTCCGCCCCCCAGAGGTGTCCGCGGGTAGGGGCGGCGAGGCCGTGCGGCGTGTGCGTCATGTGCCGTCGCGGCAGAAAAACCGCCGCCGACCACCGAAAACGGCGATCCACTCGCGCTACGTGTCCAGCATAGAACGAATCGCGTCCAGCCTAGATCGCTCTCCGATACCCGCTGCCGGGTATGCGATCGTCGGGGGCGATGCGTACTAAATGGGCTTTATGTCGTCCGGCCGGGACGGGTCCAGCGTCGTGTCACGAACCACGGCCCGCACCTCGTCCAGCGCCGTCGGCGCGGCCGACAGGGTCCGGCAGCCCGCCGACAGCAGCAGCGGCACCAGCGCCGGATCACCGGCCGCGTCGCCGCACACCGACACGTCCCGGTCGTGCCGGCGGCCCGCACGCACCACCGCCACGACCGCGGCCAGCACCACCGGGTCGGCGATCCGGCCCGGCGTCAGCGCCGGATCGCGCCGGTCCAGCCCGAGCAGCGACGCGGTCAGGTCGTTGCTGCCGATCGACAGGAAGTCGGCGGCGGCCGCCAGCTCGTCGATCACCACCACCGCCTCCGGCAGCTCGATCATCGCGCCCAGCGGCGGCGGCGTGACCCCGCGCGCGGCCGCCGCGGCGTCCAGCAGCTCGCGGCACCGGTCCAGCTGGCCCACCGAGACGACCATCGGGATCATGACGCGCAGCAGGGCGCCGTCGGCCTCGTCCAGGATCGCCGCGAACTGGTCCGCCAGCGACTGCGGGGTGTCCAGCATCAGCTCCAGCCCGCGGTGGCGCGACGAGGTGCCCCACAGGAACGGCGGCAGCTTGTCCGGTGCGAAGTCGAGGGTGCGCACGGTGGCCCGGTGCCCGGCCAGCGCTGCCAGCACCGGCCGCAGCGCCGCCGCGTGCTCGGACCGGGTCGGCCAGTGCGTGGTGTGCAGGAAGGCCACCTCGGTGCGGATCAGCCCGGACCCCTGCGCCCCGGCGGCCAGGCCGGCGACCGCGTCGGCCGCGGTCGACACGTTGACCAGCAGCGTCACCGGGGTGCCGTCCCTGGTCACCGCGGGCTGGTCGCGTTGCGCCGCCAGCTCCTCGCGGCGCAGCCGCGCCACCGTGGCGGCCCGCCGGGCGGCCTCCACGCGGTGCGGCGTCGGCGACACGGTCAGCGTCGCCACGACCGCGTCGAGCACCGCCTCGCGGCCCGCCGACGACGCCGGCACGTTCACCCCGAACAGCAGCGGCACCCCCAGCGCCCGCGCCACGATCGCCACGTGCGCGTTCGGCCCGCCGAGCCGCGACACCCCGCCCACCACCGGCACCGCCGGGTCCAGCAGGTCGTCGGCGCCCAGCTCCTCGGCGACCAGGATCACCGGCTCGTCGTCCGGCCCGGTCCGCTGCCCGCCCCCGGATCGCAGCTGCTCGACCACGCGGCGGCCGATCTGGCGTACGTCGGCGGCCCGCGCGGCCAGCGTCGGGTCCGACAGCCCGGCCAGCACCCCCGCGTACCGCTCCGCCGCGTCGAGCACCGCCCGGTCCGCCGGGGTGCCGTTCTCGACCCCGCCGATCGCGGCCGAGCGCAGGTCGGGGTCGTCGGCGATGAGCGCGGTCGCCTCCAGGATGTCGGCGGGCGTGCCGTTCTCGCCACGGGCGCGCATGCTCTGCGCGGTGCAGCGCAGCCGGGCCGCGACCGCGTCGAACGCCGCCCCGACCTGGTCCGGGGTGGCGGACACCGATTCGCCGTTGTCGCCGTACGCCAGATGGCGCAGCCGGCCCACCGCGACGCCGGGCGCGCCCGCGACCCCGCAGTAGACCTCGGGCCTCATGGCGCGGTGGCGTCGGCCAGGGCCTGGAAGATCAGCCAGGTCGAGGTCGCGCCCGGGTCCTGGTGCCCGATGCTGCGCTCGCCGAGATACGACGCACGCCCCTTGCGGGCCTGCAGTGGCACCGTGGCCCGCACGCCCTCGGCCGCGGCCTCCGCGGCGGCCCGGGCGGCCGCGGCCAGCCCGCCGTCACCGTCGCCGCCGTGCTGGCGCAGCGCCGCGTCGTAGGCGTCGACCGCCGGCAGGTACGCGTCCACGATGGTCTTGTCGCCCGGCGCGGCCCCGCCCAGCTTGCGCAGCGCCTCCAGGCCCGCCCGCAGCCCGGCCCCGAACGCCGCCGCGTCCACCTCCGGACCCTCCGGCAGCGACTTGCCCAGCGCCCGCAGCGCGCTGCCGTACAGCGGCCCCGACGCCCCGCCGACCTTCGACACCAGCGTCGATCCGGCCAGCGTGAACACCGCGCCGACCCCGTCGGGCGCGGCCCCGGCCAGCGCGGTGCGCACCGCGCCGAAGCCCCGGTTCATGTTGACGCCGTGATCGGAGTCGCCGATCGCGGCGTCCAGCGTGGTCAGCTGATCGGCCTGAGCCGCGATGGCGTCCGCGGCCGTGTCCAGCCAGGCCTTGGCGAGTGCGACGTCCATCAGACACCCCAGCGCAGCGCCGGCGTGCGCACCGGGGCGTCCCACAGCCGCAGCAGCTCCGGATCGGCCCGGCACACCGTCAGCGACATGCCGGCCATGTCCAGGCTGGTCACATAGTTGCCGACGAGATTGCGCGCGATGCGCACCCCGGCCGACTCCAGCAGCCCGGCGAACTCGCCGTAGAGCAGGTACAGCTCGATCAGCGGGGTCGCGCCCAGCCCGTTCATCAGCACGATCGCGTCCTCGCCCGCGGCGATGGGCTTGGCCGCGAGGATCGCCTCCAGCGTCATCGTGGCGATGTCGCGAGCGGGCAGCAGCTTCTCGCGGCGGCGGCCCGGCTCGCCGTGGATGCCGACGCCGACCTCCATCTCGTCCTCGCCCAGCTCGAAACCGGGCCGCCCGGCGGCGGGCGTCGTGCACGGGGTCAGGGCGATCGCGAAGGAGGCGCTGGCCTCGTTGACGCGGGTGCCCAGCGCGGCGACCGAGGCGGCGTCGCCGCCCTCCTCGGCCAGCGCCCCGGCGATCTTCTCGATCAGCATCGTCGCGCCGGTGCCGCGGCGGCCCGCGGTCCAGGTCGAGTCCTCCACCGCCACGTCGTCGTCGACCAGCACCGAGTGCACCTCGATGCCCTCGTCACCGGACAGCTCCGCGGCCATCTGGAAGTTCATGACGTCGCCGGTGTAGTTCTTCACGATGTGCACCACGCCCGACCCGGCGTCGACCGCCTTCGCCGCGGCGAGGATCTGGTCGGGCACGGGCGAGGTGAACACCTCACCGGGACACGCCGCGTCGAGCATGCCCAGGCCCACGAATCCGGCGTGCAGGGGCTCGTGGCCCGACCCGCCGCCGGAGATCAGTCCGACCTTGCCGGCCCGCGGCGCGTCGGCCCGGACCACGATCTGCTGCTCCAGGTCCACCCGCAGCTCCGGGTGGGCGGCGGCCAGGCCCACCAGCGCCTCACGGACCACCGCGTCGGGGTGGTTGATGAACTTCTTCACGGCCGGGCTCCCTTCACTGCGCTAGTGGCTCGTCCCGGTGGTTCGCCTGGACGGCGACACCGTGACTCCCCACCAGCGTCATCCCGGGCGCATCGGACCGGCCCGGGGACGCGACCCTCGCGCCGCCGGTGGGCGTCGTGATTCCATCCTGCCCCGACCGGGCGCACCGCGCCCGGTTTACCGGTCCGCGGGCTACCATCCCCACATGAGCGGCACCGTTGGCCTGGTCCTCGTCTCGCACAGCCCCGATCTGGCCGCCGGGCTGCGCGACCTGCTCAGGCAGGTGGCCGGCGACGCGGTCGCGGTCACCGTCGCGGGCGGCGACGACGACGGCGGCCTGGGCACCTCGTACGAGCTGATCCGCGACGCGATCGCCGAGGCCGGCTCCGGCGAGGGTGTGGTCGTCCTGCCCGACCTGGGCAGCTCGGTGCTCACCGCGAAGGCGCTGCTCGAGGAGCACCCGGACCCCAAGGTGCGGCTGGTCGACGCCCCCTTCGTGGAGGGCGCGGTCGCCGCCGCCGTCATCGCGTCCACCGGCGCCGATCTGGACACCGTCGTCGACGCCGCGGAGGAGGCCTGGCATGCCCGAAAGCTCTGAGACCACCGTGGTCCTGCCCGCCCACCTGCACGCCCGCCCCGCCGGCCAGGTCGTCGTCACCGCCGCCAAGTTCACCAGCACCGTGGAGATCGTCTACGGCGCCAAGACGGCCAACGCCCGCGGCGTCCTGGCCCTCCTGGCCCTCGGCGCCACCGCCGGCGAGACCGTCACCGTCCGCGCCACCGGCCCCGACGCCCCGCAAGCCACCGAAGCCGTAGCCACCGCCCTCCGCACCACCGAGTGAGCGAAGGAAGGGCACCTTCCCATCGCCATCCGTAGAGGAAGGGCACCTTCTCAACGCGAACCACCCGCTGACCTGCGGCCCTGCCGCCCGTTCAACGCGGCGACGGCTCGCTCGCGCCGGATCCGGGCCGACTTTGATAGACACTGGCCTATCTGATCGAGAATTTGTAGATCAAACTCGACGTAATAGGCCAACGTCTATGCCGGGCGCGCTGCTCCGCGGGCCGAGCCACTGGCCTGCCTGCCTGATGGGCGACTGGCGGCGGGACGGGCGGGAGGTCGTCAGCTCCAGGGCAGGGTGGCGCGGTGTTTCCAGTACCGGTCGGCGGGCTCGGCCAACACCGACAGCCGCGCGAGCTGGTCAGCGGAGAGGCGCACCTCGGCCGCGGCCAGGTTCGTCGCCAGCTGGGCCGTCGTCGCCGCGCCCGACAGCACGACTCCGGCCCACGGCTGGCACAGCACCGCCGCCAGCGCCACCGCGTCGACCGGCGCACCGGTCTCCGCCGCCACCTCGGCCAGCGCGCCCAGGTCCGGCGACGGCTCGGCCAGCCGGCCGTTCGCCATGGCCTCCTTGACGATCACGTGGCACCCGGCGGCACGGGCGGCGGCCAGCGCCCGTCCGGCGGACGGTTCCAGCACGTTCCAGGTGGCCTGCACGCTGCGGAACAGCGGCACCCCGTCGACCTCGATCCGCAGCGCCGCGTCGATCGTGTCGGCCTGCCGGGGGCCGCTGCTGGAGAACCCCACGGTCACCCCGGTCGCAGCCAGGTCGGCCAGGCGCCGGTGCAGCGCGGTATCGGTCAGCGCCGGGCTCTCCACGGTCAGCGAATGGATCTGGTACAGGTCCAGCCGCTCCCCCAACAGCCCCCGCGTCTCCAGCAGCTGGCGTTCGTACACGGCGAGCCCGTGGTCCTTGGCCTCGTGCACCTCGGCGTCGACCCGCCAACCGCCGGTGTACGTGTAACCCCATTTGCTCCCGACCACCATGTCGGGCACGTCCCGCGCGCCCAGCCACCCGGCCAGGAACTCCTCCGCGCGGCCGTACGAGCGCGCCGCGTCGGCGTACCGCACCCCGGCCGCGTAAGCCGCGTCGAGCAGCTCGTACGTGCGTTCCCGCAGCGCCTCGACGGTCCGCTCGGCGGGCAGGTCCCGATCCCGGTGCAGGTTGATGTATCCCGGTCGCCCCACCGCGGCCAGCCCGAACCCGAGCCGGGCGACGGGGCTGCTCAGGTCGAGCCGTTCCAGCGACATGCCTACATCATTCCGCCTGCACCGGCGGGCGTCGATCCGACTTCCCGCAGAACCCGACCCGCGCTCCCGGTCCGCCCGGTAGCGTCCGAGCTGGGCATACGAGTCCGCGCGTCGCCACGCCGCGGTGGTCTGCAGCACGCGCTCCCCTCCGTCGACACCTCACGGGAGGTTCCGGATGGTCGACCGGCGCACATTCGGCAAGATCGTCGGCTCGGGGGCGGTGGCCGCCCTGGGCGGGCTCGCCGCACCACCCGCGGCCGCCCGCGCAGCGGACCCGGCACGCGCTGCGGGCACGGGCCGGGCAGCCGGCACGATCCTCGCGAGCGGGTCGACGGCGAGCGCCACGAGGCGGGCGCAGCCCGAGTTCGGCCCGGTACGCCAGCTCGATGCGGGCGAGCTGAACGTCGGCTACGTCGAGACCGGCCCCGCCGCCGGCCGGCCGGTGTTCCTGCTGCACGGCTGGCCGTACGACATCCACAGCTACACCGCCGTCGCGCCGCTGCTGGCCGCCAAGGGCTACCGGGCGATCGTGCCGTACCTGCGCGGCCACGGCACGACCCGGTTCCGGGACGCGGCGACGCCCCGCACCGCGGAGCAGTCGGCCTTCGCGCTGGACCTGGTCGCGCTCATGGACGCCCTCGGCATCCGGCAGGCGGTGCTGGCCGGTTTCGACTGGGGTTCGCGTACCGCCGACGTCGTGGCCGCGCTGTGGCCGGAGCGGGTCAAGGCGCTGGTCTCGGTGTCCGGCTACCTGATCACCAACCGGGAGGCCAACAAGCAGCCGCTGCCCCCGAAGGCCGAGTGGGCATGGTGGTACCAGTACTACTTCGCCACCGAGCGGGGCCGGCTCGGTCTCGACAAGAACCGGCACGACCTGGCGAAGCTGATCTGGGCGTACGCGTCCCCGACGTGGAAGTTCGACGACGCGACCTTCGACCGCACCGCGGCGGCCTTCGACAACCCCGACTACGTGCCGATCGTGATCGGCAACTACCGCTGGCGGCTGAGCCTGGCCGAGGGCGACCCGCGCCACGACGACCTGGAGGCGCAGCTGGCGAGGAGCCCGACGATCGGGGTCCCCACGATCACGATCGACGCCGAGGAGGACCCGTTCGTGGCGCCGGGCAACGGCTCGGCCTACCGGGCGAAGTTCACCGGCCCCTACGAGCACCGCGCGCTGCCGGGCATCGGCCACAACGTGCCCCAGGAGGCCCCGGCGCCGTTCGCACAGGCCGTCACCGACGCCGACCAGCTCACGTAGCGACTGACGTTAAGAAGGGCACCTTCTACAACGCGGAGCGTTGTGAAGGTGCCCTTCCTTTCTTCTACTAGCTGATGTTGAGGGTGAAGGTGGTAGTCGTGTTCTTGATGTTCTGGAAGTTGTTGCTGAAGGTCAGGTTGTTGAAGGTGGCCGAACCCCTCGCCGGACCCTGACCCGTTTCGGGCAGCTCGTTGACCCAGATGCCGAAGCCGGACTTGGCGTCGAACGCGTCACCGCTCTTCTGCGCGCCGCTGATGCTGACGTTGGTGAAGACGGTGTCGGTCACCGGCTGCTGCTCCGGGTACTTCGACTGGAACATGATGCCGGAGTACGTCGGGTCGACGATGTCCACATCGGTCACCCGGATCCCGCGGAACTCCTTCGAGGCCGCGAAGACCCAGATGGCGCCGAAGGTCTGGTTGCCCCAGAAGTGACCGCCGGCCCGCACGAGCGAGATGTTCTCGAACCGGGTGGGCGTGGTGCCGAATCCGACGAACGGGTATCCGAAGTCCAGCGAGCTGATCGTGATGCCGGAGTACGTCAGCATGTCCGCGATGTACAGGTTGCGGAACACGTTGTCGTAGCCGCCGTACACGGCCAGACCCGCGGCACGCCAGGTCAGCGTCGCCGAGAGGTTCTCGAAGACGTTGCCGTGGTTGCCGACCGAACCACCGGAGTCGATCGCGGAGAACAGCGCGAACGCGTCGTCGCCGTTGCCGCGTCCCTCGACGTTGGTGACGAGGTTGTTGGTGGAGTCGTTGGTCAGGTTGATGCCATCGGCGAAGGTGTTGCGGACCCGGCTGTTCTTGACCGTCCAGCCGCTGACCTTGACACCCCACCAGCCGCAGACCGTGTGCTCGACCCAGACGCTGTCGAACGTCAGGTTGTTCACCTGGCTCAGCTCGCCCCAGACCTTGCCCGGGCCGTCCTGGCGGATGGTGTAGTTGCCGAAGAACGCCAGGTGCTCGAAGGACGAGCCGTTGGCGCTGCTCTCCACCCGGAAGCCGGCGTCGGTGTTCTCCTGGCCGGTCGGGGTGTTGAAGCGGGTGTACCACATGCCCGCGCCGACGACCTTGATCGGCTTGCCGTAGATCTGGAACTTCTGCGCCGTCTCGTAGTTGCCGGCGGGCAGGTAGACACCGACGAACGTGCCGGTGGTGTCCATCCGGACCGCGTCGAGGGCGTTCTGGACCTCCTGGTGCGAGGTGCCGGTGGGCACCTTGTACCGGGCCGGGTCCGGGTTGGCCCGCTGGCTGACCAGCTCCAGGTTGATGAAGTCGATCGCGAAGGTGCCGCTGTTGGCCGCGTCCTTCTGGAGCTTGATCGTGGCGCCCTGCGGGATGGTGGAGTCCAGCAGGATGTTGGCCTCGTCGTACAGGTGACGCGCCGGGCCGGCGCCGGGCGAGTTGCTCGGCCCCGCCTCCGCGCCGTAGAGCCACGAGTACTTCGAGGTCAGCGTGATCGCCTTGTGGAACACGTTGTTGACGTAGATGTTCAGCGTCGACGTCGTGCCCGTGCCGCCCGAGTTGTCCGGGATGGAGAACCGGGCGACCAGCGCGTTGGCCGCGGACTTGGTGGTCCACTGCACGAACTGGCCGTTGCTGTTCAGCGTCACGGCCTTGCGGCCGCTGGCCTCACCGGCGAGGTCGCCGATGGTGCGGTTCGGGCCGACCACGGCCGCGCCGCCGCCGGTCGAGCCGTCCTCGGCCTCGTACATGTCGTAGTTCATGTTCGCGCCACGCCCGACGAACAGCGGCGTGTCGCTGGTGTTGTTGGCCTGCTTGACCGCCAGCTCGTTGGCGTCGTTGGCCAGCACCACGCGGACCGTGTACCGGCCGTTGGCCGCGGTCCACGTGCCCAGGTTCTGCGCCGCCGAGGTGGCGCCGGCGTTGATGACGCCGGAGACCGACCCGGTCAGCGTGCGGACCACGGTGCCGGCCTCGTTGAGGACGGTCAGCGTGATGCCGTGCGCGCCGCTCGCCGAGGCGATGGTGCCCTGGTTCTTGATGGCGACCGAGAACGTGACGTTGTTGCCCGCGGACGGGTTGCTCGGCGTCCAGCTCAGGTTCGCGACCAGGTCGGAGCTCTGCACCGGGCTTACCGTGAGGTTGCTCGACGCGGTGAGGCTGTTGTTGGCCTCGTTCTGCTCGATGACCGTGTTGGCCTCGTCGACCTTCGCGGTGACGGCGTAGGAGCCGGCGTTGCGGGTGCCGATGTTGGCGTTGACCGTCGTCTGCGCGCCGGCGGCCAGCGAGCCGACCGTGCCGGTGCCCACCAGGGTGGTGCCCAGGTAGAAGTTGACGTTGGTCGCGCCCGAGGTGTTGGTGCCCGCGTTGCGCACGACCGCGCTCACGGTGATCGCGTCGGTCTCCACCGGGGAGGCCGGGGACCAGGTGACCGAGGTGACGGTGAGGTCCGGGTTCGGCGCCGGGGTGCCGATGACCTGGAGCTCGGCGACCTGGCCGCCGGGGGCGCCGGTGTTGCCGGTGAACTGGAGCCGGATGTCGGCGTAGCTGCCGGAGGCGTTGATGGTCACCGTGTTGCCGGTGGCCGGGTTGAAGTTGTACGCCGCCGAGGAGACCACGTTGACGAACGACGACGAGCTCTGCTCGCGGCCCAGGACCTGGAGGGTCTGGGTGCGCGCGCCCCACGCGCCGTCCGGGTTCAGCTTGATCACGATCGAGCTGACGCCGACGTTGGAGCCCATCGCCACGGTGAGCTGGTTGGGCGACGTGCTGCCCTCCCAGTACGTGGTGAGGTCGCCGTCGTTGGCGTTCTCCGGCGCGAAGATGTGCGTGTGGCCGTTGTCCGTGATCGGCTTGTTGAGCGCCTGGTTGGTGCCGCCGCCACCGGAGCCGTTGCGGGTGACGATGTTGCTCATCGGCGAGATGTTGCCCGCCGCGTCCTTGGCCCGCACGTAGTAGCTGACCGTCGCGGTGTCCGGCTGGCTGTCGGTGTAGGTCAGCGTCGAGCCGTTCACGCTGGCCCGCAGCGCGCTGTTGGCGTAGATGTCGTAGCCGGTCACGCCGACGTTGTCGGTCGACGCGGTCCAGGTCAGCCGGATCTGGCCGGACGCGGGCAGGGTGTAGGCGAGGCTGCCGGGCGCGGTGGGCGCCTGCGTGTCCCCGGTCTGGCCGGTGCGGGTGACTGTGTTGCTGTTGCCCGACTGGTTGCCGGCCGCGTCGCGGGCCCGCACGTAGTAGCTGACCGTCTGGCTGTCCGGCCGGCTGTCGGTGTAGGTCAGTGTCGAGCCGCTGACGCTGGTCAGCAGGTCGCCGTTGGCGTAGATGTCGTACGCGGTGACGCCGACGTTGTCGGTGGAGGCGTTCCAGGTCAGGCGGATCTGGCCGGACGCGGGCTGCGTGTAGGCCAGGCTGCCCGGGGTGGACGGGGCCTGCGTGTCACCGGTCGTCGGGCCGTAGATCTCGAACTCGGAGATCTGGCCCGCCGGCCAGCCGGTGTTGGCGGTGATGTTGATCCGCACGTACCGGGTGGACGCGGTGGCGAAGTCGATCGTCACGGTGTTCGAGCCGGTGAAGTTGTACCCGGTCGAGGCCACGATGTCGGAGAACGTGGTGCCGTTGGCGCTGCCCTGCACGGCGAGGGTCTGCGTGCGCGCACCCCAGCCGGCCGGGATCTTCAGCACGACCCGGTTCACGCTCACGGTCGAGCCGAGGTCGACGCGCAGCCACTGCGGCCAGGCGTTGTTCACGCTCTCCCAGTAGGTGCCCTGGTTGCCGTCGTTGGCGTTGCCCGCGCCGTACACGTCGGCGTGGCCGCTCTCGGTGATCGACTTGCCGATGGCGAGGTTGCCGGACGAGCCGCCGCCCGCGCCGTACACCTCCAGCTCGGACAGCTGCGCGGCCGCCCAGCCGGTGTTGGCGGTGATGTTGATCCGCACATACCGGGTGCTGGCCGCGGTGAAGTTGACGGTCACCACGTTGCCGGAGCCGGGCTGGAAGTTGTACCCGGCCGAGCCCACGATCGTGCTGAACGAGGTGCCGTTGGTGCTGCCCTGCACGGACAGCGTCTGGGTGCGCTCGCCCCAGCCCGCGGGCAGCTTCAGCACGACCTGGTCGATGCTGACGGTGCTGCCGAGGTCGACCTGCGCCCACTGGGCGAAGGCGCCGGAGCTCTCCCAGTACGACCCCTGGTTCGAGTCGACCAGGTTGCCGGTCACGTAGGGTCCGTTGACGCTGCTGGCCGACGTCGTCTTGCCGGCGGCCAGGTTGGGCCCTCCGGCGGCCGAGGCCGATGACGTCGGCCCCGCCACGACGGCCAGGCTCGCCGCGACCACCGTCGCGAGCAGTCTGATCCGGACATTCTTGAGTTTCACTGCACTCCTCCCTGCATTGCCTCTCCTGCGTTTCATCCCGCCGCGAATCCGCGGTCGCCGTCGCGAACGACGGCCACCCCGTGGTGCGGAAGGCGACCCGGCCGGAGCGGATTGCGGCGACGTGCCAGCTCGCGCGCACACGCCGCCACGGCCGAGGAGCCACCTGCCACCTGAAGCACTGTTACGAGCTCAAGTCATCGGTGTTTCTGACTGTGGTAGCAAAACGTTAGAGCCTTGGTAGTTAGAAGTCCACAGTGCAATGCAAAAAACGTAGCAACCGTCGAGTGAGGACGGACAGTGATCATTTCCTGTGCGTACGGCCACGACCCCTTCGCGACCAGGGCCGGTCACCGCCGGTGACGTCCACTCATGACCACTGATCTCGGCAGTCTCCGTTGTGGACGGCCAGGCGCATCGTCAGGTACAGATGAGCAGGGGTGGCCCGTGGACCCTGGTGAGTCCGTCCCACGCGCCAGTTGCGGCAGCAAGCGTTGCGCCGTCACCGTCCGCAACGTTTCGCGCAGAATTGCAAACTTGCACTCAGCCCTAGATTTTTTGCATCGTGACCGGCCCGCCGCCCAGCGCCGCCGACGCCGCCTGGATGGTCCGCCGTTCCGGCATCCCGATGAAGTCGGCCAGCTCCAGCGCCTCGTTGAGGCAGGCACGCGCGGCCTCGACCGTGCCGTCGTGCTGGTGCACGCGGCCGAGCACCGCCAACGTCAGGACCACCGCGGGCCACTGCCCCGCCGTGCGCTGCACGGCCAGGGCCCGCGCGGCGTGGACCCGGCCGCCGGACATGTCGCCGAGGCCGTAGCACGCCTCGGCGAGGTGGTAGTCGGCGCGCGCGGTGTACAGCGGTGACGCGCTCCCGTCGAGCAGTTCCAGCGCCAGGGCCGCGGATTCGTACGCCTGCCGGTATCGCTGCCGCCCGGCGTACGCCCCGGCGCGGGTCACCGCGATGAGGTAGCGGGTGTACCGGTCACCCGTGTCACCGGCGATCGCGGCGGCCCGGTCCGCGCACTCGTCGGCACGGCCGGCCCGCCCGGCGCGCACGTGCAGCAGGGCCAGCCCGCACAGGGTCAGCACCTCCAGCCGCCGTTCGCCGAGCCGCACCGCCACGTCGAGTGCCGTGGCCAGCTCCTGTTCGGCTTCGTCGAGGCGGCCCGCGTCGCTGTGCACGAGCCCGAGGTAGTACCGGCGCTCGGCCTCGCGCCGTGCCGCGCCGAGTTCCCGGTCGACCGCCATCGCCCGGCCGAGCAGCGCCACCGCCTCGCCGAACCGGCCCTGCTGGTGGCGCACCTCGCCGAGGTTCGACAGCGCCACCGACTCCCCGATGCGGTTGCCCACCTCCCGCAGCACCGGCAGCGCCAGGTCGAGGTCGCGGACCGCGCCGGTGAAATCGCCCAGTTCCCGGCGCGCCGAGCCGCGATTGGCCAGATCGTGTGCCTCACCCGCGCGGTCGCCCACCGCCCGATGGATCAGCACCGAGGCCGACAGCACGCGGGCCGCCTCGCTCGGGCGTCCGGCGCGGTTGCGCGCCACCGCCAGACCCGACAGCGCGCTGGCCTCTCCGGGGCGGTACCCCGCCGCCCGGTAGCCGTCACCGGCCAGCCGGTACTGCTCGGCGGCCCGGCCGTAGTCGCCGTTGAGCAGCCAGCGGTACGCCATGGCGCACCGCATGGCGGCCGTGCCCAGCGGGTCGCCGGCCGCTCGCGCCGCGGCCATCCCGGACTCCACGACCGACAGCCACTCCGGTGGGGAGACCCGCTGGCGCAGCACCGGCACGAGCGCGTCAGCGAGGTACCAGGCCAGCTCGGGCAGCCCCGACGCCGCCGCCTCGTCCACCGCCGCGGTCAGGTTGTCCGTCTCGGCACGCAGCCACTCGTTGGCCGCGGCGGCCTGCGCGAACGCCACGTGCCGCACGGCCGGCTCCGCCGCCCTGGGCGGCAGCCGTGTCCCGGTCGTCGCCACGTGCGCGGTCGCCGCGACGACGCTGCGGTGGTAGAAGTCGAGCAGCCGCCGCAGCGCGTCGATCCGTTCGCCCGGCGCGGCGGCCGCCAGTTCGGCGCCGTACTGCCGGATGAGGTCGTGCACCCCGTAGCGGCCGGGTGCCAGGTCGATGAGCAGGTGCGCCGCCGCGAGCGTGTCCAGCAGCCGCATGGCTTCGTCCGTGCCGACCGCGGCCAACGCGGCAGCGGCCCCGACGGCAGCGCCGGCCGGGGTCGGGGCGGCGGCGAGCAGCCGGAACATCCGCTGCGCGGGGGCGGGCAGGGCGGCGTACGAGGAGGCGAACGCCGCACGCACGCTGGCCTGCGGATCGTCGGCGATCTGCAGGCCGCTGATCCGGTCGCCGGCCAGGTCGTCGAGATACCAGCGCAGACCGCGCCGGGGGTAGTCGGCCAACCGTGCGCCGGCGATGCGCAGCGCCAGCGGCAGGTGTCCGCACAGGTCGGTCATCTCGGCGGCCGCCGCGCTGTCGGCTGCCACGAGTTCCCGGCCCGCCGTGCGGCCGAGCAGTTCGAGGGATTCGGCGGGGGCGAGCACGCCGAGGGTCAGCCGCTGCGCGCCGTCCATGGCCACCAGGCCGCTGAGCCGGTTGCGGCTGGTGGCGACGGTGAGACAGCCGGGCTCACCGGGCAGCAGCGGCCGGATCTGCCCCACGTCGGCGGCGTCGTCCAGAATGAGCAGCAGCCGCTGACCGGCCACGACGGAGCGGTAGCGGGCGACCTGCTCGTCGAGGTCCGCGGGGATGTCGTCACCGGCCACGCCGAGCGCACGCAGCAGCCGGGGCAGCGCCTCCGACGGCGACATCGGCGTGCCCGGCTGGAATCCCTTGAGGTCGCAGTAGAGCTGCCCGTCCGGGAACCTGTCGGCCGCCTGGTGCGCCCAGTGCACGGCGAGCGTGGTCTTGCCCGCGCCGGCGGCTCCCGCCACGAGCATCAGCCGGTGGGGGCCCGTGCTCCAGGCCTCCAGCTGAGCCAGTTCCGCATGGCGGCCGACGAACAGCCCCGACCGCGCCGGCAGCTGGCGTGCGGGCGGCGTCGCCGGCGCGGGCGGCGTCGGCGCGGGCGGCGCCACGTCCACGGCCGGGTCGCCCGTCAGCAGTTGACGGTGTAGTTTCTGCAGGTCGGATGCGGGTTCCAGGCCCAGCTCGGTGGCCAGCCGCGCGCGGAGCGTCCGGTACAGTCCGAGCGCCTCGCCGCGCCGTCCGCTGTGGTGTAGGGCGAGCATGAGCTGCCCGTGCGGCCGCTCCCGCAGCGGGTGCTCGGCGACCAGGCTGCCCAGCTCGGCGATGAGCTCCGCGCCGCGGCCCAGGGTGAGCATGACGGAGGTGCGGTCCTCCAGCGCCAGCAGCCGCAGCTCGCCGAGGCGCGCCGCCTCCGCCTCCAGGAACAGGCCGGTGACTCCGTCCAGGGCGCTGCCCTGCCACAGGGCCAGCGCCTCGTCGTAGCGGGCGAGCGCCGCCTCGTGGTCGCCACGCCCGGCTGCGGCGCGGGCCAGAGCGAGCGTGTCTACGAAGATCTGCAGGTCGAGCTGGCCCGGGGCGGCGTGCAGCAGGTATCCCGGTGGCCGGGTGACGACCAGGTCACTGCCCGCGGCGGAGAACGCCTTGCGCAGCTCCGACACGAGCACGCGGATCCGGGCCGCGTGCGAGGGCGGCAGGGGCTCTCCCCAGATGGCATCGGCCAGCCGGTGCGCGGGCACGACCCGGCCCGCGTTGAGTGCCAGCACCGCCAGCAGCGCGCGCTGCCTGCCGCTGAGCGGGATCAGCCGGTCCGCTGCTCGAGCCTCCACCACGCCGAGCAGGCGGAAACTGACGGCTGCGGCAGCCTCGGCGCTGGTGACCATATTGGACAATCTAGTCCGGCGGCGATCATCCCGCTGCCGTGACGCCACTTCCTGCCGGTGCGGAGGCCGCGGCCTCCGCACCGGTCCAGGAGGTTCTCCAGGTCACGCCGTGCCGGACTGCGTCCTGCAGAAGACGGGGGTGCCGTTGGCACCGTCCTGCAGGCACACGGTCAGCCACACCGTGTTGCCCTCGGCGATCTCGATGTCGTACGGGTACAGCACGCAGCCGTTGTTGCCGCCGTTGGCGTCCTGCACCTCCGCCACGTGGTAGAAGCCGCCCGAGTACCACTCCAGCCACGCGACGGCGCGCTTGCCGTCGACCTGGTCGTCGCAGACGTTGAAGTACTCGCCGAGGTCGTTGAAGTGGGCGCTGCCGCCCGGGTTGTCGTCGGTGGTCTTCACCGAGATGTCGACGCCCGCGTGAGCAGGTGAGGCGTTGAGCATGATGCCGCCCGCGAGCAGCGTGGCGGCGGTGATGGACAGCGCCCGCTGCTTGATCGTTTTGGTGCTCATGACTTTCCCTTCGGTTGCCGGGTCGTCTCGTGGGGTCTCGCCACCGCCGCGGCTCATGCCCAGCCGGACTTGAGGTTGCCGAACCGAGGGGTCCCGTCGGACCCGTCCTGCAGCCAGACCTCGAGGATCACCTCGGTGCCCTCGGCGATCTCGATGTCGTTCGCGTACTCGGTGCAGCCGTTGTTCGCACCGTTCGCGTCGTGCACGGTCCTGGTGTGGTAGCTGCCGCCCGCGTACCAGGTGATCCGGGCGACCACGCGCAGGCCGTCAGCCTGCTGGTCGCAGGCGAACAGATGCTCGCCGGTGCTTTCGAAGAAACCCCGGCCGCCGGGGTTGTCGTCGAGGGTGTAGACCTCGGCGTCCTTCGAGGGAACGGCCGCGGCGGCCGGGACCGCGCCGATCGCGACACTCGCCGCGGCCGCCACGGCAGCAGCCGCCAGGGACAGGCCCCGTCTCAGTACCGGATGCGCCATACGTCCTCCTTCCTGTTTCGCCGCCGCGCACGGTGGCGTCGGCGCAGTCGAAACTAGGGATCTGGACGTATGGATCGCGTACGGATCGCGCACCGGCGCCGTTCGCGCGGCATCGGTCACGGCGGCAGAGCCGCCGGGCGCGTGGTGAGGTGAGCGGTCACATCCCGGCGGGACGGGTCAGGGCCGGCCGCGTCCGCGCGACTCGGCGGCGGACGCCGTCCCGGCACCTCGCGAGATCGTCGGCTAGGCCTCGTCGAGCATGGCGTGGGCGATGATCCAGCCGAAGCCGAGGACCTCCTCGCCGCAAAACTCCAGCCCGACGATGCGGCCGAAGGTCTGGCCGAGCTGGTTCTCGCCCATCCGGTGCACCGCGCAGGCGACCCAGCCGGAGCTCGGGGAAGCGGGGGCGGACAGGAGGACGTGCTTGCCGCAACGGTGGGACATGGGCTGACCTCGGGGTTCGGGGGTTGTCGACGGTAGCACCGCGAAAGGCGTACGCCCAGGTGTGCGCCCGTGCCAGCGGGCTGTGCGCGCCCTGCCAGCGCCCCCGCGCACCCTGGTCGCGTCAGACCAGGGAAGGAAAAGATCATGACCTACGCTTTCCAGGCCGAGGGCCTGGTCAAGCGGTACGGCAAGACCGTCGCGCTGGACGGCGTGGACCTCGCCGCCCGGCCAGGCACCGTGCTCGGCGTGCTCGGCCCGAACGGCGCCGGCAAGACCACCGCGGTCCGCGTGCTCGCCACGCTGCTGCGCCCCGACGCGGGCCGGGCCACGGTCGGCGGGTACGACGTCGTGCGCGACGCCGACCAGGTGCGCCGCCGCATCGGCCTGACCGGCCAGTACGCCTCCGTCGACGACGACCTCACCGGCACCGAGAACCTGCTGCTCATCGGCCGCCTGATGGACCTGCGCAGCGCCGACGCCCGGGTCCGCGCCGCGGAACTGCTGGCCCGCTTCGACCTCACCGAGGCCGCCGGCCGGCCCGCCCGCACCTACTCCGGCGGCATGCGCCGCCGCCTCGACCTGGCCGCCAGCCTGGTCGGCCGCCCCGAGGTGATCTACCTCGACGAGCCGACCACCGGCCTGGACCCGGCCAAGCGCGACGACGTGTGGAACATGGTCCGCGCGCTGCTCGCCGACGGCACCACGGTCCTGCTGACCACGCAGTACCTGGAGGAGGCCGACGCGCTCGCCGACGAGATCACGGTGATGGACCACGGCCGGGTGATCGCTCACGACACCCCCGCCGATCTCAAGCGCATCGTCGGCGGCCAGACCATCGCCGCGCGCCCGGCCGACCCGGCCCGGCTCGGCGACACCGAGCAGATCCTCGCCGAGGTGTCCGGCCACCGGCCCGAGTCGCCCAGCCGCGGCGTGCTCACCGTGCCGGTGCCCGACGACACCGCGTTCACCGAGGCGGTGCGCCGGCTGGCCGCCGCGGGGATCACCATGACCGAGCTGTCGCTGCGCCTGCCCAGCCTCGACGAGGTCTTCCTCACCCTCACCGGCCACGGAGCCGACGACCGCCAGGAGGCCGGCGTATGACCGCCACCCTCACCCCGCCCGCCCCGGCCGTGACCCCCGCGGCCCCGGCCCGGCGCCCGTTCCGCCTGATCCGGCACAGCCTCGCGCTGGCCGCCCGCAGCCTGACCAAGACCCGTCGCACCCCCGAGCAACTGCTCGACGTCACCCTGCAACCGGTCATCTTCGTGGTCATCTTCGTGTACCTGCTGGGCGGCGCGGTCGCCGGCTCGCAGCACGCGTACCTGCAGTTCCTGCTGCCCGCGATCATGGTGCAGACGGCCATGTTCGCCTCGACGGCGATCGGGGTGAACCTCAACAGCGACATCAAGAAGGGCGTCTTCGACCGCTTCCGCAGCCTGCCCATCGCCCGCTCGGCCCCGCTCATCGGCGCGGTGGTCGGCGACGTGATCCGCTTCGTGGTGGCGATGGTGGTGCTCATCGGCTTCGGCAGCGCGCTGGGCTTCCGCTTCGGCAACGGCCTGCTCCTGGGCCTGGCCGCCTGCCTGCTCGTGCTGGTCTTCTCGTTCTGCCTGAGCTGGACCTCGGTCCTGATCGGCATGCTGGTCCGCGAGCCGGGCGCGGTGCAGGGCATCTCGTTCCTCATCATGTTCCCGCTCACCTTCGGCACCAACATGATGGTCCCCACCGACACCCTGCCCGGCTGGCTCCAGGCCTGGGTGAAACTCAACCCCGTCACCGACGTCATGGAAGCCGCCCGCGGCCTGATGCTCGGCGGCCCCATCGCGGGCCCGATCACGTCCACCCTCCTGTGGTCGCTGGGCCTGCTCGCCGTCTTCGCCCCCCTCGCCGTCCGCGCCTACCGCCGCCGCACCTGACCAGAGCGCAGGAAGGGCACCTTCTTGACGGACGTCCGTGCAGAAGGTGCCCTTCCCCTCCGTGCAGGGCGGTGAGCTGGGGCGATTCGGGACGAGTCAGGTGAGGTGGTGGGGGTCGACGGCGTCGAGGCAGCCGGCGCGGTCCAGCAGGCGGCCCTCGGCGAACGCGTCGGCGAGCGCGGGGTCCGCGGCCAGCCAGGCGGTCAGCCGCAGCACGTCGGGGTTGGCCAGATCGGGGCTGCCGCGCAGAGTCTCGACCGCGCCGAGCACCCGCGCCGCCCGCGTCCGGTCACCGCGCGCCCGCCACACGTCGGCCACGCCGACACCGACCCGCGCCACCACCGGCATGTCCTTCACGGTGAGCGCGCCGGCGTAGGCCTCGACCAGGCAGGCGGCCGCCTCGTCGAGGTCGCCGACCGCCAGGGCCAGGTGTGCCTTCGAGCTCAGGATCAGCGAACGGAACTGCGGCGACGCCATCACCGCGTCGCCGAGCTGCGCCAGCGCGAGCCCGTACTGCCGGGTCGCCTCGGTCAGGTCGCCGCGCTGGCGGGCCAGGTCGCCCAGGCCCAGGCGGGCACCGCAGGCGTGCCGGGCCGACCCGTGCTCGGCGATCTCCCGCAGCACCGACTCGGCGGCCTCGGTCTCGCCCCGGTGCCCGCGCACGACGGCCAGCCGCACCTGCTGGTACTCGGTGTCGTCGGTGCCCGACAGCTCCCGGGTCAGTTCGATCGACTCGGTGATCGCGGCCACCGCGCCGTCGAAGTCGCCGCGGTTGGACCTGGCCTCGCCGAGCGCGGTCAGCGCCATGGACAGCGCGCCACGCTCCCCCACCTGGCGGAAGCCGTCGACCGCGGCGAGCAGGTCCGCGTACAT
Source organism: Catellatospora chokoriensis (assembly GCF_011297315.1). Lineage (NCBI taxonomy): Bacteria > Bacillati > Actinomycetota > Actinomycetes > Micromonosporales > Micromonosporaceae > Catellatospora > Catellatospora chokoriensis. Next base: position 146,359 of record NZ_JAAOTI010000011.1, read on the forward strand.
GGCCTCGCCGTGGCCGTCGTTGTCGGAGATGAACGCGCGCGACAGGCGCAGCATCGACCGTGCCCAGGGATCGGGGTGGGACAGCTTGCGGTCGATCGCGGCTAGGCCGGCGGCGGTGTCGTCGATCAGCAGCGCCGCGACGGGCTCCAGCAGGGCCAGCAGCGGATGGTCCCAGGCCGGATCGAGGCTGCTCGCCAGGCGGCCGATCTCCTTGACCAGTTCGGTGCCGTCGCCGGGCTGGTCCGAGTTGGCGGTGTTGACCAGGTAGAACGCGGTGGCGATGGCCCGCTGCGGGCCGGGCGCCGCACCGGGCACCGCGAGCGCCTGCCCGAGCCAGCTCGCGGCCTCGGCGTTCGCGCCGAGCACGGTCCAGTAGAGGCCCAGCGCGGCGACCAGGCGCACCGCGGTGTCGGCGTCGCCCGCGTCGACGGCGGCGTGCAGCGCGGCCAGCATGTTGTCGCGCTCGGCGGACACCAGCCGGATCCAGTGCAGCTGCTCGGCCCCGCGCAGGTGCGGTTCGGCCTGCTCGGCGAGAGCCAGGAAGTATGCCGTGTGCGCGGCCCGCACCCGGGGCAGGTCGGTGTCGGCCAGCCGTTCCAGTCCGTACTCGCGGATGGTGTCGAGCATCCGGTATCGCAGCTCGCCGTCACCGGTGACCTGCAGCAGTGACTTGTCGACCAGCGCGTCGAGCAGGTCGGCGACGTCGGCGGCCGGGACCCGGTCGTCGGCGCAGACGCCCGCCGCGCTGTCGCGGGTCGCCCCGGCCGGGAACACCGACAGCCGCTCGATGAGCAGGCGTTCGGGCTCCAGCAGCAGGTCCCAGCTCCACGCGACGACCGCGCGCAGGGTGCGGTGGCGGGCCATGGCGGTGCGGCTGCCGCCGGTCAGCAGCCGGAACCGGTCGCCGAGCCGGTCCGCCAGGTGCGCCGGGGACATGAACCGCAGCCGGGCGGCGGCCAGCTCGACGGCCAGCGGCAGGCCGTCGAGGCGGCGGCAGATCTCCACCACGTCGGCGACGTTGCCGTCGGTGACCGCGAAGTCGGGCCGCACCGCGGCGGCGCGGTCGCGCAGCAACTGCACCACCGGGTACGCCAGCGCGCCTGCCACGCTCGCCGCAGGCTCGGGCAGGGCCAGCGGCGACACCGGGCACAGCGCCTCGCCGAGGATGTTCAGCGGTTCGCGGGTGGTGGCCAGCACCCGCAGCCGCGGGCAGCGGGTCAGCAGCTCCTCGGCCAGCGTCGCGACGGGCTCGACCAGGTGCTCGCAGTTGTCGAGCACCAGCAGCACGTCCTCGGCGGACAGGGCGTCGACGAGCCGGGAGGTCGCGTCGCGGGGCAGCACCGGCTGGCCGTTGTCCAGGTAGCCCGACTCGCGCAGGTCGAGGGCGCCGAGCAGCGCCTGGACCAGGGTCACCGGGTCGGTGACCGGGGCGAGCTCGACCAGGCACACCCGCAGCGCGGGGTCGTCGGCGTGCTGCCGCGCGGCGGCGGTGAGCGAGAGCCGGGTCTTGCCCGCGCCACCGGGCCCGACCAATGTCACCAGCCGGCTGCCGGCCAGCAGGCGCGCGATCCGGTCCAGCTCCTCGGCCCGCCCGACGAAGCTGGTCAGCGCGGTCCGCAGGTTGTCCCGGCGAGCCGGGGAGCCGGTCACGAACGCGCCCGGTTGCTCGGACGAGGTGCCCACCATGCCGGACGGCGTCGCCATGCCGGACGGCGTCGCCATGCCGGACGGCTCGGGCGAGGTCCACGTCGTGCCGGGCGCGGTGAAGGAGGTCTGCGCCATGCCGGGCCGTTCAGGCGAGGTCCGCATCGTGCCGGGCGGTGTGAAGGAGGTCCGGGCCGCGGGCTCGTCGCGCAGCACGGCCAGGTGCAGCTGCCGCAGCTCGGCGGACGGGTCGACGCCCAGCTCCCCGGCGAGCCGCCCGCGGAAGTCGGCGTAGGCGGCCAGCGCGTCAGCGGTGCGCCCGGCGGCGTGCAGAGCCCGGATCAGCAGCGCGCGCGGGCGCTCCCGCAGCGGCTGGTCGGCGACCAGGCGCTCCAGCTCCGGCACCACCCGGTCGGGCGCGGACACCGCCAGCTCCGCCTCGACCCGGTCCTCGACCGCGAGCAGGCGCAGCTCCTCCCACCGCGCGCCCGCCGCGCCGGCGTACGCCACGTCGGCGACCTCGGCGAGCGCATCGCCGCGCCACAGTGCCAGCGCCCGCCCGAGCAGCTCGGCCGCCTCCCCGGGGTGCCCGGCCGCCAGTGCGGTGCGCCCGCGCCGGGCCAGTTCCTCGAAGTGCAGCGCGTCGACGGCCTCGGGCACGATCTCCAGCCGGTAGCCGCCGGGGCCGAAGCTGACCGCGCCGTCGGGCAGCGCACGGCGCAGCCGCGAGACCAGGGTCTGCACCGCGTTGGCCGGGTCGGCGGGCAGCGTCTCGCCCCACAGCGCGTCGGCGAGCGCGTTCACCGGCACGGTCCGGCCCGCGTCCACGGCCAGCCGGATCAGCAGCGCGCGCAGCCGGGCCCCGGCCACCTCGACCGGCTCCCCGGCAAGGTGCACCTCCAGCGGACCCAGGATCCCCACGCGCATGTCGCCCAGTGTTCCAGGCGTGCGCCCGCCCGCCGATCCCACCGATCCCGCACGTGGGTCCGGCCACCCCCACCGGGCCTGCGCCCGCCGCAAGATCATCGGACTTGCCTGGCAGGTGGGCGTATCTTGACCCGCGATACGACCGGTTGCCAGGCAAGTCGGGTGACCTTGGGGGCGGCCGGCCCCGCCATGCCGGGGCCGGCCTCGGTGCGTTACGGGAGCTGGTAGTTCGCGTTGAGGGCCGCGCCGCGACCCGGCTGGGTCTCGTCGTAGCCGCGGGCGTTGCACTGCAGGCCGCCGCGTACGCAGTGGTTGACCAGGGCGGCCTGCGTGGCCGGGTCCCAGGCGTTGAAGAAGTCGTAGTGGAACGAGTAGCCCCGCCCGCTCGACAGCCGCACCTGGGACATGTCCCCGCTGACCGGGAACGCCATCTTGAACTCGATCATCGGCAGCGCCACCGGGTGGCTGGTCGGGCAGACCAGGTTCACCGGGTACGCCATGTGGCTCTTGTGGTCGGGGGTGTCCAGGTAGAGGCCGTCCCAGCAGCTAGGGGCCTGGTAGCGGACGTTGACCTGAGTGCCCGCGGGGCAGTATGTCGGGAAGTCGGCGTTGTGGTAGCTCTCGCCGCACTCCCAGCCCTCGACCGACCCGAACATGAACTGGTCGGCCGTGGCGTTCGGGCTGCCCACGACGAAACGCAGGCCCGGCGGGAACGGCCGGACGCTGGTGTAGTCGTTGACACCCGTCTTGTAGTAGATGACCTGCGGCCCGACCGGCGTGATCACCTGGTTGCCGTTGTAGAGGGTCGGCATCCAGTAGCCGGACTTGTCACCGGGCGCCAGGCACGTCGTGCCGCCGGCGTTCAGCGACGACAGCGTGCTGGCGGCGTTGGTGGTGCGGTTGCCCATGAACGTGTGCATGTGCGACGCGCCGGGCAGGCCCGGGTAGACGATCGGGTCGTCGGGCCGGTCGTGGCTGAACGCGCAGTTGGCCTGGAACTCGTGGAAGTAGGCGTGCGGCGGGTTGTAGGTCGACGGCGTGACCCCGGTGACCTGCGGATTGGCCAGCACGTAGCCGGTGGCCGGCGGCGCGGTGCCGTTGTCGCCGTACACCTTGAACTCCCACAGCGAGTAGCCGTAGCCACCGTTGCGGACCGTGCCGTACATCCGCACGTAGCGGCCGTTGCCCGTGACGTTGAGCGTCTGGGTGCCGCCGGTGCTCGTGGTGGTGCTGTAGATCGAGGTCCAGTTGTTGCCGTCGTTCGAGACCTGGATCTGGTACGCGGTCGCGTACGCGCCCTCCCACTGCAGCACCACCTGGGTGATCGCCGCGGTGGAACCGAGGTCGACGCGCAGCCACTGCGGGTCGCTGAACTGGCTGGACCAGCGGGTGGCGGGGTTGCCGTCGACCGCCGCGGTGGCGGGCGTGCCGCCGTTCTCGGTGGACGACGCGGTGGCCGGCCTGCCTTGCGAGAGCAGGGTGACGGCCGCCTGGGCGGACTGCATGGGCACCACGGTGACCAGTGACGCCAGCAGGGCTGCGGCAGCTAGTCCCGCGAGCGTGGAGCGCCTCGGCCGGCTCTGGCCGATCGATGTCATCGAATCTCCCGGAGGATGGGGGCTCGGCGCACCGGGAACGGTGCGGCGAGCCGGGACGGACGGGCCGTACCGCGGGGCCGATGACGGGCATGGCGTCTCCACACCGCAGTACGATGGAGAGCGCTCTCCAACAGTGTTGCGCCGCAGGTGCACCTCCGTCAATGTCCCGGGCGTTTTGGCCGTTATGCCGTGCCCGCCGCGCCGGCCGGTGCGACTCGGCCCACCAGCCGGATCACCTTGCACCCCAACGGAGTCGTCCTAAAGTCGGTCGCTAATGCTTTAAATCGGACTTATTCCACCCGGGTATTGACGAGCGGCAACATCCGCGTAACATCTCCGCTGTGGAGAGCGCTCTCCATCGCCGGTGCCGCCCCTGGATCCGAGGTTGCGGCACCGGTGTCAAGCACCGGCAGCGGCTCTCGCAGGCCGGTCCGGTGCGCGGAGAGCACACGCCATGCGACGCGGACCCGTCTCGTCGCGGAGATCGCTGCTTCCGGTCAGGACCTGTCGGGCGCCCGCTGGTCCTGACCGGGCAGGTCGACCGCGGTCCGCCGCCACGGGCCCGCGTCCGGCGCCTCGACGGTGATCTCCAATGCGTCGAGAGCGTTCGTGAGCTGCACGGCCCGTCCGCACGCGAAGACCAGCTCCAGCCCACCGAGCAGCCAGGCCTCGATACGCCCGCCGTCGCGCGCGGTGAGCCGGAAGTCGTGCTCCAGCGCCCGCACCGCGGTCACCGTCGCACCGAGCAGCACGTCCAGCTCGGCACGCGCGGGGTCGGCCCAGGCGACCTCCTGATCGGGGTCGTCCTGGTCGTCGGTGTCCGGCAGCGGATCGTCGGCCAGGTCGTCACGGCTCACGAAGAGCCGGTCGAAGCCTTCCGCGGCGAGCTCCAGCCGCTCGCCCTCGAACTCCAGCACGACCGGCAGCGTCGTGCACCTGTCGCCCTCGGCCACGTAGCAGAGCCCGCGGATCCGGGTCAGCCGCCGGCCGACGAGCGAGCGCAGGTGGTCGCCGTGCGCGCCGCGCAGGCCTGCCACGTCCGTCACCGGTTCAGGCCGGTAGCCCGCGAGTCCCCACACCGGCGTGACACTACCGGCGGACGTGGCACCGGGCCGCGATCACCGGCAGCCCGCGCTCATCGGCCGTCGTCGGCCCGTGCCTCGACCGCGTCCAGCGCCGCACCGGCTCGCTCGGCGTCGGCCGGGGCCAGCCGCTCCACGATCGCGCGGATCTGCCGGAGCTGGTTCTTGATCTCTTCCTGCTCCTCGTGCTGGAAGGCGTCGTTGTCGACGATGAGCTTGCTCGCGAAATGCGCCGTGATCAGCGGGATCACGAACAGCACCATGACGGAGATCAGGAAGCCGGCCAGGATCCGGCCCTGCCAGGTGAGCGGGTAGCTGTCGCCGTAGCCGACGGTCGAGGCGGTGACCACCGCCCACCAGACCGCGTCACCCGGCGACTTGCCTTCCTCGAACGCCCAGTAGAGGATGCCGGACACCAAGATCAGCAGCAGGTAGGTGAAGACCAGCGCCTTCGGCGAGTTGGTGAAGCGCTTGAGCAGGTTCACCGCCACATTGTGCAGCCGCGCGCAAACTCCCGTCAGTGGCCGACCGGACGGCTCCGGCGACGTCCGATCGGACGGCACGAGAGGGCGGAAATGTCAGTGCCGTCGATTAGAATGTGTGTACGAAAAATAATCGCTGAGCTGCGAACGGAGCCGACATGCCTACCCCTCAAGCGACCGTCGCCGACACTCCCTCGACCGCCGCGCTGCCCTACGCCACGCTGCTGGCCTTCACCCGCTACGTCGACCGGTCCGGGCCCGCCAAGGCCGCCTTCGTCGGCAAGCTGCGCAAGCAGCGCGAGACCGGAGGCGGGTTCAACCCGCACAGCCGGCTCATCAAGGCGCTCAAGACCGACATCGACCAGCACACGCCCGGCACCCACCTGGTCGAGGTCAACGACGTCGTCGACCCCCGCTGGCAGCGGCTCTACGCCTCGCTGACGGCGGGCGCGGCCAGCTACCTGACGTCCATCGAGGGGCAGGGCTGCCGCGTGACGCGGACCAACGACGCGCTCGCGATGATCGGCTCCCTGCCCGTGCGCATCAGCGCCCACTTCGGGCTGCGCTACGACGACGGCCGCAACGAGGCGGTCCGGCTGCACTTCGACGAGGACCCGCCGACCGCCGACCTGATCATGGCGACGCTGCACCTGCTGCGCGCGAACATGGACCAGATCCTGCCGCACGCCGAGCCGGTGCTGGTCGACGTGCGGCGCGGCATCGCCTACCAGAGCGAGGCCACCAAGGGCGCGGACGTGGACCGCTGGCTGACCGGCGAGGCGGCCGGCTTCGCCGCGATGTGGAACGCCCCGCAGCACTGACCCGCAAGCACGGCGCCCCGGCCCGCGAGTTCGCGGGCCGGGGCGTTCATGTGTGACGGTCACCCCCCCACCGTCACACTGCCTGAGCGCGACGGACGGCAGCGCTCAGACCGGGCTGCTCACAGGCCGTTGTCCCGGATGACCTGCGTGTACCAGCGGGCGCTGTCCTTGGGCACCCGGCGCTGGGTGTCGTAGTCGACGTAGACCAGGCCGAAGCGCTTGTCGTAGCCGTACGCCCACTCGAAGTTGTCCATCAGCGACCAGGCCAGGTAGCCGCGCACGTCGGCGCCCCGCTCGATCGCCTTGTGCACGGCCCGCAGGTGGCCGTCGAAGTAGGCGATCCGGTCCGGGTCGGCGACCCGGTCGCCCTCCAGGATGTCGTGGTACGCCGAGCCGTTCTCCGTGATCATCAGCGGGGTGCCCGGGTAGTCCCGGGACAGCCGGACCAGCGTGTCCGACAGGCCGGTGGCGTCGATCGGCCAGTCCATACCGGTGACCGGCAGGCCCTGCGGCGGGAAGTCGACGCCCTCGCTGCCCGGGTAGTTCGCCTGGCCGACCGCGCCGACCTTCGCCCGCACCAGCGCCGGCTGGTAGTAGTTCACACCCAGCAGGTCGATCGGCGTGGAGATGACGTCCAGGTCGCCGTCGCGGATCGCGTCCGCGGCGCCGAACCGCTCGAACAGCGGCAGGATGTCGGCCGGGTAGTGCCCGCGCAGCACCGGGTCCAGCCAGATCCGGTTCTGCAGTCCGTCGACGAGCCGGGCCGCGTCGCGGTCGTGCGCGTCGTGTGGGTTCTGCGCGTCGACCCGGGTGAGCACGTGCGTGATGGACAGCTCGCGCGCACCGCCGGCCCGCAGCGCCTGCGCGGCCAGGCCGTGGCCGAGCAGCAGATGGTGCGCGGCCAGGTAGGCGGCCTGCGGCTCGCGCCGGCCCGGGGCGTGGTCGCCGCTGGCGTACCCGAGGAACGCCGAGCACCACGGCTCGTTGAGCGTGGTCCAGGTCGCCACCCGGTCACCGAGCCGGGCGATCGTCGCCGAGGCCAGATCGGCGAGGTAGTACGCGGTGTCGCGGTTGGTCCAGCCGCCCCGGTCCTCGAGGACCTGCGGCAGGTCCCAGTGGTAGAGGGTGACCATCGGCGCGATGCCGTTGGCCAGCAGCTCGTCCACGAGGCGGTCGTAGAAGTCGAGGCCGCGCGGGTTGACCGGGCCGGAGCCGTCGGGCTTGATGCGCGGCCAGGCGACCGAGAACCGGTAGGTGCCCAGGCCCAGCTCGGACATGAGGCGCACGTCGTCGCGGTAGCGGTGGTAGTGGTCGCAGGCCACGTCACCGCTGTGGTTGCGGAACACCCGACCCGGCTCGCGGGACATGGTGTCCCAGATCGACGGGGTGCGCCCGTCCTCGGTCGCCGCCCCCTCGATCTGGTACGACGCGGTCGCAGCGCCCCAGCGGAATCCCTGGGGGAAGGACAGCCGCGAGGGCGTGGCGATCTCCTGTGGCAGAACGCTGGTCATCCCTTGATCGCCCCTTGCATGATGCCTCCGATGATGTGCTTGCCCAGCGCCACGAAGACGATGAGCAACGGGACCGTCGCGATGATCGTTCCGGTGAGCGACAGCGAGAAGTCCGTGATGTAACCGCTGGCCAGCGCGGACAGCGCGACCTGCACGGTCGGGTCCTCCGGGGTGAGCACGACCAGCGGCCAGAAGAAGTCGTTCCACGCCGTCATGAAGGTCAGCATGCCCAGCACCGCCGCGGCGGGCTTCGACACCGGCAGCACCACGTGCCAGAAGATGCGCAGCGTGGTGCAGCCGTCGGCACGGGCCGCCTCGATCAGCTCGGTCGGCACCGCCTCGCCCAGGTACTGCGTCATGAAGAACACGCCGAACGCGCTGACCAGGCCGGGCGCGATGACCGCGTACATGGTGCCGGTCCACTCGATCTTGGCCATCAGCATGTACAGCGGGATGATGCCCAGCTGCGTCGGCACCATCATGGTCGCGATGACCATGACCAGCAGCGCGTTGCGGCCCCGGAAGCGCAGCTTGGCGAACGCGAAGCCGGCCAGCGTGGAGAACAGCACCACGCTGATCGTGATCGCGCCCGACACCATGAACGAGTTGGCCAGCGCCTTGGCGAAGTCGATCGTGCCGAAGGCCCGCTCGACGTTCTCGAACAGGTTCGGGCCCAGGCCCAGCGGCGGCGGCACCTGGCCCAGGATGCCGTTGTCGTGCGAGCCGACGACGAACGACCAGTACAGCGGGAACGCCGAGAACAGCGCCAGACCGGTCAGGGCGAGGTAGGTGAGCTTGCCGGGACGGCGCTCCACGAAGCCCTTGTAGCGTCGCGACGGCACGGGCTCGGTGGCCTCGGCGGCGCGCTTCGGTGGGGTCAACGTGGTAGTCATCAGGACCTCCGCAGGCGGCTGGTCAGGAAGTAGTTGATCGCCGCGACGATCACGATGATGCCGAACATCGCCCACGCCGCGGTCGAGGCGTAACCGAAGTCGAACCGGGAGAACGCCACCTCGTACAGGTACAGCGACAGCGTCTGGAACTGCCGGTCACTGCCGCCGGTCATCGAACCGCCGCCGAACAGCAGCGGCTCGGCCAGCACCTGCATGCCGCCGATCGTCGACACGATGACCGTGAAGATGATCGTCGGGCGGATCGCCGGGACCGTGATCCGGGTCAGCTGCTGGAAGCTGCTGGCCCCGTCCAGGGACGCGGCGTCATAGAGGTCCCTGTTCACCGCCTGCATCGCGGCGAGATAGATCAGCGCGTTGTAGCCCGTCCACCGCCAGAGGATCATCACGGAGATCGCGATCTGCGACGACGCGGTCCCGGCCTGCCAGTCGATCCGCCCCAGGCCCAGCGTTTCGAGGAGCCAGTTGACCAGGCCGTAGTCCTTACCGAAGATCTGCCCGAAGATGATCGCCACCGCGGCCACCGACGTGATGTTGGGCAGCACCGCCGTCATCCGCCAGAACGTCGGCGCCCGCAACCGCTGGTTCAGCACATGCGCCAACACCAGGGCCATCAACAGCTGCGGAACGGTCGACAGCACCCAGATCTGGGCGGTGTTACGCAACGCGTTCCAGAAGTACTCGTCGGCGAACAACTCCTGGTAGTTCTGCAACCCCAGGAAGGTGTGCGTCTCCGACAGCAGGCTCCACTCATGCAGGGAGACCCACGCGGTGTACGCCAGCGGGAAGATCCCGAACGCGGCGAAGAGCAGGAAGAACGGGACGATGTAGAGGTAGGGGGAACCCTTCACGTCCAAGCGGTACATCAAGTTTTTCATCGGGGGTGTCCCTTCAGGCGGCGGTGCGGGCGGGCCCGGCCACGGCTGCTGCCATGACCGGGCCCGCCCCCGGCTCACAGGAGTGCGTTGACGTCCTTGACGGACTGCGTCCAGGCCTCGTCAGGCTTCTGCTTGCCCTGCTCCACACGGGTCAGACCATTCTGAATCGCCGTGTTGATGTCACCGGACTTCGGACCCATGTACTGCGGCACCATCGTCTTCACCGAGTTCGAGAAGATCTGACCCACCGGCGCGTTGTTGAAGAACGGGTTCTTGAAGTCCTTGATCACCGCATCCTCGTACAGCGACACCGTCGACGGGAAGTTACCCAGCGCCCGGAACACCTTCGCCTGCTGCTCCGGAGCCACCAGCCACTTCGCCAGCTTCGCAGCCTCCTGCACGTTCTTGCCCTGCTTGGGCAGCGTCAGGAACGAACCACCCCAGTTACCGCCACCACCAGGAACCGCAGCGATGTCCCACTTACCCGAGGAGTCCTTGGCCTGGCTCTGGATGTAGGCCATCATCCACGACGGGCACGCGAGAGTGACGAACGAACCCTTGGCCATACCGGCGTTCCAGTCCGCCGACCACGGCGCGATCTTCGCCGACAGACCCTTGTTGATCGCGTCGATCGTCAGATCCCACGCCTTCTTGACACCCGGGTTGGTCTCCACCACGACCTTGTCGGCGTCGTAGATACCCACCGGCTGCTGACCCAGGATCGAACGGTAGATGATCGTCGGCCCGTCCATCCACGAAGAGCCCTTGATGTTGGCGTTCTTGAACTTCACACCCGTGGCGATGTAGTCCTCCCACGTCGGCCACAGCTTGCTCACGGCCTCACGATCGGTCGGCAGGCCCGCCTTCTCGAAGATGTCCCGGCGGTAGCACATCGCCATACCACCGACATCCGTGCCCAGACCGACGACCTCGCCCTTGGCCGACGAACCCTGCTGCCACTTCCACGCCGGCCACTGCGACTTAATGTCCCCGCCGCCGTAATCCATCCAGTTGTAGAACTTGCCCGGATTCGCCGTGAACTGACCCGCCCAGCCCTCCTCGATCGCCTCGATGTCCGCGGCACCCGTATTCGTCGCCAGGTGCGCAGCGAGGTTCTTGTGGTGGTCCTCGGCCTTGGTGATCCGCTCCACGATCTCCACATTCGGGTTCGCGGCCATGTACTCCTTGTACAAGTCCTTGTACCCGAACTCACCGAACGTCGCGATCGTGAGCTTGACCTTCTCACCCGGCTTCGCCGGGTCGTCACTGCCACCGCAGGCCGCGGTGCCGAGCACGAGCACGAGCGCGGTCGCGAGCAGCGGACCCGCGACCATGACGGCGCGGCGGCGCAGGCTTCCGCCGTTGAGGGCTGGACGCATGCTTTTCCTCCAAACACAGGAAGGGATGGTGCGTTCTTTTGGGGTAACGTGCTGAGGAGCTTCGTGAGAGCGCTCTATCGGAGAGCGCTCTCCCACGCCAGAGCATCGCCCCGCGGTCCGGTCCTGTCAAGAGTCAGTTGCCGTGCTGTTACAGGAACAGACATCGGAGCAGGTAGCGACGGTCCGACCCCGACGATCAACAGAAGTTGATCATGAGGTTGCGAGCACGACACACCGCCGACCCGTGCCCCATGTTCATGATCGACGGGAAACGGCTTTCCGGTGCTGCGGGGTGGGTCAGGCGGAGGCGCGCAGGACCAGGTCGGGGTCGAAGATGACGCTGGTGGTGCGGTTGGCGCGGGAGTCTATGCGGCTGAGCAGGAGGCGGGCCATCTCGGCGGCCATGTCCTCGACCGGCTGGCGCACGGTGGTCAGCGGGGGGCGGCTGGACAGGGCCGCGCTGCTGTCGTCGAAGCCGATGACGGCGACGTCGTCCGGCACCGACTTGCCCCGGTCACGCAGCACCATCATCGCGCCCTGGGCCATCACGTCGCTGGCCACGAAGACGCCGTCCACCTCGGGGTGCTCGGCGAGCAGCCGCTCCATGGCGCGCTCGCCGCCCTCCTGGGTGAAGCCGCCGTCGTAGGATGGCACGTACGCCACGCCCTGCTTGGCCATCGCCTCACGGAAACCGTTGAGGCGGTCTACGCCGGCCGGCATGTCCACCGAGCCGGAGATGGTCGCCACGTGCTGGCAGCCGCGGGCGACGAGATGGTCGGCGGCCAGCTTCGCGCCCTGGTAGGTGGCGACGTCGACGTAGCTGATCGGCATCGGCGCGGCCGGCCGGCCGTACAGGACCGCGGGCACGCCCGCGTCGGCCAGCAGGCGCGGCAGCGGGTCGTGCGGGTGCAGCGACAGCACCACGACCCCGTCGACCTGTCCCTGGCGCACGTCCGAGACGACCTTGGCGCAGGCGTCCTCGTCACCGGCCAGCACCAGCGCCAGGTGCACCCCGGACGGCCGCAGCACGCTGAGCACGCCGCCGACCACCCGACCGAAGAACGGGTCGGAGAAGAAGCGGCCGAGGAACGGGTCGTCCGCGGCCCGGTTCTCGGCCTCGGAGACGACCAGGGCGATCGCGCCCGTGCGGCCGGTGACCAGTGATCGCGCCGCACGGTTGGGCACGTATCCGGTGGCGGTGACCGCGTCCCAGACGACCTTGTGCAGCTGCGGGTCGACGTTGCGGATGTTGTTGATCACCCGTGAGACGGTGGCCCTGGACACGCCCGCCACCTGGGCGACGTCCTCGAGCGTCGGCAGCCGCTGTGCCGGCGTCTGGTCACTGGTCATGAACGTCTTTATAGCACAAAGGGAGAGCGCTCTCCGCTCTCGACCTGCACGGACTTGGGCCGCTTTCCCGGCCCGGGCGGCCACACGCGCGCGCGTGATCGTCCGACTTGCCGGGCAACTGGGCGAACGGCGCTTCAAGATACGCCCAGGTGCCTGGCAAGTCGAGCGATCACGCAACGGCGAGCGGGGTGATGGTGCGGCGGGCGGGTCGATGCCTCCACCCGCCGCACCCGGTGAGCGGTCCGGCGTCAGCTCTGGTAGACGCCGAACTCCCACAGTGAGTAGCCGTACGCGGTGGCCCGTTCCAGGCCGTTCATACGGACATAGCGGCCGGTCGCGGTGACCGGGAGGATGTCGAACCCGCCGTTGCCGGCGGTGGTCGAGTAGACCGTGTTCCAGTTGGTCCCGTCGTTGGAGACCTGGATCTGGTAGGACTTGGCGTACGCCGCCTCCCAGCCGAGCAGGACGTTGTTGAACGTCTTGACCGAGCCCAGGTCCACCTGCAGCCACGCCGTGGTCAGCCACTCGCTGGCCCAGCGGGTGCCGTAGTTGTTGTCCACCGCGTAGGAGGGCAACTGCGGGCCGTTGGTGCCGGTCGGCTGGTACGTCGACGCGGTCGCGGGACGGCCCTGGGCGATGTTCGTGCCCGGCACCGTCGGCGCGACGACCCGGATCGACTTCTGCTCGATGCCCACGTTGCCGTGGCCGTCGAACACGTACACGTAGATCTTCCAGACGCCCATCTGCTGCGGCGCGGTCACCGAGAACTCGTTGCTGCCGCCCAGCTGGGTGAAGCGCACGTTGTCGAAGCCGCGGTTGCCGTTGATGTGCTTGTTGCTGTACATCAGGTTGTAGCGCAGCAGGTCGCCCTGCGGGTCGGTGGCGCCGACGTACAGCGTGAACTGGCCGCCCGCGGGCACCGAGGTGGTGTTCGACAGGGTCAGGCTGGTGATCTCCGGCGGGGTGTTCGCCGAGGCCGTGCCGCTGTAGGCCTGCTTCAGGGCGTGGTACCCGTGCCGGCGCCAGCCGCCGGTCAGCGTGTTGAGCCAGACGCCGCCGAAGTCGTTCTCCAGGCCGTAGTGGAACTCGGTGCCGCCGAGCGCGACGCCCGGGTGGTTGAGCAGAGCGTTCCAGCTCGCCGTGTACTGCGCCCGCTTCTGCAGGTCGGTCGGCTCCAGCGGCACCCCGTTGGCGTCGTTGGGCACCTCCCACTCGCCGTCCGGGCCGCCCTCGGTGAGCACGTACGGCTTGGTGTAGCCGCCGTCGATCCAGGCCTGCTTGAGGCCGCCGACCGCGCCGTAGGAGTTGATGCCGTAGACGTCGAGCGCGGGCGCGTTGTTCTTGTAGTACGGCCACGCGCCGACCCACGCGTCGGTCGAGGTGACCGGGTGGTTGGGGTCCGCGGCGTGGATCGCCACGGCGACCTCGTTGACGAACGCCGCGTACGCGTTGCGGCGCGCCTCGACCTCCGCGGCCGGCAGCCCGAAGTCCTGCATGGTGAGCAGCACCTCGTTGCCGACGTCCCACATCAGCACGCCCTGGTTGTTCTTGAGCGTGTTGACCCGGGCCACGATCTCGGCCTTGACGGCGTTCTTGTACGCGGTGTCGTTGACGTAGTCCGCGCCCTGGTTGAGCCAGTGCCCGACGATCACCTTGATGCCCTGGCGAGCGGCGGTGTTGAGCAGCACGGGAGTCTGCGTGTCGTCCACGCCCCAGGTGCGGATCGTGTTGACGCCCATGTTCTTCAGGTCGCGCATGTACCCGTCGGCCGCGCCCTGCGGCGGGCCGTAGGTGAGGCCCTTGACCAGGAACGGCGCGCCGTTGACCTGGAGCTGCCAGTTGCCCTGCGTGCCGGTGACCCGCACGACGCTCGGCCCGGCCGGGATCGCCGGGTCGGTCATCGCCGGTGCGGTGGTCCCGACCTGCTTGGACACGGTGACCTTGTCGACGGCGAGCACGCCGCCGGAGGTGGTCTCCGAGGTCGGCACGGTCTCGCCCGCGATCGCGTTCGGGTAGAGGCCGCCCATGGCCAGGTCGAGCCGCAGGTAGAAGCCGTGGTGCACGGCGGCCTGCCAGGCGGCGACGCCGACCTGGCTCTCCCGTACGACCCAGGTCTGCCGCCCGTCGAGGTAGAAGCGGATCTCCTCGTCGGTCTTGGTGCGGTCGATGACCTGCGCGTACTCGTGGAAGGCGGTCTGGCAGCCGAGGCAGGTGGCCAGGCCGGAGGTGCGCCCGTTGTACTCGCCGCACGGACCGTCCGGCGCGGTGCCGCAGTGCAGGGTGTTGGACAGCTGGCTGCGGCCGTTGACCCCGCTCATGATGTCGGTCTCGCCGACGCCCGGCCAGTTGTTGAAGTTGCCGCGGTACGCCGCGCCGGTGGCCCGGAACGCCGGCCAGTAGCCCAGGCCGTTGGCCACGTTGGGCTGCTGGATGACGGCGGAGAAGCGCAGCAGCTCACCCGGCTGCGGGGCGAAGTCGGTGCGCTGGGTCTCCAGCCGGCCGGAGGTCCACGCGCCCGCGCCGTCGCGGATCGCCTTGATGTTCAGCTTGCCGTCACCGGTGAGGTAGACGTTGGCGGTGGAGTTGCTGGCGGTCTCGACCTCGCCGGTCCCCCAGTTCGCCGCGCCGCCCGGGTACTGCGTGCCGGTGCGCATGAGCCAGTTCGCCGCGCTCGGGGAGGTGCCGGCCGCGCCGTCGAAGTTCTCCTCCCAGACCGTAGTCCAGTTGCCGGACGGGCTGGGGCTCGGGCTGGGACTGGTCGGCGGGCTGGTGCTCGGCGACGGGGAGGTCACCACACCGCCGGTGAAGACCTTGAACTCCCACAGCGAGTAGCCGTAGCCGTTGGCGCGGGTGGTGCCGTACATCCGGAGGTAGCGGCCGCTGCCGCCCACGTTGAGGGTCTGCGTGCCGCCGGGGCCGGTGGTGGTGCTGTAGATGTTCGTCCAGCCGCCGGTGCCGGTGGCCGAGGTCTGCAGCTGGAAGGCGGTCGCGTACGCGCCCTCCCACTGCAGCACCACCTGGCAGATGCTCTGCGTGCTGCCGAGGTCGACCTGCAGCCACTGCGGGTCGCTGTACTGGCTGGACCAGCGGGTGCCGGCGTTGCCGTCGACGGCCGCCGAGGCGGGGGTGCCCGCGCCCTCGATCGAGGAGGTGGTGGCGGTCTTGCCCTGGGCGACGTTCGTGGTGCCGCACGCGCCCGGGTTGCTGCTCGGGCTGGGGGCGGCCCCGAACGAGCCGATCACCTTGAACTCGTACAGCGAGTAGCCGTAGCCGCTGTTGCGCACCGTGCCGTGCATCCGCACGTACCGGCCGGAGCCGGTGACGGTGAGGGTCTGCGTGCCGCCGGGGCCGGTGGCGGTCGTGTAGACCGGCGTCCAGTTCACGTCGTCGGCCGAGGTCTGGATCTGGAACGAGCGGCCGTACGCGCCCTCCCATTCCAGGATCACCTGGCTGATCGACGCGGTCTGGCCGAGGTCGATGCGGATCCACTGCGGATCGCTCCACTCGCTGCCCCAGCGGGTGCCGGAGTTGCCGTCCACGGCGTTGGCCGCGGCGAGGTCGGCGCCCTGGACCGAGGAGGCGGTGACCGGCTTGCCCTGCGAGATCAGCGAGTCGGCGGCGCTGGCGCTGGTCAGCGGAATGACGAGGGCGAGGGACGAGATCACCGTGGTGATCGCGACGGGTATCGCTATCCGCCAGCGGCGGGCGATGTGCCGCGCACCCGGGCGGTGACTGACGGGGGTCATGGGGCTCCTACCTGTTGCAACGGGGAGAGCTCCGGCCGGAGGGCCGTGAGGTGGAGAGCGCTCTCCGAGTGTTACGCCGATATTTCTCCGCTGTCAAGACAGCGATCGTCGGCTATGCCGAACTGTCCGCATGAGAGCGATTTGTATGCCGTCTCGTCGATTCCCTCATCGTCGCCGAGCTATCCGCTCTTGACATCGGCGGCCCGTTGCCGGGAGCCTGGGTCTCACTCGGAGAGCGCTCTCCATCGCGTTTCCCGTCGCGCTCCGCCGCCGGCCCGTTTCCACGAAAGGGAACCCATGCCCACCCAGACCGAGGCACCAGCCGCAGCTACCGCGCAGGAGCTGCGGTTTCCCCCCGACTTCTGGTGGGGTGCGGCGACCGCCGCATACCAGATCGAAGGCGCCGTGGCGGAGGACGGCCGCACCGCGTCGATCTGGGACACCTTCTGCGCCACCCCGGGCCTGGTGGCCGAGGGCCACACCGGCGAGGTCGCCGCGGACCATTACCACCGCTACCGCGGCGACGTCGCGCTGATGCGCGAGATCGGGCTGTCGGCGTACCGGTTCTCGGTGTCCTGGCCGCGGGTGCAGCCGGGCGGGCGCGCCGGGGAGAACCCGGCCGGCATCGCGTTCTACGACCGGCTCGTCGACGAGCTGCTGGCCGCCGGGATCAAGCCCGCGGCCACCCTCTACCACTGGGACCTGCCGCAGGAGCTGGAGGACCGCGGCGGCTGGACCGCCCGCGACACCGCGCTGCGCTTCGCCGACTACGCCGCCGTCGTCGCCGCGCGCCTCGGCGACCGGGTGCAATTGTGGTGCACCCTCAACGAGCCGTGGTGCTCGGCCTTCCTCGGCTACGGCGCGGGCTTCCACGCCCCCGGCCGCCGCAACCCCGCCGACAGCCTGCTCGCCACCCATCATCTGCTGCTGGCCCACGGCCTGGCCGTGCAGGCGCTGCGCGCGGCCGTGCCGTCGGCGCAGGTCTCCATCGCCCTCAACCAGGGCGCGGTGCGCTCGCTCACCGATTCGGCCGCCGACCGCGACGCCGCCCGGCGCATCGACGGCCTGCTCAACCGCGTCTACCTCGACCCGATCATGACGGGGGCCTACCCGGCCGACGTCGTCGCCGACACCGCGTCCGTGAGCGACTGGTCGTTCGTGCGCGACGGCGACCTGGCCGTGATCGCCGCGCCGATCGACGCGCTGGGCGTGAACTACTACGCCCCCGACCTGGTCAGCGCCGCGGCGACGCCGCACGAGGAGCTCTCGGTGTATCCGGCCAGCCAGGACATCACCTTCCACCAGACGCCCGGCCCGCGCACCGAGATGGGCTGGACCGTCGACCCGACCGGCCTGCGCGACGTGCTCACCACCGTGCACCGCCGCTACCCGGACCTGCCGCTCTACGTCACCGAGAACGGGGCGGCGTACGACGACAAGGTCGACGCCGACGGCCGGGTCCGCGACGGCGAGCGCATCGCCTACCTGCGCGCCCACCTGGCCGCCGCGCACGAGGCGATGACCGCCGGGGCCGACCTGCGCGGCTACTTCGTGTGGTCGCTGCTGGACAACTTCGAATGGGCGTTCGGCTACGGCAAGCGCTTCGGCATCGTCCGCGTGGACTACGACACCCAGCAGCGGCTGCTGAAGGACAGCGCGCACTGGTACCGCGATGTGATCAGCGCCGGCGGCATCGCGGCCTGACACCCTCCCGGGGCTGGGACGGTGTCAGCACCGGGCGGCGTCGTCGACCTCTCCGACGACGCCGCCCCTTCCTGTCGCAACTCTTGAGGAGTCGCGCCTTCAGGGGCGTCCTGACGGCGCGACTCCTCAAGAGTTGCGCCGGGGGTGGGGGCGGGTTTCGGGTCGTCGCCCCGGGGGCGGGGGATGTGATCTAGGCTCACGTGTCATGGCCACTGACGGGACCAACTGGGCCGGCAACGTCACCTTCAGCGCGGCACGGCTGCATCGCCCGTCCTCGGTGGACGAGCTGCGGGCCGCCGTCGCGGGGGCGCGACAGGTGCGGGCGCTGGGCACCGGGCACTCGTTCAACCGCATCGCGGACACCCCGTACGACCTGATCACGGTCGCTCGGCTGCCGCGGGTGGCGGAACTGGACCGGGCGCGCTCGACCGTGCGGGTCTCGGCGGGCACCCGCTACGGCGAGCTCGCGCCCTACCTGCACCGGCACGGGTACGCGCTGCACAACCTGGGTTCACTGCCGCACATCTCCATCGCGGGGGCGGTCGCCACCGGCACCCACGGTTCCGGGGACCGCAACGGCAACCTGGCCACCGCGGTACGCGGCATCGAGCTGGTCACCGCCGACGGCGACCTGATCACCGTCGACCCGGCCGAGCTGCCGGGCAGCGTGGTGTCGCTGGGCGCGCTGGGTGTGGTGACCGCGCTGGACCTCGACGTGGTGCCGACCTTCGAGGTGCGCCAGCACGTCTACGAGGACCTGCCGCGCGCCGCGCTGGAGGAGCACTTCGACGAGGTGTTCGGTGCGGCGTACAGCGTCAGCCTGTTCACCCGCTGGCGCGGGCCCGACATCGAGCAGGTGTGGCTCAAGCAGCGCGCCGACGCCGAGCCGCTCGGCGCGGACCTGTTCGGGGCGCGGCCCGCCGACGGCGCGCGGCACCCGATCGTCACCATGTCGCCGGTGAACTGCACGGCGCAGCAGGGCGTGCCCGGCCCGTGGCACGAGCGGCTGCCGCACTTCCGGCTCGAATTCACCCCCAGCGCGGGCGACGAGCTGCAGTCGGAGTACTTCGTGCCGCGCTCGCGGGCGCTGGCGGCGTTCGCCGCGCTGGACGAGATCGCCGACCGGATCGCGCTGGTCGTGCAGGTGTCCGAGATCCGTAGCATCGCCGCGGACGAGCTGTGGCTGAGCCCGGCATACGGCCAGGACAGCATCGCGTTCCACTTCACCTGGATCGCCGACGAGGCCGCGGTCGCGCCCGTGGTCGCCGCCGTCGAGGACCGCCTGGTCCCGCTGGGCGCACGGCCGCACTGGGGCAAGGTCTTCGGCATCGACCCCGACCTCGTACGCGCCCAGTACCCCCGCCTGCCCGACTTCACGGCCCTGGCCGCCCGCCTCGACCCCGCAGCCAAGTTCCGCAACCGCTTCCTCGACCGCCACCTGCCCACGCGCTGATCTTCCGCCCCCGCACCGGCCCCACGCCCCCGCCCGACGGGTGCCACCCGCAGAGCCGCTGATCACGGCGCCAGGGTGGAGACACGCCGTCGAACACGTCCGTAAGTTCATGATCAACGGGGTGGGTGGGTGGGTGGGTGGGTGGGTGGGTCAGGCGCCGATGGCGGACTTGACCTTGGCGATGGCGGCGGTCTCGGTGTCCTTGACGCCGCCGGAGGCGTTGGCGACCTGGTCGCAGGCGGCGGTGATGACCGTGCGGAACTCGGTCAGGTCCTGTGGCGACTTGGCCTGCAGGATGCCCGCCGACTGCTGCAGCGCGGTGAGCACACCGGACTCCAGCTCGGCCGGCGAGCCCTTGGGGATCTCGGGCAGGCCGCCGGACTTGAACACGCTCTGCAGCTCGGGTGACGCGCCGGCGAGCGCCTTGGCGCCCGCGATGCTCTCCTTGAAACTCGCGAAGAAGCCGGGGTCCGCATGGGACACGAGGAAGACTGCGCCGAAGGCCGCGGTACGCAGGGTCTGGCGCTCTTGATCGGTGTATTCCGTCATGCGGCACATTCTGGGCGAAGCAAGCCCAGTCCTGCGGCCATTTCACCGCTTTTGCCTCAGCCGTTCAGTTGACCTTCTAGGGTCGAGGAAGAGTGTCCAGCACCGAGTACGGGGGTAACGGGAAATGGCAGTCGACCTCAACCAGATCATGAAGCTGATGAGCGACCCGCAGATCCAGAACCTGCTCAAGGGCCTGTTCAGCCAGATGAGCGGTGGCGGCGGTGGCGGCGGTGGCGGTCAGCCGAACCTCAGCGGTCTGGTGGATCAGCTGAGCAAGTCGGGCCTAGGCCCCCAGGTGCAGTCCTGGATCGGCACCGGCAAGAACGAGAACGTCACCGGCGCGCAGCTGCAGCAGGCACTGGGCGGCGGCACGCTCGAGCACGTGGCCCAGGAGGCCGGCACCACGCCGCGCCAGGCCGCCGACGACCTCGCCAAGGTGCTGCCGGAGATCGTCAACCAGGCGACGCCGCAGGGCCAGATGCCCGACCCGCAGCAGCTCCAGCAGATGATGGGCAAGCTGTTCGGCCAGTGACCCACCGGCCGCACCAGCGACCGCCTGCACCAGCGCCCGCCCGGCCCCGCCGGGCGGGCGCCTTGCCGCCCGCCCCCCCACCCCGTCCCCGAGCCGCAACTCTTGAAGAGTCGCGGCATCGGAAGGTCCGGGAGGCCGCGACTCGTCAAGAGTTGCGCGGCGGGGGTGGGCCGGTGGCGGCGCGGGCGACCTGGATCAGGCTGGCGTGGTGGCGTTCGGCGTCGTAGGCGGGGCGGCCGCCGCGGGCGCCGAACAGGCGCTTGCGGTAGACGAGAAAGACCACGGCGCCGATGTTGATCAGCAGGGCGGTGACGCGCACCCAGGTGACGCGCTCGATCAGCTCGTACACCTCCAGCGGGATGAACGCCGCGGTGGCGATCGCGGCCAGGTACTCACCCCAGCGGCGCAGCAGCCACAGCCCGGTGCCCTCGGCGAGCTGGAGCAGGCCGTAGCAGGCCAGGCCGGCGGCGATCCAGGTGAGCGTCTGCGGCCGGGTGGCCAGCGCGGTGCGCACCAGGTGCACCAGCGGCGACTCGGCGAGGTTCCAGTGCAGCCGGTCGGCCAGCGGCTGGAGCAGGGGCAGATCCTGGTCGAACGCGATCTGCACGGCGGGCTGGGCGCCGCGGAAGCGCCAGACGGCGTACGCCCCCAGCAGCAGGAGCCCGCCACGGAGCGCACGCTCGACCGCCAGGGCCCGCAGCACCACGGCGTCGCGCAGCAGTTGCCCGCGCAGCGGCACGGGGGCCTCGTCGGCGGGGCCGGCGGCCCGCGGCGAGCCGGGCACGTAGTCCCCGCAGCGCAGGCAGCGCCAGGCCGCTCCGTCGACGGTGTCCACCCGCAGGTGATCACGCAGTGCGGGCTCGTCCGGGGCGTAGGTGAGGTGGTGCCGGGCGCAGGCCAGCAGGTTCCAGTCCATAGCGCTCCTGCCTGAGTCCCGCTCTCAGGTTATCCGGTTTCGCACCGTTTCAGGTCGATTGGTCATGAACCAGGGAGGCGCGAAATGTCCGTATTCCCATCGTCCGAAAGTACTACATCAACACAGCCTGAATGCATGGACTAGGGCCTCGACCTGCGCCTTCGTAGCGCTCAACAGTGGTCCCGACCACTATTCGCAGGTGGGCAGCGGTCGATCGCCTTTCTAGGATCGGCGAATGCGTGGCAACGGAGCACACGAGCAGCGCGGAGTCGGCCGTCATCGAGCGGCAACCCGCCAGAATCCCCTGACCAGTCCCCTCAAGTCCCTCGCGGAGGCGATCAGCCGGCTCAAGTCGGCCGACTCGCGCAAGCTGATGGCAGTGACCGGCCTCGTCGGCGCCCTGGGCGCCGCCACGGTCGGCGGAGTGGCGGCCGGCGCCGGCGCACCCGAGCACCAGGTGACCCTGCAGACCGCGAGCGCCAGCCGGGCCGTGGCCGATCAGGCCGCGACGCGGTCGATGGACCGCGCCGCGACCACCGCGACCAAGCCGGTCGAGGCCGCAGCCCCGAAGGCAGCGCCCCAGGCCGCCCCGAAGGCCGCAGCCCCCAAGGCAGCGCCCAAGGCCGCCCCGAAGGCAGCGCCCAAGATCGCCGCGAAGCCGAAGGCCGCCAAGCCCAAGGCCGCGAAGCCGAAGGCCGCCCCCCAGCCCGTCCTGCGCCCCGTCGCCGGGCTGGACATGACCCAGATGCGCAACGCCCAGGCGATCGTGCAGGCCGGTCAGCAGCTGGGCCTGCCCAAGCGCGCCTACGTCGCGGCGATCGCCTGCGCGATGCAGGAGAGCCAGCTGTACAACCTGGCCAGCACCGTGTACGCGGAGTCGTACAACTACACCAACCAGGGTGAGGGCTCCGACCACGACTCGGTCGGCCTGTTCCAGCAGCGCCCGACCTCCGGTTGGGGCACCGTGCGCGACCTGATGCAGCCCAAGTACGCGGCGACCCAGTTCTACAAGGCGCTGGACAACGTCCAGGGCTGGCAGGACATGCCGCTGACCCTGGCCATCCAGGCGGTCCAGGTGTCGGCCTTCCCGTACCACTACGCCAAGCACGAGACCCGTGCCCAGGAAGTCGTGGACGCCCTGACCCGATAACCGCACGCCACCGCGGCGGTCGTCATCGCCCCGGCTGTCCGGACCGATCGGTCCCGGACGGCCGGGGCTCTTCCCTGCCCGGCGGCAGCGGGGCCAGGTGGAACCGGGTGATCAGGTTCGCCAGGATGGTGCGCAGCGCGGACAGGGTGCGGGCGCGGTCGCCGCCGCCGTCGTGCAGCAGCACGATCGAACCCGGGGCGGCCTGCCCGGTGACGTCCGCCGCGATGCGGTACGACGGCCCGTTCTGCCAGTCGTGCGGGTCGACCCGCCAGTGCAGCGAGGTCATGCCCAGCCGCCGCGCGGCCGCCGCCACGGTGGCCGTCCAGTTGCCGCCCGGCTGGCGGTAGTACGAGATCCGCGCCGTGGGCGCCGCCGCGACCAGCGCGGCGCTGGTGCGCTTCAGGTCGGCGAGCACCGTCGGCTCGTCCCGCAGGCCCAGCCACACGTCGTGGCTCCAGCTGTGGTTGCACAGCGTGTGACCGTCCGCGACGACATCGCGTACCAGCTGCGGATACTTCGCGGCCTTGGCGCCGATCATGCAGAAGGTGGCCCGTACCCCGTAGTCGCGCAGCAGCGCCAGCACCTGCGGCGTCCACACCTCGTCCGGGCCGTCGTCGAAGGTGAGCGCGACCTCGGGGGTGCCGGTGGTCAGCCGACTGCCGAACGGGCCGCCTTTCTCGGCGGGCAGCGGGGGGCGGTCGGGCCCGGTGATCGGCTGGGGCCGGGGCGGCAGCGGCGGCAGCGCGAGCCGGGCCTTCGGGCCGACCCGGTCACGCGGGGTCTTCGGCGCGTCCGACCGGTCGCCAAGCCCGGTCCGGGACCGGCTGCCGGCGAGGTGTCCGAGCAGGAATCCGCCGACGAGGATGACGACGACCAGCACCAGCGCGGTGACGATCGCGCGCCGGCGGTTCCCGGGTGCCGATCCGGCACGCATGACTCCTCCTGCGGCCTACGTACCAGCACCATACCAAAATGCCTAAATAGGTCGTATGGCTTCAGCGGGTGCCGCGGACCAGCGGGAACGGCAGGGTCTCCCGGATGGACCGGCCGGTGAGCAGCATGACCAGCCGGTCGACGCCGATGCCGAGACCGCCGGTGGGCGGCATGGCGTATTCGAGCGCCTGCAGGAAGTCCTCGTCCAGTTCCATCGCCTCCGGGTCGCCGCCCGCGGCCAGCAGCGACTGCTCGGTGAGCCGGCGGCGCTGCTCGATCGGGTCGGTGAGCTCGGAGTACGCCGTGCCCAGCTCGGTGCCGAAGGCGACCAGGTCCCACCGTTCGGCCAGCCGCGCGTCGACGCGGCTCTGCCGGGTCAGCGGGGACACGTCGGTCGGGAAGTCCTTGTAGAACGTCGGCATGACGGTCTTCTCCTCGACCAGCCGCTCGTACATCTCCAGCACCACCGCGCCGCGGCCCCACTTCGGGTCGTACGGGATCTTCGCGTCGTCGCAGAGTTTGCGCAGCTTCTCCACGTCGGTGTCGGCGGTGATCTCCTCGCCCAGCGCGGACGAGATCGCCTCGTCGACGGTGCGCACCGTCCAGTCCCCGGAGACGTCGTGCGGCTGCCCGTCGTGCATGATCACGCATTCGCCGTTGGCGGCCCGCGCCGCCGACTGCACCACCTCGCGGGTCAGCGTCAGCATCGAGTCGTAGTCGGCATAGGCCTGATAGGCCTCCAGCATCGAGAACTCGGGGTTGTGCTTGTAGTCCACGCCCTCGTTGCGGAAGGTGCGGCCCAGCTCGAACACCTTCTCCACGCCGCCCACGGCCAGCCGTTTCAGATACAGCTCGGGCGCGATGCGCAGGTAGAGGCGCAGGTCGTAGGCGTTGATGTGGGTGGTGAACGGGCGTGCGTTCGCGCCGCCGTGGATGCGCTGCAGGATCGGCGTCTCCACCTCGATGAAGCCGCGGTCGCGCAACGACTGGCGCAGGCTGTGCACCGCCGCGCTGCGCGCCCGCAGCAGCTCGCGCGCCGTGCTGCTGGTGATCAGGTCCAGGTAGCGCTGGCGGACCTTCGCCTCCGGGTCGCTCAGGCCGCTGTGCTTGTCCGGCAGCGGGCGCAGGCACTTTCCGGTGATCTCCCAGGTGTCCACGTGCACCGACAGCTCGCCGCGCTTGGTGGTGACCACCTCGCCGGTGACGCCGACGTGGTCGCCGATGTCGATCGCGTCGGTCCACGCCGCGACGTCCCGGTCGATCATCAGTTGCAGGTCGCCGTCCCAGTCGCGGATGGTCGCGAAGGCGATGTGGCCGTGGTCGCGCAGCAGCATCACCCGGCCGGCCACCGACACCCGGTCGCCGGTGCGCGTGTCGGCGGGCGTCTCCGGGTGCCGCTCGCGGATCTGCCCGCAGGTCGCGGTCGGGTGGAAGCCCACCGGGTACGGGTCGACGCCGGCAGCGCGCAGCCGTTCGAGCTTGGCCAGGCGTACCGCCATCTGCTCGGTGACGCTCTCGTCGTGCGCCGCACCGGCCAGCTCGGCCGGCTCCGCGGGCGCGGGCAGGCCCTCCAGCACGGGTGCCGCGGTCGCGTCCAGCGCGGCCACCGGCGTGCCCGGCACGGTCAGGAAGCCCTCCGCGATCGCCGAGGCCAGACCGACCTTGGCCAGGTCGCGCCGCTCGCCGAAGCACAGGTAGCGCGGCACCCACTCCGGCTGGTACTTGATGTTCGACCGGTACAGCTGCTCCAGCTGCCACCACTTGGAGAAGAACATCAGCACCCGCCGCCACAGCCGCAGCACCGGCCCGGCGCCGATGCGGCCGCCCTCCTCGAACACCGCCCGGAACACCGCGAAGTTCAGCGACACCCGTTCCACGCCCAGCTTGGGCGCCGCGTTCATGAGCGCGGTGACCATGAACTCCATAACGCCGTTCTCGGCCTCGTGGTCGCGGCGCATCAGGTCCAGCGACAGGCCGCGGCGGCCCCACGGGCTGAACGACAGCATCGAGCGCACGATGCCGTCCCGATCCCGGGCCTCGACCAGCACGCACTGCCCGTCGTTGGGGTCGCCGAGGCGGCCCAGCGCCATGGAGAAGCCGCGCTCGCTGTCGGTGTCGCGCCACCGGGTGGCCAGTTCCGCGATCTCCTTCATCTCGTCGGCCGGGATCTCGGCATGCCGGCGCACCGTCGAGGTGTAGCCGGCCCGCTCGACCCGGTTGACGGCCTGGCGCACCTGGCGCATCTCCCGCCCGTCCAGCGAGTACCGGTCGGTCAGCAGGATCGCCTCGTCACCGAGCTCCAGGACCTTCAGACCCGCCTTGTGGTACGCCGTGGCGCCCTCCTCGCTGGCGCCCATGGCCGCCGGGGTCCACGCGTAGCTGCGGGCC
This sequence comes from Catellatospora chokoriensis, assembly GCF_011297315.1. Lineage (NCBI taxonomy): Bacteria > Bacillati > Actinomycetota > Actinomycetes > Micromonosporales > Micromonosporaceae > Catellatospora > Catellatospora chokoriensis. The sequence continues at coordinate 172,313 of NZ_JAAOTI010000011.1, forward strand.
TCCTCCAGCCACGCGGAGATAGCGGCGCCCCAGGCCTCCGGGTCGCCGACGGGGTCGCCGCTGGCCAGGCTCACCCCGTTGACCGGGCGGTAGGTGACGGCGGCCTTGCCGCTCGGCGAGAAGGTCACCAGCTTGTCGCGCCGGGTGGCGAAGTAGCCCAGCGAGTCGCGCTCGCCGTAGTGGTCCAGCAGGCCGCGCACCTTCACCTCGTCGGCGGGCTCCAGCACCGCGTTGACCTGCTGCGAGCGCAGCAGCGTGAACAGGGCCGCGAACACCGCGATCGCGCCGAACAGGCCGAGGACGAAGTTGACCCAGCCGGGTGCGGCGCCGTCGCGGGTCACATCGAACTCGAACGCGCCGCCGAGCACCTTCTCCGCGGCGTACGCCAGCTGCTCCCCGGCGTCCGAGCCGAGCGTGCCGGGGAACGCGGCGACCAGGCTGTAGCCCAGGCCGATGCCGACCGCGGCGACGCCCGCGAAGACCGCGAGGGCTTTCCACACCGCGCCTTTGCGGATCCGGGCGTAGAACTGCTCGCGGGCCAGGAACAGGATGACCAGCGCCGCGACGCCGACGACCACCGCGATGCCGGTGGCCACCCGGCCCCAGCCGCTGAACAGCGGCACCCCGGCATCGTCGACGAGCTCGCCCTCGGGCACCAGCGTGATCACGCCGAGCGCGAGCACGCTCGATCCCACGTCGATGACCAGGTAGACGATCATGGTCCACCAGGCGATCTTCTTGCGCCGGGCGGTGGCCGCGGCGAGCACCGCCATGAACGCCGCGTACGCGAGGTTCGCCGGGACCGGGATCAGCACGTCGTCGAGGATGCGGCGCACCGGCTGGGTGCTGTGCCCCAGGGCGCCGCCGACCGCGGCCAGCGCGCTGATCGCGGCGATGCAGGCGATCAGGATGGCGAAGACGCGGGGCACCTTGTCGCGCCAGTTCCGTCCGTTCGCGCGGGTCGCCGCGTTTGCAGCTGGTGGAGCCACGTGCCACCTCGTCTCGTCGGCGAAGTATCCGGGCCGTCAACACGAACATATGGCACTCACTACACTTAACGCAGCAAATACGATGAAAGCTCAGGTATGGAGGCGGGGGTGGGACGGTGTCCGACTGGTTCCACCGCACGGTCGTGGAGACCGGCCGGCTGCCCCTGTTCTGCTTCTTCGCCGGGGTGATCTTCGGGTTCGTCTTCATCCGCTGCTCGGTGCGCATGATCCGGGCACAGGTGAAGTGGTGGCCCGGCAACGTCACCCCCGGCGGCGGCCTGCACATCCACCACGTCGTCTTCGGCGTGGTGTTCATGCTGGTCGCAGGCGTGGCCGCGCTGGTCGTGCCGGACGAGTACGTGTTCTGGCGGTCGGTGCTCGCCGCCCTGTTCGGCATCGGCTCGGCCCTGGTGCTCGACGAGTTCGCGCTGATCCTGCACCTGGAGGACGTGTACTGGTCGGAGAAGGGCCGCACCTCGATCGACGCGGTGTTCGTGGCGGTCGCGGTGACCGGGTTGCTGGTGCTGGGCATCCGACCGGCGGGGATCGACTCCCTGATGCTGCGCGCCGCCGCCGCGGGCGGGGTCGGCTGGGTGATCGCCGGTGCGATCGCCTCCACCCACCTGGGGTTGGTGCTGCTCACCCTGGTCAAGGGCAAGATCTGGACCGGGCTGATCGGCCTGTTCGTCCCGGTGCTGCTGATCGTCGGTGCGATCCGGCTGGCCCGCCCGCACTCCCCCTGGGCGCGCTGGCGCTACCTGCGGCCGACCCCGCGAGCCCAGGCGAAGCTGGCCCGGTCCACGTGGCGGGAGACCCAGCTGCGCCGACCCGCCATCAAGGCGAAGATCTGGTTCCAGGAGCTGTTGGCCGGACACCACGACGCTCCCCCACAACGGTGAGGCGGGCCTATATGGTGCAACCACCGTCGTCAGTGGAGGAGCAGCCCAAGGTGCGCCGTGCTCACGTCATCGCCGCCTGGGCGGTCTGCACCCTGCTGGGCGGCCTGCTGCTGGCCCTGCCCGACGACGGGCCCCGCCTGATCTCGTTCAGCGACGCGCACGGCCCCGGCCTGCTCGACACCGTCGGCGCGGTGCTGGCCCTGGCCGGATCCGCGCTGGCCTGGTGGTGGATCTGGCGGGACCGCCGTCGGCTGGCCGCCGCACCCCTGTGGTGGCAGGTCACCGCGCCCATCGCGGGCGGCCTCGGGCTCGGCCTGGTCGTCGCGTCGGTGCTCGGCGACTTCGCGCTGTGGTGGGCGGTCGGGGCACTGCTCGTCACGCTGGTGCAGGTCGGGCTGTTCGTCTCGGTCAGCGGCATCGGCGCGCACCGGCCCACCCGGGTGCGGGTCACCGGCTACGTGACGCGCGGCGCCAACGACGCGCTGGAAGTGCTGATCTTCGAGTATCCGAGCACACCCGGCACGCACCTGCCCGGCGGCGGCGTCGAGCGGGGCGAGCTGCTCAACGACGCGATGGTGCGGGAGACGTACGAGGAGACCGGCGTGTCCGGCGCGCTGTCCGTGCTCAGCGTCGTGGGCGTGCAGAGCGGCCGGTTCGCCGACACCCGCCGGCCGTACCTGAACGTCTACTTCCACCTGCGCACCGACGACGACCGCGCCCAGTGGCGGCACACCGTCATCGGCGACCCCGGCGTCTGGGACACCGGCCTGGTCGTCACCTGCCGCTTCATCCCCCTGGCCAAGGCCCGCGAGCTGCTGCGCGACACCGGCAACACCCAGCACGCCTTCCTCGACCTGCTCGCCGTCCCCGCCACGAACCCCCTTTCCTGAGCCGCCCGCCGGTACGATCCGGCCGTGGCATCCCCTCATGACCGTTTTCCGCTGCTGTTCGCCCCGCAGCGCTGGGAGTGGGCCGGCGTCGACTGCCGGTTCTCCACGACCGCGCCCGAGGACCGGCTCGTCACCAACGTGCACGTCGTCGGGTTCGCCGGAGACCGGATCGTGCTCTGCCGGGACGAGCGGGACGTGTGGTTCCTGCCCGGCGGCACCCGCGAGCCCGACGAGACCGTCACCGAGTGCGCCGCCCGCGAGCTGCGCGAGGAGGCCGGCGCGGTGCTGCGCGGCCCGCTGCACGTCATCGGCGCGCATCACGCGGTGTCCGACCTGCCCGCGCCCTACCGGCCGCACCAGCCGCACCCGGAGAAGGCCTGGCTGTGGTGCTTCGCCGAGGTGAGCATCGAGGGCGCACCGGACAACCCCGACGACGGCGAGACCGTCCTGGAGGTGCGCGCCCACGCCCTCGACGAGGCCCGCCGCCTCCTCCTCACCGACGCCCCCTGGTACCCCGAGCTGGTCACCCTCGCCGCCGAACAGCGCACCACCGGCACCGCCCCGCCGCTGTGATCCTGCCGGTCCCGCAGTTTCGGGGAAAGTGCGCGTAAGGGGACGTCGATTCCTGGATTTTCCCCGAAGCTGCGGGAACCGCATGGCGCCAGCGCTCGGTCGATGCGGCGGCCGGGTCGGGCGGCCGGCGTGGTTGAGCTGCGGTCAGGCGTGGTTGGTCGCGTCCACTGGGCGCAGGGGCACGACGAGGTAGCGCAGGTCGACGCCTGGCTCGGGTGACGCGGCGGTGAACGCGGTGGGCCGCAGCGCGGACTGGATCTCCAGGCGCGCCTGGCGGCCCGCGAACGGGCGCAGCGCGTCGAGCAGGTAGCGGGCCTGGTACTGCCGGGTCAGCCGGTCGCCCAGCAGGTCGGCCTTGAGCGTCTCGGACGACTCCCCGGCCAGGGGGTCACTGCCGCGCACGCACAGCTCGCTGTCGCCGAGTTCGAGGGTGACCGCGCCACGCGGCCCGGCGTAGTGCGCCGCGCGGCCGACCGCGGCGGCCAGCTCGTCGGCGTCCACCCGGACCGTCGCCTCTGCCTGCGCCGCCAGCAGCTGGTCGAGCTGCCGGTCGGGGAAGGCGACCGCCAGAGAGGTTGTGCCGACCGTCCAGCCGGGCCAGGACAGCGCGAACCGGCCGTCCTCGGCGTGCAGCCTCACCTGGGCCGAGCGGCCCGCCTGGCGGCCCAGCTCGGCCACCAGCGCCGCCGGGACCAGCACGTCCAGCTCCGCGCCGGGCTCCGGTGACCAGGCCGGCCGCGCCGCGGCGAGCCGGAAGCGGTCGGTGGCCAGCATCGAGACGACCGCGCCCGCCGAACGCATGCGCACCGCGGTGAACAGCGGCAGAGCGTCCTCGCGGGAGGCGGCGCCGGCCACCGCGGCGGCGGCCCGCCAGTCCGCGCCCGCGAGCACGCCCACCGCGGCGGGCGCCTGCGGCGGCCGGGGGAAGGTGTCGAGGTCGAGCCGGGGCAGCGCGAAGCGGGCCCGGTCGGTGCGCACCGCCAGCCGCGCGCCCTCGGTGCACAGCCGCAGCTGCGGGGCGTCGAGCGTGGCCAGGGTGTCGGCCAGCGCGCGCCGCGACACCACCGCCTCGCCGTCGGTGTGCGCGGTGGCGCTCACCCGCACCCGCGCCCACGCCTCGCCGTCGGACGCCGCCAGCTCCAGCCCTTCGGCGTCGGCCCGCAGCAGCACCCCGGCCAGCGCGGGCTGGTGCGCCCGCACCGGCAGCAACCGCAGCAACTGCGCCGCCGCCTCGGCCAACGGCCCCGTCCCGACACTCACGTCCAACGCCATGCCCGCACGCTAACCACCGGGTACGACACCGCACCGCCGTCACCGGACCTGAGCGGTCGCGCCGCGCCACACGGGTCGAGATCGTTCGACTTGCCTGGCAAGTGGGCGGATGCGGGCTCAAGATACGCACGATTGCCAGGCAAGTCGGATGACCTTGCACGCACCGCGCCGCACCGGCGGTGCGCGGCGAGGCGGGTAGGGTGCGCCAGGTGGACGAGACGAGCCGGCGGGCGGTGGACGCGGCGGTGCGGTGGCTGGACACGCACCACGGCAGCGGACCGCAGCAGCAGACCATGCGCATCCTCAAGGTGACCGAGGAGGCGGGCGAGGCGGCCAGCGCCTGGATCGGCGTGCAGGGCCAGAACCCGCGCAAGGGCGTCACGCACACGCCCCGAGAGGTCGCCGACGAGCTGGCCGACGTGGCGCTGGCGTCGTTCGTGGCGATCCGCAGCCTGGGCTTCGACCCGGCGGAGGTGCTGACGGCCAAGGCCGCCAAGGTGCTCGACCGGATGGCCGCACACGGAGGGACCTCTGCCGGTGTCGATGCGTGATCATGCGGGTGGTTCGCTCGTTGCACCTCCGTAGCTCCCTCGACGCACGGAAGTGAGCGCGATGATGGTGATCAAACGGCGTTCGCTGCTCGGCGGTGCGGCCGTGGCGGGCGGGCTGTTCGCCGCCGGTCCCTTCAGCGGCTTCCTCGCCCGCCAGAGCGCGCCGCCGCAGCCGCCGACACGGATCAAACTCGCGCCGACCGCAGACCTGCGCGACGGCGTGGCGCGGCTGTGGGTGCCCGAGGGCTTCGCCTACCGCTCCTTTCACGACACGGAGTGGCCGGTGGTGCTCGACGACGGCTCCCGGCTGCCGGGCAGCCACGACGGCATGGGCGCGTTCCAGGCGCCGGGCGGCAACACGATCCTGGTGCGCAACCACGAGGTCAAGGTCACCGGGTCGGCGTTCGGGCCGGGCCACGTCACGTACGACCCGGCGGCCGGCGGCGGCGCGACCACGACCGAGGTGACCCGGTACGGCGAGGTGGTGCGCTCGCACACCAGCCTGAGCGGCACGCACACCAACTGCTGCGGCGGGCGCATGCCGTGGGGCACCTGGATCAGCTGCGAGGAGACCGTGCACGGCCCGGACGTGGCCGGGTTGGGCAACTACCAGCTGCGGGAGCGGCACGGCTTCATCTTCGAGGTGCCCGCGCAGGGCACCGTCGAGCCGCGGCCGATCATGGCGGCGGGCCGCTTCGCGCACGAGTCGGTGGCGTACGACCCGGCCGGCGGCGCGCTCTACCTGACCGAGGACAACTTCGCCTTCGCCAGCTGCTTCTACCGGTACCTGCCGCCGCGTGCGCCGGACCCGCTGCGCACCGACGGGCGCGGCATCGCCGACGGGGGCCGGTTGCAGGCGCTGGCGGTCAAGGGCCGCCCCCGCCTGGACCTCGCCGCCGCGCAGGAGCCTGGCGCGGTCTTCCCGGTCACCTGGGTCGACATCGACGACCCGGCGCCGAGCTTCCCGTACACCGCGGGCGTGCCCGCGCCGACGAGCGAGCACAAGGCGCTGCGCCACGTGGGCGACCAGGGCCGCGACGGCGGGGCGGCGCTGTTCTCGCGCCTGGAGGGCTCGACCTTCCGGCAGGGCGTCGTCTTCTTCACCTCCACGCAGGGCGGCGGCCGGCCGGAGAAGGACGACGGGCCCTTCGACAGCGGCTACGGCAACGGCCACGGCCAGGTCTGGGCCTACCACTGCGCGGAGGAGGTGCTCCGGCTGGTCTACCAGTGCCCGGCCGTCGACGGACTGGACTTCCCGGACAACATCACCACCAGCCCCAACGGCACGCTCATCCTGTGCGAGGACGGCGCGAACAACAACTACGTGCGCGGGCTCACCCGGCACGGGCAGGTGCTCGACATCGCGCTCAACCGGCTCACCAACCGCGCCGGGGTGTCCCGCGAGGCCGACGAGTTCGCCGGCTGCGCGTTCAGCCCGGACGGGCACACGCTGTTCGTGAACGTGCTGGCCATACACGGGATGACATTCGCGATCTGGGGGCCGTGGGCGAAACTCGGGATCTGAGCGCGGCGCACGCTCAGGCCGGGCGACGGGGCCGGAAAACTGCTATGTGCGCAGGTCCAATTGCGAGATCATCGAGGTATGGGCACTCTGCCACAGCTGTCGACCAACCTCACCCTTGATGACTCCGACACTCCTCGGGACGTCGTCGACGCGATGATCCTCGCCCCGTTCAGCACGGGCGAGCAGCCGTACGCCCACACCGCCCGCCTGCCCCGCGTCCGCAAGGACGCCAACCTGCTGCCGGAGGAGGGGCGGGTGCTGCGCGTGGCCACCGACGACGGCCTGCGCAGCCACCTCGCCGCGGGCGACGGCTGGACGCTGCGCGCCGCACGCTGGCGCGGCGGCGTCGCCGAGGTCACCGTCACCGCGACCACCGAGGAGCTGGCGCTGCGCATCCTCGACGCCGCCACGCGCAACGCGCGCGAGGACCACGTCGAGCGCGCCGACACCGTGCCGATGGGCTTCTGGCACCACTCGGCCAAGCGCGGCGCGCAGCGCAGCACCCGGCCGATCACCACACCGTCGTGGGACGCGATCCGGGACAACTACTCCGCCGACGTCGCAGGCTCGCTGGAACGCCTGATGACGCTCACGCCCGACTCGATCAGCGGCCGCCTGCTGCTGCTGCACGGCGTGCCCGGCACCGGCAAGACCACCGCGCTGCGCGCGCTCGCGCGGGCATGGTCGTCGTGGTGCCAGGTCGACTGCGTGCTCGACCCGGAGCACCTGTTCCACGACTCCAGCTACCTGATGGAGGTCGCCATCGGCGACGACGAGCAGGAGGAGCGGCGCTGGCGGCTGCTGCTGGTCGAGGACTGCGACGAGCTGATCTCCTCGGCCGCGAAGGCGTCCAGCGGCCAGGCGCTGTCGCGCCTGCTGAACCTGACCGACGGCCTGCTCGCGCAGGGCCGCGACGTGCTCGTCGGCCTCACCACCAACGAACCGCTGAACAAGCTGCACCCGGCCGTGGTGCGCCCGGGCCGCTGCCTGGCCCAGATCGAGGTCGGCCCGCTGCCCTTCGCCCAGGCGAGCGCCTGGCTGGGCAGCACGGCGGGCCTCAGCTCGTCCGGCGCCACGCTGGCGGAGCTGTTCGCCATCCAGCGCGGCGACCGCGACCTGGTCCAGCTCACACCCGAACCGTCCACCGGCTGCTACCTGTGACCCGGGGGCGTCACCCGACCGCGCCACGCATAGACGCTGGCCTATTACGTTGAATATGATCGCCGATTTTTCATCGTCATAGGCCAGCATCTATTGAAAAGCGGGCGGCGGCGAGCGACGCCTGCGCGACGGCCGACTCGGCGCCAACGGAGTGTTCAGAGCAGCCGGCTGCGGCCCCAGCCGCGGTTCATGCGCCAGGCGGCGTACAGGCCTGCGACCAGCGCGACGAGCAGCAGCACGCCGACGCCGTGCAGCACGGCGTCCGGGTCGCCGGTCGCCGCGCCGCCCAGCGCCTGCAGCGCCCAGTAACCCGGCGACGCGGGCGCGACGGCCTGCGCCCACCCGGGCAGCAGCGACAGCGGCACCATCGCGCCGCCGAGCGTGGACAGCAGCAGCGCGCCGAGATCGTTGACCGCGCCGAGCTCGCTGTGGCTGCGTACCATCATCGCCGCGGCGGCGCCGAGCAGCAGCAGCGTCACCGCCCAGGCCAGGGCCGCCAGGGCCAGCAGGTCCGGGCGGGCCACCCACAGCCCGAGCGCGACCACGCCGTACCCGAGCACCACCGCCTGCTGGGCGAGTAGCACGCCGCCGAGCGCGACCGCCTTGCCGGTCAGGATCTGCCACGGCGACGCGGGGGTGGCCCGCAGCCGGTCCAGGGTGTGCCAGGAGCGTTCGGTGAGCAGCGAGCCGCCGACGATGGACAGGCCCAGCAGCGAGAACAGCACCAGCATGCCGGTGACCGCGTGGGTGGTGCCCTGGTCGCCGATGGCGGCGCGGTAGAGCGGCCGCAGCACGGTGATCATCACAGGCGGCATGCCGATGCGGCTGATCACCGCGCCGGGTTCGGCCGCCAGCAGGGCCAGGTTGAGCCGGACGAGGGCGAGGCTACGCATGGTCGACCGCCAGGGCATGGTAGAGGTCGTCGAGGGTCTCGTGCCCGACCCGCAGCTCGTCCTGGCTGCCGCGGGCGATGACCCGCCCGACCCGGCAGACCGCGAGCGTGGCCCCGAGCTCGACCAGTTCGGGCAGGTAGTGGGTCGTGTAGAGCACTGCGGCCCCGGCGGCGGCGTGCGAGCGCACCAGGTGCAGCAGCGCGGCGCGGGTGCCGGGGTCGGCGCCGGTGGTCGGCTCGTCGAGCAGCAGCAGCGCGGGCCGGTGCAGCATCGCGGTCGCGGCCTGGGCGCGCCGGCGCTGCCCGCCGGAGAGCAGGCCGACGGGCCGCCGGAGCACGTCGGTGAGGCCGAGCGCCTGCGCGGTGTCGTCGATCGCCCGGCGCAGGCCGCGCCCGCGCAGCCCGGCCAGCGCGCCGAACAGGCGCAGGTTGTGCTCGACGGTCACGGACAGGTAGAGCGCGATCTCCTGCGGGGCGAGTCCGACGAGGTGGCGGGCGCGGGCGGGCGCCAGGCCGCCGACGGTGACGACGCCCGCGTCCGGGCGGGTCAGGCCGGTGATGACCTCGACGAAGGTGCTCTTGCCCGCGCCGTTGTGGCCGATCAGGCCGCAGATCTCGCCGGGCGCGACGGTGAGGTCGAAGCCGTCCAGGGCGGTGACCGGGCCGTACGCCTTGCGCAGGCCGGACGCGTACAGCATGCCGCGCCTCCTTTGTGATCTACGCTGTATAGATCTACACTGTAGAGCATGGCGGAACTGGGTGTCGAGGCCCGGCGGCGGGAGATCCTGACCGCCGCGCTGGCGCTGGCCGACGAGCGCGGCCTGGACGCGCTGTCCATGCGCGCGGTCGCGGCCCGGGTCGGGGTGACGCCGATGGCGCTGTACCCGTACGTCGGCAACAAGGACGCCCTGCTCGACGGACTGGTGGACCTGATGCTGGCCGAGCTGCTGCCCGCGGCGGGCACTCCCGGCGCGTGGGACGTGCGGCTGCGCGCCATCGCCCACGCGGGCCGCGCGCTCGCCCACCGGCACCCGGCCGCTTATCCCCTGCTGCTGTCCCGGCCCGCGGTCACGCCCGACGCGGTGCGCCTGGTCGACGCCCTCTACCGGGCGCTGCTGGACGCGGGCGTGCCGGCGGCGCAGGTGCCGCGGCTGGAACGGCTGGTCTCGACCTATGTGCTCGGCTATGCGATCGGCGAGATCACCGGCCGCTTCGCGCCGGCCGACCCACGCCGGCACGCACGGGCCACCGCCGCGGGCGGCGCCGCGCCCGCGCATCAAGAGCTTTCGGGGGTACTGGCACAGCCGCCCGACTGGGACACCGAGTTCACCGCCGGCCTCGACGACCTGCTGCACGTCATCACCAGCCACGCCCACGCCCACGCGACCCGAGGCGTGCCCGCGGAGCAAGCGGCCGCGGCGCGGCCCGCCACCACGCGCGACCGGCCGATACGCGGCTCGGCATCCCGCTGACCCGCCGGCCCCCGAGCGATGATCACTGTTTCGTGTCAGATCGTGGGGCACGACCAAAGCTTTCGACACCAAGCCGCGATCACCCGCGGCGCGCCCGCGGTCCCCCGTTAGGAAGGTGCCCTTCCGCTACGCATAGCGATGGCAAGGTGCCCTTCCTTTCGGTGGGGCGCTTGGCGGGGGTGCGGGAGTCTGCCATCGTTGGGCCGTGACCGTGTCCGACAGTGCACCGCAGTTGCCGCAGCCGTCCCATGTCGCGCTCGCCACCAGGCGGTGGGCAGATGCGCTGGTGGACGACTCCGGGCGTAACCAGCTGGCGTACTACCGCGATCTGCGGGCCGGGACGTTGCGGCTCGACGACGCCCGACCGGAGGCGGTGACGGTGCTGACGGCCGGGCGCACCGTCACGCTGCGTCAGTTGTTTCCGGACGACGTCGCGCACGCCGACGCGATGCGGCGCGCGCGGACCATCCGGACCCGGATGCGCACGCTGGCCGAGGAGCGCGGGGTCGACGTCGGTTACCTGGCCAGCGGGATCGCGAGCTGGTGGGAGGCCGACCGCACGCCGCGCTCGCCGGTGCTGCTGCACCGGCTGACCGTGCGCACCACGTCGGCCGCGGAGACCGACTTCGCGCTGACGCTCGATCCGGAGCCGACGGTCAATCCGGTGCTGCTGTTCAAGCTGTTCAAGGAGCACCGGCTCGACCTCGACCCGGAGACGCTGCTCGACGCGCTGCCGGAGGGGCCCTACGATCCCGCGCCGCTGTTCGAGCAGCTGGCCAAGGCGGCGCAGGACGTGCGCGGTTTCACGGTCAGCCCCGAGCTGCTGGTGGGCACGTTCCTCTACGAGAAGCTGCCGATGGTCGCCGACATCACCGAGCACGGCGAGCTGCTGGAGAGCAGCGAGGTCATCGCCGCGCTGGCGGGCGACCCGCGGGCGCTGAGCGAGCTGTACGCCACCGCGCCGGTCGAGGCCGACGCGCCGGACCGGCTGCCCCCGGCCGACGAGTTCCTGGTGCTGGACGCCGACTCGTCGCAGAGCTACGCGGTCAACGCCGCGGTCGCCGGGCACCACCTGGTGGTCAAGGGCCCGCCGGGGACCGGCAAGAGCCAGACCATCGCAAACATGATCATGGCGTTGGCGGCACGGGGGCGCACGGCGCTGTTCGTCGCGGAGAAGCGCGCCGCCATCGACGCGGTGCTGGACCGGCTGAACCAGGTCGGCCTCGACGACCTCGTGCAGAACCTGCACGGCGACCACAGCAGCCGCCGCGAGCTGGCGCGGGCACTGGACTCGCGGCTGCAGCGGGCGCGCCACGAGACCCGGCCGACCACCGAGGACACCGACCGCAGCCTGGTCGACGCGCGCACCGCGCTGTCGGCCCACCACGCCGCGCTGCACACCAGGCACGACCCGTGGGGCCTGTCCATGTTCGAGCTGCAGTCGCGGCTGCTGGGCATCAGCCCGGCGGACATGACCCCGCAGCGCTGGTCCGGCGACGACCTGGCCCGCCTCGACGCGCCGACCGCGGCCCGGCTGCGCGCCGCGGTGACGGAGCTGGCGCAGCTCGGCGCGTTCGACCCGGAGCCCGGCCCGGGGCCGTGGGTCCGCTCGACGATCCCCGATCGCGCGGCCGCGCAGTCGGCGTACGCGCTGGCCGCGCAGGCCGCGACCACGCTGGCCCCGGCCCGGCAGCAGCTCACGGCGCTGGCCGCGCAACTGGGCCTGTCCGTGCCGGGCACCCTGAGTTCGGCGCAGAAGATGGCCGCGCTGCTGTCCGAGGTGGACGCCACGCTGCGGCGGCTGCGGCCGGAGGCGTACTCCGCCGATCTCGCCGCCTGGATCACCGCCTCCGCGACCGGTCCCGAGCGCGGCGGCATGGGCTTCTGGCAGCGCCGCAAGGTGCTCAAGCAGATCCGGGCGCACTGGCTCGCGCCCGGCCGGCCGAGCACCGCGGAGCTGCACGGGGCCGCCGTCGCCGCGGCCGACGAGCTGACCCGCTGGCGCGTGGTCAGCCGCGACGGGCAGCCGCCGCGCACCAGCCCGGCCGCCGCCCCGGCGCTGGCCGCGTTCGCCGAGTTCGCGGGCGCGCTGGAGGCGCTGCGCGGCAACGTGCCGGTCGACAACGACGACCTGGGGCTGCTGCAGCCGGAGCTGGACCGGCTCGCCGGCGACCAGGCCGACCTGCTGCGCACCGCGCGCCGCAACGAGCTGGCCGCGTCCCTGGTGGAGTGGCGGGGCCGGCGGCTGCTCGACGAGCTCGCCGCGCGCGCCGTCGGCGGGGACACCGCGCGGGCCGGGGCCGCGTTCGACCACGCGTGGCTCAGCTCGGTGCTGGAGCACGTGCGCTTCACCGACGAGCACCTGTCGACGTTCCACGGCGCGGCCCTGCACGCGGCGGTGACCGAGTTCCACACCGCCGACGCCGCGCACATCACCGCCGCCGCGCAGCGGGTGCGGCACCTGGCCGCCCGCAACCTGATGGCGGTGCTGGACGAGTTCCCCGAGCAGCAGCAGCTGGTGCGCCGCGAGGCCGCGAAGAAGGCCCGGCACCTGCCGGTGCGGCGGCTGTTCGAGCAGGCGCCGGACGCGCTGACCGCGCTCAAGCCGTGCTGGGCGATGAGCCCGCTGCTGGTCAGCCAGGTGCTACCGGCCCGGGTCCTGTTCGACGTGGTCATCTTCGACGAGGCCAGCCAGGTCGAGCCGGTCGACGGCGTGCCCGCCATCATGCGCGGCCGCCAGGTCGTGGTGGCCGGGGACGAGCACCAGCTGCCGCCGACCAACTTCTTCCAGCGCGCCGACGGCGACGCCGACACCCCCGACGACGGCACCGCGCTCGGCGACGACGTCGAGTCGCTGCTGCAGGCGTTCGCGCACACCCTGCCGCTGCCGCAGGTGCGGCACCTGGCCTGGCACTACCGCAGCCGCGACGAGCGGCTCATCGCGTTCTCCGACCGGCACGTGTACAGCCCGAACGGCAACGCGCTGACCACGTTCCCGGGCGCGGACGCCGGGGACTGCATCAGCCACGTGCTGGTCAGCGGCGAGGCCGACCCGGACGCGTCGGCCGAGAGCGGCAGCGCCGAGGTGCGCCGGGTGGTGGAGCTGATCCTCGCCCACGCCGCGCAGCGGCCCGCCGAGTCGCTCGGCGTCATCACCATGGGCATCACCCACGCCGAACGGGTCGACGCCGCGCTGCGCCGGGCGCTGGCCACCCGGCCGGAGCTGGAGCCGTACTTCTCCGAGCACGGGCACGAACCGTTCTTCGTCAAGAACATCGAGCGGGTGCAGGGCGACGAGCGCGACGCGGTGATCCTGACCGTCGGCTACCCGAAGGGCCTGGACGGGCGGATGCTGTACCGCTTCGGGCCGCTGAACACCAAGGGCGGCCACCGGCGGCTCAACGTGGCGATCACCCGGGCCCGCCGCCGGATGACCGTGGTCAGCTCGTTCACCCACCTGGACATGGACCCGCAGCGGCTGCGCGCCGAGGGCGCGGTGATGCTGCGCGACTTCCTGGCGTACGCCTCCTCCGGTGGCCGCCGCGAGACGCTGGCCACGGTCACCGCGCCGGCGCTGAACCCGTTCGAGGCCGACGTGCTGGCCAAGCTCACCGCGGCGGGCATCCCGCTGGTGGTGCAGCACGGCGTCGGCGGGCACCGCATCGACTTCGCCGCCACCCACCCGGACGACCCGGAGCGGCTGGTGCTGGCGATCGAGGCCGACGGGGCGTCGTACCACGCCTCGCCGACCGTGCGCGACCGCGACCGGCTGCGCCAGCAGCACCTGGAGCGGCTGGGCTGGCGCTTCCACCGCATCTGGTCCACCGACTGGATGCGCCAGCGCGAGGTGGAGATCGCCAAGGCGCGGGCCGTGTACGACCTCGCGGTGTCGGAGTCGGCCGGGCTGCCGATCGACACCGTGGCCGAGGGCGTCACCCTGCGGCTGCCGTCGGCGACCGCGCGCAGCGCCCCGAAGCCCGAGCTGCCGCCGGCCGCGCAGATCACCGAGGTGCCGCGGCAGACGCTGGTGGACCTGATCCGCTGGATCGAGAGCGACGGCCTCAACCGCACCGAGGACGAGGTCGTCGCCGAGGCCACCACGCAGCTGGGCTTCACTCGCCGCGGCCCGCGCATCACCGAGGCGCTGCGCCAGGCCCGGCGCGAGGCGGTGGGCGGCGAGCCTACTTCTTGACGGCGGTGCGCAGCACGTCGCGCACCGCGTCGAGCATGGGGATGGAGTCCAGTTCGGAGGCACTGTGCCAGCTGGGCTCCACCATGATGCCGTCGGGCTGGGGGCGCAGGTCGCCGCCGAGCACGGTCACGCCGTAGAGCATGAACACGCCGTGGAAGTCGATGCCGCCGGTCAGCTGCCGGTGGTCGGAACCGACCTCCAGCAGCCCGTCGACCCGCACCTCCAGGCCGGTGGTCTCGGCGAACTCGCGCACCACCGTCTCGGCCGGGTGCTCGCCGTGCTCGATGGTGCCGCCGGGCGGCATCCACTTGCCCAGGTCCCCGTGGGCGCTGCGGCCGATCTGCACGAGCAGCACGGTGTCGCCCTCGCGCGCCAACCCGTACGCCGAGACCCGCTGCCACTGCCTGACCATCGTCACGATGAGAAAGCCTGCCATGTTCTCGCGCGGTCGCACAGATGGTCGAACCGCTGATTCGCCACTCAGAGCGCTTCTTCCTGCTCACACCCGCCGGAATTGGCATCGGCCGGGACTGCCCCGCGTCGCGTGCCGCAACGGTGGCCGCGTGGCGAACAGCGGGTTGACCGCGCAGATTTCACCGGTTCGGACGAGGCGAAGTCAGCCTTTCGACGAAACCGCAATGACATGTGCCACGGCCTATGCTCGCGGACATGGCACGTGACCCCGACTTCGACCCCTGCAAGCTGGTCGAGCACGACTCCGGTGAGTTCAGCCTGACCTTCGACGACTTCGACGACTATGTGGACATCTTCGACGAGCAGGGCTGGCTCGGCAACGGCTACGCCTGGGAGGGCGTGGTGCAGGTGCTGCTGGCCGAACGCACGCCGGAGGTGCTCGACATGGTCGAGTTCGACTCCGAGGCCGACCTGTTCTCGGTGCGCGCCGCCGACACCGAGCCGCTGCTCGAGGTCGCCGCGACCATCCGCGACGCGGTCGTCGACCTGGACGTGCTGGCCGACGCCATCACCCGCGCCGAGGAACAGGGCCTGCTCGACTGAAACCGGGTGCTCGGGCCGGGCCGATCGGTTAGGTTCCGCGGATGGCCGACATGATCTACCCGCCCAAGCCCCGCCCCGGCGACCGCATCGCGATCCTGTCCCCCAGCGCGGGGCTGCCCGCGGTCTTCCCGGACGTGTACGAGCTGGGCCTGTCCCGGCTGCGCGACGAGTTCGGGCTGCTGCCGGTGGAGTTCCCGACCACCCGCGCGGCCGCCGCCTCCGCGCGTGAGCGCGCCCAGGACATCACCGCGGCGTTCGCCGACCCGTCGATCAGCGCGGTCATGGCCAGCATCGGCGGCGACGACCAGATCACCGTGCTGCGCCACCTGGACGACGGCGTCATCCGGGCCAACCCCAAGCCGTTCTTCGGCTTCTCCGACAACACCAACCTGCTCGGCCACCTGTTCGGACTCGGTGTCGTGGGCTATCACGGCGGGGCGGTGATGACCTCACTGGCGCGCGGCGGCGCGACGCACCCGGTGAGCGCGAACAGCCTGCGCGCGGCCCTGTTCACCAGCGGCTGGCACGAGCTGACCGCCTCGGCCGACTTCGGCGACGAGCCGAACGACTGGGCGGACGCCGCGCTGCGGGCCGTGCCGCCGCCGATGTCGCCGGCCGACGGCTGGACCTGGGAGGGTCCGCAGCGGGTCGTGGCGGGCCCGCTGTGGGGCGGCTGCCTGGAGATCCTGTCCTGGCTGCTGCAGGCGGGCCTCGTCGCGCCGCCGGAGCGCTTCGACGGGCACATGCTGGTCCTGGAGACCTCCGAGGACATGCCGAGCGCCGCCGACGTCTACTACACCCTGCGCAGCATGGGCGAGCGCGGCATGCTGGGCCGGTTCGCCGCGGTGCTGGTCGGGCGGGCGAAGGCCTGGAACTTCGACCGGCGCAACACTGCCGAGCAGAAGGCGGCGTACCGGGCCGAGCAGCGCGCCGCGATCCGGCGGGCCGTGGCGGCGTACGCGCCGGACGCGGTGCTCGTCTTCGACCTGGACATCGGGCACACCGACCCGCAGCAGATCCTGCCGATCGGCGGCGACGCCCGCGTCGACGGGGTCGCGCGGCGGATCAGCGTGCGTTACTGACCGGCCGGGTCACGGCTGCTCGGGTGGCGCGACGACGGCGACCCGGGTCTGCGGCAGGCCCTCCGGGTGGTGCTCGCGCACGTACGCGATGAGCTTCTCGCGGATCTCGCAGCGCAGGTCGTAGGCCTTCGCCGCGTCGTCGGCCGAGGCCAGCACGCGGACCACCATCGCGGTCTCGGTGGTGTCGACGACCTGCAGCACCCAGTCCCGGCGGTCCCACAGCGGCGACGCCTCGACGACGCGCTGCGCCTCGGCCCGCAGCGCGTCGACCGGCATGCGGTGGTCCAGGTAGAGGACCGACGCGCCGAGCACCCGGGAGTCGTTGCGGGTCCAGTGCTGGAACGGCGTGGTGGTGAAGTACGTGGTGGGCAGGACCAGCCGCCGCTCGTCCCACAGCCGCACCACGACGTAGGTCAGCCGCAGCTCCTCGATGCGGCCCCACTCCCCCTCGACCACCACCACGTCGTCGAGGCGCAGCTCGTCGGTGAAAGCGAGCTGCAGCCCGGCGAAGATGTGCGCCAGCGTGGCATGGGCCGCCAGCGCGGCCACCACCCCGGCCAGTCCGGCCGACGCCAGCAGGGACGCGCCCAGCGTGCGCAGCGGCGCGAAGGTCATCAGGATCGACGCGACGGCCAGCACGGTGACGGTGACCGCGGTGAGCCGGCGCAGCATGCCGATGCGGGTGCGGGCCCGCCGGTAGCGCCGGTTGTCGGCCACGTCCACCGGCAGCCGCCGGAAC
Organism: Catellatospora chokoriensis; assembly: GCF_011297315.1. Taxonomy (NCBI): domain Bacteria; kingdom Bacillati; phylum Actinomycetota; class Actinomycetes; order Micromonosporales; family Micromonosporaceae; genus Catellatospora; species Catellatospora chokoriensis. The sequence goes on from NZ_JAAOTI010000011.1 coordinate 189,567, forward strand.
GCGGCGTCCTCCAGCACGAACAGCACCCGCACCGCCAGCCACGCCGACGCCCCGATCAGGGCGATGACCAGGGCGTGGTGCACCATCTCGCGGGCCGACCCGGCGAGGTCGGTGAACGGCAGCGCGACCAGCAGGGCGACCACCACGAGCATGGCCCGCCACGGGCGGCGGCAGGCCTGGCTGAGCTGCTCCATGAACCGGCGGTAGCGGCGGCGGCCGACCCGGCGCACGACCAGCGCGGACAGCCAGCCCGCGACCATGGCCGCCAGCAGCGCCGCGGTCACCACGACCACGGCACGCAGCAGGCGCTCGGCGTCCATCAGCGGGCGCCGGGGCAGGTCGGCACGGCGTCACCCTTCACCGTTCCAATGATCACGTCGCCACCCCTACCCGGGCGGCCGTATGCGAAACGCCGCCCGCACCCGGTCCCGGGTGCGGGCGGCGTCACCGCCGTCGCGGCGTCATCCGCATCGCGGTGTCAGAGCGTGGCCAGCACCGCGGCCGGGGCCTCGACGATCTCGCCGGTCGGCTTCTCGATGGTCACCGGAGCGCCGAAGTCGCTGTAGGCGATCGTCATGTCGCCGACGCCCGCCGTCGGGGCCAGCCCGCCGAGGGCGACCGTCATCGTGGTCAGCCGGCCCTGGCCGTCGATGGTCGCGGTGAACGGCACCGCCTTCATCTTGTCGCCCAGCGTGGTCGCCAGAGCCGGATTCATCGACGGCGACTGGGACAGGTCGAGCACACCCTTGACCTTGCCGGCCCCGTCCCACTGCACCTGCGCGGCCGTGGCCAGCATCTTGGCGCTGTACGACGGGTCCTCGATCGACTTGCGCAGCGAGCTCTGCGGGCCGAGCTTGGAGACGTCGATGTGCATCCAGCCCTTCGGCATGCCGGGCGCGCCGTCGAGCTTCATCCACACCTGGTCGGCGATCTGGACGACCTCCATCTTGAGGGTCAGCACATCCGCTACCGAGGCGGACTTCCTGCCCGGGCCGTCGAGCTGGCCGGTGATCTTCACGGCCGCACCGCCCCCGGCCATGCTCATCGTCATCTTGGCGGTGGTGTCCTTGAACTTGGCCGCCGCCGCGGCGAGCGCGTCGGACGCCGAGCCCTGCGCCGCCGCCGGCGCGGACGCCGCCGCCGACGTGCTCGCGGACGCGGTCGCGCCCGGCTTGTCGGCCGCCTTGCTGCAGCCGGTCGCCAGGGTGGCGAGCGCGATCAGGCCTACTGCCGCCACACCGAAACGTCGTGTCTTCACGTGGTTCCCTCCCCATCGGTGCCCGGATACGGTCCCGGGGCACAGCTCCAGGAGCCTAGCCAGGCTCCGCCATGGTCGCCTGTCGGGACAGCACAGCCTTGACGCGGCCGCCCGGCATCCGTGATGATCGACCGCACCTGTCGCGACCTCGGCGGACACCGCATGACCTCGGCTGCGGACCGTACGGGCTGAAACGTCGACTACCCATCGACGGAAGGCGACACACCATGCGTGTTCCTCATCACCCCGAACTCGGCGTGCTGGTGCTCGGCGGCGCGGGCGTGGACACCATCGTGCAGGTCCCGCAGCTGCCGCTGCCCTATGCGGACAGTCATCTGGTCCCGGCGATCACCACGCGGGCCGGGCAGACCGGGGACTTCCTGGCGCTCGGGCTGCACGCGCTGGGCCTGCCCGTCCATCACGTCGACGTGCTCGGCGACGACCCGGAGGGCGCGCTGGTGCGGGCCCTGCACGAGACGTCGGGCATCGCGTTCACCGAGCTGCCGAGCAGCACCGGCACCAAGCGTGCGGTCAACCTGGTCGACCCGGCCGGGCGGCGGCTGTCGCTGTACGACGTCAGCCGCGGCGGCGAGCACGACCGCTTCCCCGAGCCGCTGCTGGCGGAGCTGGCCGCGGGGTGCCGGCACGTGCACGTGTGCATCACCCATCCGGGCGCGTACGCCCTGGCGCGGCTCGCGGACCTGGCCGTGACCGTCTCCACGGACCTGCACAACTGGGACGGCGAGAACCCTTACCACGAGCAGTTCGCCGCGGCCGCCGACGTGGTCTTCGTGTCGGCGACCGCGCTGGCCGACCCCGAGGCGGCGCTGCGCCGGGTGCTGGCGCTGGGCCGGGCGCGGATCGCGGTCGCCACCGACGGCGACCGGGGCGGTTTCCTGCTCACCCGCGACGACGGCACGGTGCGCCGGTTCGCCGCGGTGGCCCCGCCGCGGCCGGTCGTGGACTCGAACGGCGCGGGTGACGCGTTCGCCGCCGGATTCCTGTATGGACTGCTCACCGGTTTGCCGCCGGAGCGGTGCGCGACATACGGTGCCATTGTCGGAGCGCACGCGTGCACCGTCGCGGCGACCGAAGTGGACCCGCTGGACCGGTCCGCGCTTCTGGCACGCGCCGCCACGTTTTGAGTGGTGCGTGTGCGGTTACATGGGGTGCATGAGCCTGCTGTTCCGCAAGACCTGGAAACTCGGCCCCCTGCGCCTGAACTTCACCCAGGGCGGCCTGTCCTCATGGAGTCTCCGCATCGGCCGCTGGTCGTGGAACTCCCGCACCCGGGCGCACCGGGTGGATCTGCCCGGCCCCTGGTCCTGGAAGCAGAACAAGGGCGGCGGCGACAAGAGCTGAGCTAGCCGGCATCAGGTGCGCGCCGCTCCCGCAGGGCGCGCACCTTGCTGCGGTTGCCGCAGCGTTCCATCGAGCACCAGCGGCGGCTGCCCGGCCGCGAGGTGTCCAGGAAGACCAGCCCGCACCGGTGCCCGCCGCACTCGCGCACCCGGTCGGCGTGCGGGCCGGTAAGCACGTCGACGACGTCGCGCGCGACGGCCGACAGCAGCTGCGTGCCGGTGACGGGCAGCGTCCACTCCCGAGCGAAGCCAAGCCCCGTGGCCCGCAGCCGGGGGGCCGGCGACGGCTGCGCCGCCGCGTCGTCGACCAGGGCCGCGATCCCCGGCGAGACCGGGTGGCCGCGGGTCAGCGCCCACGCCAGCTCCCACAGCCCGTCGCGCAGCCGCACCAGGGCCGCCAGCTCGCCCGCGGTGACGTGTACCCGCGCCGGGTCCAGGCGCAGCCGGCACAGCCCCGACCAGGTGGCCGCATCCGCGGGCGCGTGCAGCGTCTCGAACACCGCCAGCTCCCCCGGGCCGCCGGAGACCAGCAGGTCCAGCCAGAGCGTGCCGGGATCGAACCGGAACACCCCACCCGACGGCGGACGCAGTACGAAGCCCGGTTCCATGTAACCACTATATGTGGTTACATGGCGGTGGTACAGACCGGACGAGAGGAGAGCGTCATGGCACTGGACTGGAAGGTCGTCATCGACTGCGCCGACCCGCACGCGCAGACCACGTTCTGGGCGCAGGCCCTGGGTTACCAGGTCGAGGACAACTCCGCGCTGATCGAGCAGCTGGTCGGCCAGGGTGTGCTCGGCGAGGACCTCTACCTGGAGGTCGACGGCCGCAAGGCCTTCCGTGACCTGGCCGCGGTGCGCCACCCCGACGACCCGGTGCAGCCGGTCAGCGGGGTCGGCCTGGGCCGCCGCCTGCTGTTCCAGCGGGTGCCGGAGCCGAAGCAGGTCAAGAACCGGCTGCACCTGGACCTGCACGCCGGGCCGGAGCACCGCGACGGCGAGGTCAAGCGCCTCGAAGGCCTCGGCGCCACGATCCTGCGCGAGGTGCAGGAGCCGGGCAGCCACCACGTGGTGCTGGCCGATCCCGAGGGCAACGAGTTCTGCGTGCAGTGATCACACGGGCAGCTTCCACTGCTCGCGCACGCCGACGCGGCGGAACCCCAGCCGCTCGTTGATCGCCAGCATGTGCCTGTTCGACGGGTCGGTGGTGGTGCGCACCCGGCGCACCACCCCGCCGTCGGCGGCCAGCCGCCGCACCATCTCCGCCTTCACCCACAGGCCGAGCCCGTGCCCCCGGTGCGCGGGCACCACCACGGTGTCGTCCTGGTGGGCCAGTGCCGGGGCCAGCAGCGGGATCTCCAGCACGGTCAGCCCGGCCACCGCGCCGCTGGCCTCGTGCACCGCGGCGACCACCCGCCGCTGCAGCCCGGCGGCCCGTGCGCAGCGCTCCCTCGCCCGCACCAGCTCCGGCGAGTTAGGCGCGGACCGGTAACCGAGCCCGCCGTCGGGCGAGTCGGCCATCGCGTCCACGGCCGCGGCATACGACGCCAGCAGCTCGCCGGGGACCTCGTCGGACCAGCACACCAGCCGGTATCCCGGCGCGGGCCGGTCGCCGAGCGCGCCCGGGTCGAGCGCGCCGAGGTCTGCCTCGGACTCCCACAGCTCCTGTGCCTTGCGCGCGCCCCGCGCCGCGGCCCAGTCCGGACCGGGGGTGCCCTGGACCGCGCTCAGCACCAGCGTGTCCCGGCCCGCGTCGGCGGCAGCGGTGCGCATCGCGGCCAGCAGCGCGGTGCCGTGCCCCGACCGGCGATGCCGCGGATGCACGGTCACCTCCGCGAATCCCCAGCCGAGGTTCTCCCGATCGGACAGGAACAGCTCGCCCAGACCCACCACCTCACCGTCGGCGCAGCCCAGCCAGCGTTGCACCGTGCCGTCCGGGCGGGGTGCGCGCAGCGCCGCGGCGTGCGCGGCGGCCGGCAGCGGCGTCCGCCCCGGGTCGTCGTGGCTGGCCGCGGCTGACGCCACCTCGTGCCAGCAGGCCAGCTGCTCGCGCAGACCCAGCCGGGGATCGAACGGCGCCACAGTCATACCGGTGTTGTAGCGCGTCGGAGCCGGTTCACGCCATCGGCTTTGCGGCACGGGCAAGGGCGGCCCGGCGGCCCGCCCCCGTTGACAGACCGACAGGCCGCATCGCCACGCCCCATCGTGTTGTGGACCATCCTCCGGGCGGGCGGTTGCGCGGCGGTTGCGCGCTGACTTGACCATCTGCTGGAAGGTCGGACACCCTGGGCGGGACATGGGAGCAAGCGTGATCACATTCGGCGTGCTGGGGCCGCTCGCGGTGCACCGCGACGGCGCACCGGTCGAGCTGCCGGCCGCGATGCTGCGCCGCCTGCTCGCCGTGCTGCTCAGCCGGGCCAACCAGCCGATCTCCGCGGACCGGCTGGCCGACACGCTGTGGGACGGCAGCCCGCCCGCGACCGCCCGCAAGACCTTGCAGGTGTATGTGCACCGCCTGCGCACCGCGCTCGGCGACCCGGCCCGGGTCGCCCACGGTCCGGGCGGTTACCGGATCACCGCGACCGCCGCCGAGCTGGACAGCCTCGCCTTCGCCGACCTGCTCGCGCGGGCCCGGGCCGCCCGCCGCGACGGGGACGACGCCGGTGCCGCAGACCTGTTCGCGCAGGCGCTGCGGCTGTGGCGCGCCGAGCCCTACGCCGACCTGCCCGCCGACGCGCTGCTGGCCGACGAGGTGCAGCGGCTGTCGGAGGAGCACCTGCGGGCCCGGGAGGAGAGCCTCGGGCTGCGGCTGGACCTGGGCGGGCACGCCGAGGCGGGTTCCGAACTGGCCGCGCTGGCCGCCGCCCACCCGTTCCGCGAGAGCCTGCTCGCACTGCTGATGCTGGCCCACTACCGGGCCGGGCGGCGCGCCGACGCGCTGGAGGTGTTCCGGGCGGCCCGCGCCCGGCTCGCCGACGAGCTGGGCATCGACGCCGGTGCGGCGCTGCGCCGCCTGCACGCCGCGGTGCTGCGCGACGATCCCCGTCTGGACCGCGTCGCCGTGTCCGACCTGGACACCCTCACCGAAGCCGCCGCCGCGGCACCGGCGGGCACGGTGCCCGCGCAGTTGCCCGCGGACACGCCCGTCTTCAGCGGCCGTGCCGCCGAACTCGAGAAGCTGGCCGGGCTGCTGCCCGGCGACCGGGGCCTGACCACCGTGGTGATCTCCGCGATCTCCGGCACCGCCGGGGTGGGCAAGACGACGCTGGCCGTGCACTGGGCGCACCGCATCGCCGACCGCTTCCCCGACGGACAGCTCTACCTCAACCTGCGCGGCTTCGACCCGGACGGCACCGCGATGGGGCCGGCCGAGGCGGTGCGCAGCCTGCTGGACGCGTTCGCGGTGCCGCCCGAACGCATCCCGGCCACCCTCGACGGCAGCCTCGGCCTGTACCGCAGCCTGCTGGCGGGCAAGCGGGTGCTGGTGGTGCTCGACAACGTGCGCGACGCCGAACACGTACGCCCGCTGCTGCCCGGCTCACCGACCTGCCTGGTGCTGGTGACCAGCCGCAACCAGCTGCCCGCCCTGGTGGCGACCGAGGGCGCGCGCCCGCTGGCACTGGGCCTGCTGTCCGACGCCGAGGCGCGGGAACTGCTCGCCCGCCGCATCGGCCCCGACCGGGTCGCCGCCGAACCGGACGCGGTCGAGCAGATCGTGCGGTTGTGCGGCGGCCTGCCACTGGCCCTGGCCATCGTCGCCGCCCGCGCCGCGATCTCGGCCGACGTGCCACTGCGCGAGCTGGCCGACCGGCTGCGCGCCGAGGGCGCGGGCCTGGACGCGTTCACCGGCTGGGACGCCGCGACCGACGTGCGGGCCGTCTTCTCCTGGTCCTACCGCGCGCTGAGCACTCCCGCCGCCCGGATGTTCCGGCTGCTCGGCCTGCAGCCCGGTCCCGACCTGGCGGGGCCTGCCGCGGCGAGCCTGGCCGGGGTCCCGCTCGCGGCGGCGCAGGCCGCGCTCGCCGAGCTGGACCGGGCGCACCTGGTCACCGAGCACGTCCCCGGGCGCTACCAGTGCCACGACCTGCTGCACCGGTACGCCGCCGAGCTGGCCGAGAGCGCGGAACCCGAAGCCGAGCGGCACGCCGCCCTCGGCCGGTTGCTCGACCACTACCTGCACACCGCCCGGCAGGCCGACCGGCGGCTGGAGGCCGTACGCCAGCCGCTGGCGATCGACCCGCCCGCCGACGGCACGCTGGTCGACGACCCGGGCGACGCGACCGCCGCGGTGGCCTGGTTCACCGCCGAGCACGCCTGCCTGGTCGCGGCGGTGAACCGGGCCGCGGCGGCGGGCTGGGACCTGCGGGCGTGGCAGCTGTCCTGGCAGCTGACGACCTATCTGGACCGGCGCGGCCACTGGTCCGACCTGATCACCGTGCTGACCGCCGCGCTCGGTGCGACGGCCCGGCTCGGCGACCGGCCCGCCCAGGCCCACCTGCACCGGCACGTGGCCCGCACGCAGGTGCGGCTGGGCCGCCACGACGACGCGCTGGCCAGCTTCCACGCGGCGCTGGAGCAGTACCGGGCGGTGGACGACCACGCCGGGCAGGGCCACACCCACCACAACCTCGGCGTCGCGCTGGAGATGCAGGGCCGCACCGAGCAGGCCCTGCACCACACCGAGCAGGCGCTGGCGCTCTACACCACCGCCGGTTACCTGCCGGGCCAGGCGCGGGCCCTCAACGGGATCGGCTGGTACCGGGCGCTGGCCGGGGACCACCGGGCCGCGCTCGACCACTGCGGGCGGGCGCTGGCCCTGTTCGGCGAGCTGGGCGACCGCAACGGGCAGGCGCACACGCTGGACAGCCTCGGCTACGCCCACGCCCAGCTCGGCGACCACAAGCAGGCCATCGCCTGTTACGAGCAGACCCTCGCGCTGTACCGCGACTTCGGCGACCGGTTCGGCGAGGCGGAGACGAACGCCCACCTCGGCGACAGCCACCGTGCCGTCGGCGATCCGGCGGCCGCCGCGTCCTACTGGACGCGGGCCCTGGAGATCTTCGAGGAGCTGGGGCACGCCGAGGCCGCCACGGTGCGCGAGAAGCTGCGCGGCGGAGTCACAGCAGCTCGATGATGGTGGCGTTGGCCATGCCGCCGCCCTCGCACATCGTCTGCAGCCCGTAGCGGATGCCGTTGTCGCGCATGTGGTGCAGCAGCGTGGTCATCAGCCGCGCCCCGCTGGCGCCCAGCGGATGCCCGAGCGCGATCGCGCCGCCGCGCGGGTTGAGCCGGGCCGGGTCGGCGCCGGTCTCGGCCAGCCAGGCCAGCGGCACCGGCGCGAACGCCTCGTTGACCTCGTACGCGCCGATGTCGCCGATGGACAGCCCGGCCCGCTGGAGCGCCTTGGCCGTGGCCGGGATCGGCGCGGTGAGCATGATCACGGGATCGTCGGCGGCCACCACCGCGGTGTGGATGCGGGCGAGCGGGGTGTACCCGTGCTCGGCCGCCCACGCCGACGTGGTGACCGCGATCGCCGCCGCGCCGTCGGAGATCTGCGACGCGGTGCCCGCGGTGACCACGCCGTCGGCCTTGAACGGGGTCGCCAGCTGGCCCAGCTTCTCCAGCGACGTCTCGCGCCGGATGCCCTCGTCGGCGTACACGTCGCCGACCGGGGCGATCTCCGCGGCGAACAGGCCGCCGTCCGAGGCGGCCGCGGCCTTGTGGTGGCTGGCCAGCGCGTACTCGTCGAGCTGCGCCCGACCGAAGCCCCAGCGCGCGGCGATCATCTCCGCGCCGACGCCCTGGTTGAACGGCACCGGGGCGTCCCCGGCGAAGCCCTCGACCCCGGCGTAGCGGCTGCGCACCTCGGGTCCGTACGGGAAGCCGAGCTCGCCGACCGACGAGCCCATCGGCACCCGGCTCATCGACTCGACGCCCGCGGCCACCACGAAGTCTGCCTGCCCGGACAGCACGGTCGCGGCGGCGAAGTGCACGGCCTGCTGGCTGGAGCCGCACTGGCGGTCCAGGGTGGTGCCGGGCACCGTCTCCGGCCAGCCGGCGGCGAGCACCGCGTTGCGGCCGATGTTCCAGGACTGCTCGCCGGTCTGCGACACGCAGCCGAGGATGACGTCCTCGACGTCGGCCGGGTCGAACCCGGTGCGGTCGCCGAGGTCCTGCAGGATCTGCCCGGCCAGGTCGACGGGGTGCACGCCGGACAGGCCGCAGTTGCGCCGGCCGACGGGGGTACGGACCGCTCCGATGATCACCGCATCACGCATGACAGCAGCCTACTGCGAAGTAACCTGAACGGTCACTCAGGTCCGGGGCGGTCCGTGCTCAGAACCGGGCCAGCCCCGCCACCAGCAGGGCGACCAGCACGCCGAGCGTGATCCAGCGCACCCGGGCGGACACCCGCGGATCGACCAGCACCGCGGCGAGCGCGTACGCGGCCATGATGGCGATCACCCACAGCTGCGGCACGCCCAGGAAGAACCGTCCCACCAGGCCGAACACCAGCAGCAGGAACACCCCGGGCCCGGCCAGCGCGACCTGCCACGCCGGGCGCACCCGGGCCAGCCGCAGCAGCCCCCACATCGACAGCGCCGCACCGAGCAGGCAGCCGAAGATGATGCCGATCGCGTCCCCCAGGCACTCCATGCCGCCGACGCAGCCCCGCAGCTGGATCACCGCGTAGGCCAGGCCCATCCACACGGCCAGGGACACGAAGGCGCACCCCGCGGCGCGGGCGGCGCGGGCCGCCGGACTCACGCCGGTGGCGGGCTCGATGCTTGTCATGACCGACATCGTGGCAGACCGGAGTGCCTGCGGGCACCAGCGCTATGGTTGGCCCCCATGAGCCTTTACGACGTACCGATCAAGACCCTGCAGGGCGCCGACGCCGACCTCTCCCAGTACCGCGGCAAGGCCGTGCTCGTCGTCAACGTCGCCTCCCGCTGCGGACTCACCCCGCAGTACACCGGGCTGCAGAAGCTCGCCGAGGCCTACGCCGACCAGGGGCTGGTCGTGCTCGGCGTGCCGTGCAACCAGTTCGCCGGGCAGGAGCCGGGCAGCGCCGAGGAGATCGCCGAGTTCTGTGACGTCAACTACGGCGTCACCTTCCCGCTGACGGAGAAGATCGACGTCAACGGCCCCGCCCGGCACCCGCTGTACGACCTGCTCACGCAGACCGCCGACGCCGACGGCGAGGCGGGCGACGTCAAGTGGAACTTCGAGAAGTTCGTGGTCGACCGGTCCGGCGCGGTCGTCGCCCGGCTGCGCCCGCAGGTCACCCCGGAGTCGCCCGAACTGGTCGGCACCGTCGAGCGCGCGCTGGCCTGATCACGACCGGCCCTCGTCGGGCCGTACCTCCTCGTCCGCCGGCCGGTCCGCGGGAGCCGCTTCCAGGGCGGGCAGCCCGTTGCGGGGCTCCTGCTTGGGCACGTCGCGCAGGGGAAGGTACGGCTCGGCGTCGGGCGGCATGCCCGCCGCGATCGCCCGCGCCCGGCCCAACTCGGCGTCGAACTTCGCGCCGAGCAGCACCGCGACGTTGGTCAGCCAGAGCCACACCAGGAACACGATGACGCCGCCGAGCGCGCCGTAGGTGCGGTTGTACGAGTCGAAGGTCGCGATGTAGTACGCGAAGCCGCCCGACACCGTGATCCAGGTGCCCATCGCCACCATGGTGCCCGGGGTGATCCAGCGGAACCCGCCCAGCCGGGCGTTCGGCGCGGCCCAGTAGAGCAGCGCCAGCAGCAGGTTTATCACCACCACCAGGACCGGCCACTTCACCACGTCGAGCACCTTCACGGTGGCGTCCTCGACGCCGAACGCCCGCCCGACGCTGGTGGCCACCCGGCCGCTGAGCACCACCGCCAGCGCGCTCGCGGCCAGCGACACCCCGGTCACCGCGGTGACGAACAGCTGCACTGGGACCGTCTTCCACAGCGGACGGCCCTCCGGCACGTCGTAGATCACGTTCGCGGCCCGCATGAACCCGCCGATGTAGCTGGTGGCCGACCAGAACGCGATGGCCAGACCGACCGCCAGGGCCACCCCCGCCGCCCGCTGGTCGTAGCGCAGGTTGTCGATGATCTCCAGCACCGCGTGCCGGGCCGGCGGCGGCGTCAGCTCGCTCAGGTTCTCCGCGACCGCGTCGCTGGTCGGCCGCCCGAACAGGCCCACCCCGGCGACCAGCACCAGCATGCCCGGCAGGATCGACGTCACGCTGTAGTAGGTCAGCGCCGCGGCCCGGTCCGCCAGCTCGTCGTTGAGCAACTCCACCACGGTCCGGCGGGCCACCCCCAGCCAGGCCCGAAAGCCCAGCTCCGACGGCCGCTCCGGACCGCGGCTCAGGATGTGGAGCAGCCGCTCCCGGTGTGCCCGGCCCGGTTCCCTCGTACGCGCCACCGCTGCCTCCGCCACCGACCTGATCGATACCCCCGTATGACATCAGAGTGAGCATCGCGCGACAAGCTCGGCGAGGTCACGGCGTCGTCTGTGGATCACGCACGCGGACCGCGCCCGGCACGTATTATCAGGTCACCCCCGGTGACGGCAGCGCACGTCAGTGCGCTGCGGCAAGTACGACGGGGGTAGGGCAATGGGCTGGAAGTACCACTCACCACCGGGATGGCCGGCGCCTCCGGAGGACTGGACTCCTCCTGCGGGCTGGCGACCCGACCCCGCCTGGCCGCCCGCGCCCGACGACTGGCAGTTCTGGGTCAGCGACGGGGCCGACGACCCCACGCTGATGTTCGAGCTGCCCGACGACGAGCCGTTCACCAGCCTCGACGAGCTCATCGGCCATCCGGCGCCGGACCGCGACCAGCCCCTGGCCGGGTTGCCGCCGGCCGACCCGGTGCCGGACGCGGTGCCGGCCTGGTCGGCCGGAGACGCGGCCGCCGAGCCCGCCCCGACCGACGTGGACCCGGCGTCACAGCCGGAGCCCGTCCTGGCCACCGCGATGGAGGCGAGCGACCCGGCGACCTCCGCGCAGGCGCCGCCCGTCGCCGCGACGCCGGCCGCCACGGCACCGGACCCCGCACCGGCCCTGGCCGCGCAGACCGCCATGGCGATGGACGCGGCCGCGGCCCCGGACGCGGTGTGGTCCGACGAGCGGCCGCGGCCCGCCTGGCCGGTCGATCCCGCGATGTCGGCGGAGCCCGCCTGGATCGCCGAGCCCGCGCCCGAACCGCTCCTGACCGACGAGCCGCCGCCGGCCTGGACCGACGAGCGGGCCGCGTCTGTCTGGGCCGCCGAACCCGCGTTGTCGGCCGAACCGGCCTGGGCGCAACCGGCCGAAGGCGACAGCGCGCCCCTGACACTCGAGCCGGCGGAAGGGTCGGTGCCCGCCGAGCCCGAACCGGCGGGGACGTGGGCGCGACCCGAGCCCGAGCCGGCGGCGATGTGGGCGCCGCCCGAGCCCGAACCGGCGACGTGGGCGCCGCCCGAGCCCGAACCGGCGACGTGGGCGCCGCCCGAGCCCGAACCGGCGACGTGGGCGCCGCCCGAGCCCGAACCGGCGGCCATGTGGGCGCGGCCTGAGCCCGACCCGGCGGTGGCCCCGATCGCGGGACCGGAGCGGGAACCGGCGACCGCCTCGGCCGCCGACCCCGGCCCGCACACACCTGAACCCGTCGTCACCGCACCACTGACCTCGGGCATCGCGTGGCCGTCGCCGGTGGAGACGTCAGCTGCGGAGGACCCCGCACCGATTGCCGGCATGCCGAGCGCGGACATGCCGTCCGCGGGCATGCCGACCGCAGGTATGCCGCCCGCAGGCGTGCCGCTCGCAGGCGTGCCGGTCATGGCGTTCGCCGCCGAGCCTGCGGCCGGACCGGGCGTGCCGGCGGCCGAACCGGCCGTGCTCCCGCCCGACGCCGCGCACACGCCCGCCCACGCGGCGGGGCACGTGCCCGCGCACGCCGCACCGCCGTCCCGCCGGCCGTGGTGGGTCTGGGGGCTGGCCGGCGCGGCCGGGCTGATGCTGTGCGCCGTGGTGGGCGTGGGCGGATTCCTCGCCGTGCGCTGGGGTGACGGGTCGCCGGCCGCGGTCGCCGACCCGAGCGCGACCGCGATCGGCGGGCCCGGTGCGGAGCCGACGCGCGAGGCGCAGGGCCGCCCGATCCCGACCCCGAGCCGGCGCGCCACCGAGGCCCTGCCCCAGGACCAGGTCTTCGAGGGTGTCGGGCCGCAGGTGGTGCCCGTGGAGCTGGGCAGCACCTTCCACACCGTCGCGCTCACCTACGCCGGCACGGGCCCGTTCGTGGTGCGCACCGTGAAGGCCGACGGCCAGGAGATCCAGACGCTGGTCAGCGCCGCGGAGAACTACGAGGGCGTACGCCCGCTGGACCTGGGCGAGATCCGGCCCGACGCGGTGAGCATCCAGGCCGACGGCGGCTGGCGCATGGTGGTGCGGCCGCTGGCGTCCGCGCAGACCTTCAGCGGCACCGCGTCCGGGGTGGGTGCGGACGTGCTGCTGATCCCGCGCACCGCGGCGGAGTCGGTCAAGGTCGCGTTCGACCACCGGGGCACCGGCAAGTTCACCGTGCAGGCGATCGGCTCGGACAGCGCCACGCTGATCAATCAGGAGGGCGACTTCACCGGCGAGACCATGCTGCCCCGCGGCACCGTCGTGGTCGTGATCGACACCAACGGGGTGTGGACCTTCAGCCGGGAGTGACTGCGTACCATCACCGCCATGGGTCCGCTGGACGGTTTGAAGGTGCTGGAGGTCGGCGGCATCGGCCCCGCTCCGTTCTGCGGCATGTACCTGGCCGACCTGGGCGCGGACGTGGTGCGGGTGGACCGGCCCGGCGGCGGCGTCACCGCCGTGGACCCGCGGTTCGACCTGCTGCAGCGCGGCAAGCGCGCGGTCGCCGTCGACCTGAAGGACCCGGACGGCGTCGCGCTGCTGCTGGGCCTGGTCGACCGGGCCGACGTGCTGATCGAGGGCTTCCGGCCGGGCGTCGCCGAGCGGCTGGGCTTCGGGCCCGACGTGTGCCTGCACCGCCGCCCGCAACTGGTGTACGGCCGGATCACCGGCTGGGGCCAGGACGGGCCGCGGGCCCGCACCGCCGGGCACGACCTCACCTATGTCGCGGTGACCGGCGCGCTGCACGCGATCGGCCGGGCCGGCGGGCCGCCGCAGATCCCGCTCAACCTGCTCGGCGACTTCGCGGGCGGCGCGATGTACCTGGTGTCGGGCCTGCTCGCCGCGCTGTGGCGGGTGCGCGGCGGCGGGCCGGGCCAGGTCGTCGACGCGGCCATCGTGGACGGCGCGGCGCACCTGATGGCGATGCAGTGGGGCATGCACGCGGGCGGCACCTGGCTCGACGAGCGCGGCGTGAACCTGCTCGACGGCGGCGCGCCGTTCTACGACGTGTACGCCACCGCCGACGGCCGCCACGTCGCGGTGGCCGCGCTGGAGCCGCAGTTCTTCGCCGAGCTGCTGGCCCGGCTGGACCTGCCCGCCGACACCCCGCAGTACGACCGGGCGGCCTGGCCCGAGCTGCGCGAGCTGCTGGCGCGGCGGTTCGCGGCGCAGCCGCAGGCGCACTGGGCACAGCTGTTCGCCGACACGGACGGGTGCGTGGCCCCGGTGCTGTCGATGGCTCAGGCCCCGACCGATCCGCAGCTGGCCGCGCGGGGCACCTACCTGGTGCGCGACGGGGTCGTCCAGCCCGCGCCCGCGCCCCGCTTCTCGGGCACCCCGGCCGAGCCGGGCCGTCCGCCGGCGCTGCCGGGTGAGCACACCGCGCAGGTCCTGGCCGACTGGTGCGGGTGATCAGGAGCCCGTCGTGGCGGCCGCTCGGTGTTCAGCCGGAGCGAAGCGGAGGATGGGCATCGATCAAGGCCGCGGAGCGGGCTCCGCATGACTCTGCTGAGGTTGCGGCGCGCGGTTAGCGTCGGGGCATGACGACGAGCATCGTGTACGACCGCAAGGAGCAGCTCCAGCAGATCCAGAGCGGGCTGCTGCCCGGCGAGCAGGTGATCGCCGTGTACGACGCCATCGGGGCCGGCACGGGTTTCATCGGGCTCACCGACCGCCGTGTGATCATTCAGGACAAGTCCTTTGTGGGCAAGAAGACCGCCATCACCAGCATTCCCTATACGAAGATCACCAGCGTGAGCGTGGTCAGCAACAAGTCCTGGGCCGGGCAGTTCTTCTCGACCGGCGCGATCGCCATCAACGTCGGCACGCACGTGTACGAGATGGAGTTCCGCGGTGACGAGAAGTCACACCATGTCCACGATCTGATCCTGCACCGCATCACCAGCTGAGCAACCTCCCGGCCCCCGTCAGGCGTCTGGTGACGCGGCAGGGTTACGGCGAGCGCCGGCAAATGGCAGGATGTCGCGTGACTCAGCGGGGACGGTCCGTAAGGCCGCGGCGCATGCAGCCGCGGCCTCGGCGGGCATCGAGAACGGGAGATCGAGTCCATCATGGTCGGCGCCGACGCTTCGCGGCCGCTGCGGCCCACGGACCCACGTGAGCTGGGCGGCTATACGCTCCTGGGACGCCTGGGCGAGGGCGGCATGGGCAGTGTCTACCTGGCCCGCGATCCGAAGGACAGCCTCGTCGCGGTCAAGGTGATCCGGGCCGACCTGGCCGGGGAGCCCGAGTTCCGGCAGCGTTTCCGCAGCGAGGTGGAGCGGGCCAAGCAGGTGCCGCCGTTCTGCACCGCCGAGGTGCTCGACGCCGACCCCGACCACGACTCCCCCTACCTGGTGGTCGAGTACGTCGACGGCCCCAGCCTGTCCAACGTGGTGCAGCAGCGCGGGCCGCTGACTCCGGCCAACCTGCACGGCCTGGCCATCGGCGTGGCCACCGCGCTCACGGCGATCCACGGCGCGGGCGTCATCCATCGCGACCTCAAGCCCAGCAACGTGCTGCTGGCGCCGGGCACCCCGAAGGTCATCGACTTCGGCATCGCCCGCGCCGTCGAAGGGCAGCCCGGCAACACCCGCACCGACCAGCTCATCGGCACGGTGGCCTACATGGCGCCGGAGCGCCTGGACACCAAGGCGCGCAAGACGCTGACCCCGGCGGCGGACGTGTTCGCCTGGGGCGCGGTGGTCGCCTTCGCGGGCACGGGCCGGATCACCTTCGCCGCCGACTCGATGCCCGCGGTCGCGGTGCGCATCATGACCGCCGAACCCGACCTCGACGGCCTCGCCGGGCCGCTGCGCGAGCTGGTCGAGGCGGCCCTGGCCAAGGACCCCGCCGATCGCCCCACTGCCCGCGACCTGCTGGACCGGCTGCTCACTCACGGGCCGGACCGGGCGCTGAGCTCCGGCGAGCTGCCCCGGCAGGCCGCCGCCGCGGCCGAGGCGGGCAGCAGGTTCGCGGTGGTCGACGCCGATCCGACCAGCCAGCAGCCGGAGGCTGCCACGCCGCGGCTGCGCGACTCCCGCTGGGCCAAGCCGGCCGCCGCCGGGCTCGGCGCCACCACGCTGCTGCTGGGCGGCCTCACGGTGGCCCTGCTGACCGGCGCGCTGCCGGCCGGGTTCGCCGCGGGCACCGGGCCGTCGTCCTCCCCGAGCGCGTCCCCGAGCAGCTCCCCCACGCCGTCGCCGTCGCCGAGCACCGCGCCGTCGCCGTCGGCGTCGGCGTCGCCATCCCCGTCCCCCTCCCGTTCGCCCAGCCGGTCCCCCGCGCCGCAGCCGTATCTCAGGGACCCGCTGGCGAAGGCGCTCTACTGGGAAGACCTGGACACCGATCCCAACGGAGCCACCTGCCTTTTCACCGATGGCGCCTACGTCGCGACCACCTTGAAGGACTGGAGTTACCAGTGCGGCGGCCCCGCCGACGCGCTGCAGGACTTCCGGCTGGAGGTCGACGTGACGCTGTTGACCGAGGGCTCCTGCGCGGGGCTCTGGTACCGCAAGCGCGGGCTGTACGGCTACGAGCTGCGGGTCTGCCAGAACGTCGCCTACGTGCTCCGGCACGCCAAGGATGACCCGCAGGCCGGCCTGCCGTTGCGGGAGATCCCGCTGACCAGGCCGGTCGCCCTGGACCGTAAGACCCGTGTCGCCGTGTCCGGCGCGCAGTCCAGGTTCCGCTTCTTCATCGGTGGCAGGGAGATCGCCGCCCCGGTGGACAACACCGTGTTCGCCGAGGGCCGGGTCGTCCTCGGGGTCTCGACGGCGGAGCGGGTGGGCACGGCGCCCTGGCAGGTGCGCTTCCAGAACCTGGCGATGTGGGCGACAGCCGCCTGACCGGCTCGCTGCGGCCCTATGGTGGATCGGGAGGACCGCCGGCTGCGCCGGGGGGCCTCGGACGGCAGGAGGGCCGACCCGATGTCGGACGTGGAGGTCTTCGACTCCCGGCGCTGTGAGCTGGGTGAGGGCCCGCTGTACGCGCACCGCGACGGCCGGGTCTGGTGGGTCGACATCCTCGGCAGCCGGGTGTTGTGGCGCTCCGCGGACGGCGCGGAGTCCGGCGAGCTGCGCACCTCGGCGCACGTCGGCGCGGCGGTGCCGGTGTGCGGCGGCGGCTTCGTGGCCTGCCTGCCGGCAGGCCCGGTGCGCCTGCTGCCCGGCGGCGGCGAGCAGCGGCTGCCCGGCTACCCCGGCGACACCGACGGGCTGCGCTCCAACGACGCCAAGGCCGACCCGGCCGGGCGGCTGTGGCTGGGCACCATGGCCTACGACGAGCGCCCCGGCGCGGGCGCGCTCTACCGCCTCGATCCGGGCGCGGCCGCGCTAACCACCGTGTTCACCGGGCTGACCATCAGCAACGGGCTGGGCTGGTCGCCCGACGGCGCGACGATGTACCACGTCGACACCCCGACCGGCCGGGTCGACGCCTACGACTACGACCTGGACACCGGGCAGCCGGGGGCACGGCGCACGCTCACGGAGATCGACGAGGGCCATCCCGACGGCATGTGCGTGGACGCCGAGGGCGGGGTGTGGGTGGCGCTGTGGGCCGGGGGCGCGGTGCGCCGCTACACCCCGGACGGCCGGCTGGACCGGGTGGTCGCCCTGCCGACGCCGCTGGTGACCAGCTGTGTGTTCGCCGGACCGCGGCTGGACACACTGGTGATCACCACAGCCTCGGTGGGCCGGCCCGACGATCCGCACGCCGGTCTGGTCTACGCCCACCAGCCGGTGGACGTGGTGGGGCAGCCCACGGACTGCTTTCGCGGTTGAGCTTTCTCCACACGGGACCGGTCCGCATAAGCATTAGTGAATCTTCCTCACTTCGGTATGCTGAGCTGCCTATATTCGTGGCTATGGTGCAGCGGTTAATCAGCGCTTTCGGCCGGTACAGCGGGATGCTCCGCGCCGGTGTCCTGGGTGGGGTCGTGCTTGCCCTCGCCTCGCTACCGCTGGCCGTACCGGCGGGCATCGGAGCCATGAAGGGCGCGGCCATCCTGCAGAACATGCCGACCGAGCTCAAGGATCATCAGGTCGGCCAGACCACCTACGTCTACGCCAGCGACGGCAAGTCGTTGATCACGATGTTCTACGACGAGCATCGCAAGTTCGTGCCGCTGGCATCGCTGAACCCGAACATCGTCAACGCCGTGATCGCTGCCGAGGACGCCCGGTTCTACTCGCACATGGGCGTGGACTTCCAGTCCATCGCCCGCGCCTTCGTGGCCAACCGCCAGCAGGGCGAGGTCTCCCAGGGCGCCTCCACGCTGACCATGCAGTACGTGCGCATGGCGCTGCGCGACAGCGCCACCACCGCCCAGGAGGCGGTCGCGGCGACCGAGCAGACCCCGCAGCGCAAACTGACCGAGATCCGCCTGGCGATCAAGCTGGAAGGCCAGTGGACCAAGGATCAGATCATGGAGGGCTACCTCAACATGGCCTACTTCGGCCACCGGGCGTACGGGATCTACGCCGCCTCCCAGATCTTCTTCTCCAAGGAGCCCAAGGACCTGACCCTGGTCGAGGCCGCCACACTGGCCGGCCTGGTCAAGGCGCCCTCGTCGTTCGACCCGGCCAACCAGACCGGCCCGGCCCTGGACCGGCGCAACTACGTGATCCGCCGGATGGCCGAACTCCACTTCATCACCGCGGACCAGGCCAACAAGGCGGCCGCCGAGCCGATCAAGCTGAAGCTCAGCAGCCCGCCCCGCGACTGCGGGTCGGTGCCCGCGGCCAACCGCGACTGGGGCTTCTTCTGCGACTTCTTCAAGAACTGGTGGATGCAGCAGCCCGCGTTCGGCCCCAACCCGGTGGCCCGCCTGGACAAGCTGCGCACCGGCGGCTACAAGGTGGTGACCAGCCTCGACCCGAAGCTGCAGGAGTTCGGGATGAAGGACCTGCTGAGCCGGTCCAAGACCGACATGCGGCTGGCGTACGGCAACGTGGTGGTCCAGCCCGGCACCGGCCGCGTGCTCAGCATGACCGTGAACCGGGTCTACTCGATGGACCAGAGCAAGAACGGCCCGAACTCCGACCCGATCAAGCGGTCCTTCAACGTCAAGGGCAGCTACCCGAACACGGTCGCGCCGCTGCTGGGCGGTGGTGACATCCCGGGTTACCAGGCCGGTTCGACGTTCAAGATGTTCACCATGGTCGCCGCGCTGGACTCGGGCATGAAGATGTCCAAGTCGTTCTACGCCCCGCACCGCTACACCTCGATCTACGTGGTGGAGCCCGGCGGGCCGGCCGCCTGCGGCAACCGCTGGTGCCCGTCCAACGCCAGCGGCAGCATGACCGGCAAGCACAACATGTACTCCGGCTTCGGCAAGTCCGTGAACACCTACTTCGTGCAGCTGGAGCAGGCCGTGGGCTCGGACAAGGCGGTCCGCATGGCCGAGAGGATGGGCCTGGTCTGGCACACCGACGTGGACCGGCTGCACGCCTCGCCCAAGCACGCCGACAAGTGGGGCGCGTTCACGCTCGGCGTCGCCGACACCACGCCGCTGGAGATGGCCAACGCGTACGCGACCGTCGCCGCCGAGGGCATGTACTGCAAGCCCAGCCCGGTGCTGTCCATCAAGACGCCGCAGGGCCAGGAGTTCACCACGACCGTGGACGGCAAGCAGGTCGAGGCCGCCGCTCCGCAGTGCCACCGCGCGTTCAGCCAGGACGTGGCCCGCGCCGCGACCGACGCCGCGCGCTGCGTCACCGGGTACAAGGCCGCCCGCGGCAGCTGCGGCGACTGGTCCACCGGTTCCCGGGTGTACGCCATGATGGAGCGCCCGATCGCCGGCAAGACGGGTACCACCGACGACACCCGGGCCGCCTGGTTCGTCGGCTTCACGCCCGAACTCGCCGCTGCCAGCTTCATCGCCGACCCCGACTACGTGAAGAACGTGGCCGGCGACGGCAACTACAACATGCCGCTGGACGCGGTGACGAACTCGCTGAAGTTCGCCCTGAAGGACAAGCCGGTGCGCGACTTCAACCCGCCCTCCAGCGACATCCTCAACTGAGCTCAGCGCGGGTCGGGCACGTAGGCGTAGTGCATGCCGACCAGGCACACCGCCGCCACGGCGACGTATGCCAAGCCGATCTGCCAGCGCCGCCGCGCCGGGACGTCGAAGTAGGCGTCCTGGCGTCCGGCGCGCCGGTCACGCCACCGCGCCACGGTCTCGATACCGCCCAGCACCAGGACGAACACCAGCACCGGCGACGGCATGAAGTACAGCAGCACCGCCGCGCCGATCAGCCCGGCGAACCAGATGCGCGGATGCAGCGCCCCGGCCACCCGGCCGCCGTCGAGCGGCAGCATGGGCAGCAGGTTGAACAGGTTGAGCAGGAATCCCGTGTACGCCAGCGCGCGCAGCATCGTCGAGCCGGTCAGGTCGGACAGCCCGTACACCGCCAGCACGCCGCAGACGCCGGCGACCGGCCCGGCCAGCGACGACAGCGCCTCGTCCACGACCGAGCGCTGCTCACCCTCCACCGTGACGAAGGCGCCGAACCCCGGGATGAACATCGGCGCGCTCGCCCGCACGCCCTGCGCACGCAGCGCGACGACGTGCCCCATCTCGTGCACGAACAGCAGCAGCACGAAGCCGACCGCGAACGGCAGGCCCCAGTGCAGGGCGTAGAACAGCACCGACAGCAGCATGCTGCCCGCCGTCTTGAACTTCAGCAGCACGCCCAGGCCCTTGCCGAGCAGCAGCACCTTGCTGCCCAGCTTCGCCAGCCCGCCGGCCGCGACCAGTCCGGTGCCGACCTTGCCCGCGGTCTTCTTCAGCCTGCCGCCCGGCGACACCACGGCCGCCTGCACCGCCGCCACCTCGCCGGGCGCGTCGGCTCCCGGTGCTCTCGTCCCGTCCGTGCCCGTCCCGTGCTCCCCGTCGGTCATGACCGGCGAAGGTAGCAACCATCGTCAACCGGCGGGGGCCGGTCACGGTCAGGACAGCACCGAGCGCTGCTCCGGCACTCGCCAGTCGGACATCCACGACTGCTCCAGCGCCAGCGCGTGGCACAGCGACTCGGCGGTCCACTGCTCGTACGGCGCGGGCACGGCGACGGCGTCGGCGCGCAACCGGCGGCAGGCGGCGTCGAACAGCCGCTGATCGCCCCGCCCGGCGCCGCCTTCCAGCAGCCGCCGCGCCTTCACCAGCTCCTCGACCAGGGCTCGCTCGACCTGACCGGCCAGCAGCGGCGGCTTGGCGTCGACGTCGACCCGGCGGCCCACCATGGCGGCCACCGTCGCGGCGAGGATCAGCAGCACCGCTAGCCGGAACAGCACCGCCAGGCCGTCCTGCAGGCCGCCGGCGGCCAGCGCCGCCGGGCGCGCCCAGCCGAGGACCTCGGCCAGCCCGAGCAGCGGCACCATGTCCACCAGCTGCCAGGTGTAGTCGGCCACGGCGGCGACCACCACGTCCAGCGCGGGCAGCACGCTCGGGTTGGGCACCCGGCCGCCCAGCTCCACGTCGGCGGGCACTGCCGCCGGGGCGTACACGCTCAGCCAGCCGGCCCGCCACGCGCCGACGGTCAGCACCGCGGCCAGCGCGGTCGCCCCGGTCAGCCGGGGCACCACCGCCCGCAGCTCACGGCTGCGCGCCCAGCGGTGCGCCCAGCGCACCCGGACGGCGTGCGGGGCGATGCGGCGCGGGCGCACCAGGCGCAGCAGCCGCCGGTGCATCGGGTCGCCCAGCCACGACGGCAGGTCCAGCGCGGCGGGCTCGTGCTCGAAGCGGACCGGCGGCCGCCGCCACGACCAGTACTCCCGGGCCACCGCCGCCTGCCGGCTCGCCTCGCTGCGCCGGCGCAGCCCGCGGGCGACCCGCACCAGCAGCGCGACCAGCAGCGCGCCCGCCGCGGCGAACAGCACCGGTCCCGGCACACCCGGCAGCACGGCCGACGCCGCGACGACGGCCACCGCCAGCACCGCCCCGGCCGCCCACACCACCAGGCGGAGCAGCGTCGACAGCCCGACCCACAGCCACATCGCGCCGGGGAACGGCAGCACGCCGTCGCGTTCGCGCCGCGGCAGCCGTTCTGTCCGCACCGCCAACTCGTTGACTCTGGTGAAGTCCGGCTGCAGACGCGTTGTCCCGCCGACGGTCCTGACGTCCATGGCGCTCCCCGGCTCTCGCGCGCACGGCGCGGCAATGGTATTCAAGCCGCACACTAGGGCAAATCCCCGCCATTGACAGTCAACTGTCTTACACCTGGACGGACTGGATGTGCGACACGGTAGTCCGGACAGGTGGCCCGCCGCCTCGCGGGTGAAAGGTTCACCCGCCCGAGCGACGGCGTGAGCAGCCACGCTCCAGCCCAACCGACGGGAGGGGCACCTTCTACTACCACGCGGAGCGAGGTGAAGGTGCCCCTCCTTCACGTCAGAGCCGGGCGAACCAGTCCCGCACGGCGTCCACGCCGTACCTGTCGCAGAGTGCGGCCATCAGGGCGACGCGGGCCTTCTCCGCCCGCAGGCCGCGAGCGGGGATCGCGCCGCCGGGTCGGCCGCGGCGGCCAGCGCCGCGGCGAGGTTGGCCGGGCCGTCACTGTCCTGGTCGTCCAGCGCCCGCGCCGCGCCGGTCAGCACGATCGCGGCCCGCTCGGCGGCCGGGCCCGCCATCAGGTCCACCAGGTAGGCGGTCTCCTCGACGGTGTCGACGCCGTGGGTGAGCACGACGCCGTCGTAGTCGCCCGCCGCCTGCCGCACCCGGCGGCCCAGGGCCAGCATGGTGGTCGGCGAGATGTCCCAGCCCGGCTCGGAGGTCACGTCCACGACGGTGACCTCCGCGCCGACCGGGCCCGCAGCGGCGTGCAGCTCCGCGCCCGACGCGACGGACTCGCGCCCGGCACGCCGCCGGTACGCGATGGTGTTTTTGGTGGCCAGCAGCAGAACCCGGCTGCCCATCGGAGTTCCCGTCCTCAGGCCGGCGGGTGCAGGGCGGCCGGCAGCGTGACCCGACCGCCCAGGGCCAGGAACACCCGCAGCACGGCGTATCCGGCCAGGGCCACCAGGCCGAGGCGGGCGACGGTGAGCACCACGTGCCCGAGCGCGTCGATCGTCTCCGGGAAGGTGTCGACCCAGCCGAGGCCGCCCAGTCCGATCAGGAACGTGATGCCGCCGAAGACGACCGCCACGGCGTACTCGATCAGCGCGACCAGCGCGAAGATCTTCGAACCGGCCAGCTGCGGGGCCACGTGCGTGGCGATCAGGACGGCCACCAGCGGGAACGCCAGGAGGAACAGGTCGAGGAAGCCGGCCGACTGCGAGCGGGAGATCAACGTCGTGTTCTCCGCCGGCAGGATCCAGCGCAGGAACTGGAAGCCGAGGTGGAGCGCGACGTAGCCGAGCAGCGCGAGCGTGAACAGCAGCCGCAGCGGCTTGATGCTCTGCTCGGTCGCAGTGGTGGCGGGGGCACGCAACTGGTCCGGTTCGACTGAACTTTGTTGTGTGTGAATGTGCATGGGTATACCTCGTCTTTCGGGGGTGGCTTGGGGCTGGCTGGTGTGATGTCACGGGATGTCGTACCCCGGGTCTAGCCTGCCCTTCGTGTCCAATGTGCATGCCGGTCGGTTGGCGGGATGGGCGGGTCGATGTGGTCCGAGCAGGTCCTGCGCGCCGCAGCGGCATGTCGGGGGCCGGGTGCAGATGCGCGGTGGTGGTGGTCGGTGACGGCCGGTTTTCCTCGGGTGTTGCGGCCGGTCGCTGCGCCGTTCGTGGCGACGGGGCCGTCGGGGGTGGCGGTGCGGGACCGGCTCAAACACCTCACGCCCGCCGACGCCCACGTGCTGGCATTGATCGGTCAGCATCTGGGCGGGCTGGCGTCGGCTGATCTGCAGGCCCGCTGCCGTGACGGCCACGAGCACGACGCGGACCGGTGGGCGGCGCGCAAGCGGTCGTTGACCGGGGTGTCGTCGTCGCGGTGGGCTGGGGCGATCACCCGGGCCAGCCACGACCAGTGGGCCCTGGCCCGACGCAACCTCGACGCCCACATCCGCGCTTTGGAAGCCGGGATGGCGATCCTGGGCCACCGCCTGGCACAGCCACTCGGGCAGCCCGGCGCCAAACACGCCCCGGGCGGATACCGGTCGCGGCAGGAGTGGTTCGGCAAGTCGCGTCGCCTGGCGATGCTGCGGGACCGGCACACTGCCGCGGTCAAGGACTGGCGTGACGGGCGGGTGCGGGTGGTGCGTGGTGGGCGCAGGCTGGCCAATACCCGTCACCACCTCGACCAAGCCGGACTCACTGAGGCTCAGTGGCGGCAACGCTGGCAGGCGGCACGGCGGTTCCTGTCCGCCGACGGCGAGACCGGCAAGCGCTACGGCAACGAGACGATCCGCGTCACGCCCGACGGGCAGGTGTCGATCAAACTGCCGGTGCCGCTGGCGCATCTGGCCAACACGGCCCACGGCCGCTACACCCTGCCGGGCCGGGTCGTGTTCGCGCACCGCGGTGCTGGGTGGCGCGACCGTGTCGAAGCGAACCTGGCGGTGGCGTACCGCATCCACTACGACCCGCAGCGCGGCCGCTGGTACCTGACCGCATCGTGGCAGCAGCCCCAGGTCCAGACGATTCCGCTGGCCGCGGCGCGGGCTGCGGGGATGGTCGGGGTCGACATGAACGCCGACCACCTCGCCGCATGGCTGCTCGACGTGCACGGCAACCCGGTCGGTGACCCCCGCCGGTTCGGCTACGACCTGTCCGGCGGTGCCGACCGGCGCGACGCCCAGATCCGCCACGCCATTACCGGATTGCTGCACTACGCCAAACGTGCGGGCGTCACCGCGATCGCCGTGGAAGATCTCGATTTCACCGGCGAGAAGTCCCGGGAGAAGCACGGCCGCCGACGCAGGTTCAGGCAGCTGATCTCCGGGATGCCCACCGGCCGGCTCAAAGCCAGGCTCGTCTCGATGGCCGCCGCGGTCGGCCTGGCGGTCGTCGCGGTCGACCCGGCCTACACCTCGAAATGGGGCGCCGAACACTGGCAGCAGCCCATGGCCACGCCCCGCCGCAAACCCACCCGTCACGATGGCGCCGCCATCGCGATAGCCAGACGCGCCCTCGGGCACCGGATCAGGCGACGGACGCCACCGCCCCGCGACGACCAGAGTGATCGCTGCGGGCATCGGAGCGTCCAGGCCCGACCCGGTGTTCCTGGGCGTGAGGGACCCCGCCCGGGTGCTCCCGGATCGCGCACACGATGCGCGCCGCCGGACACCGCCGTGAAAGCGGGAGACCAGCGTGCCCAACACCGTTCGGGGCACACGGCTGCGCATACGCAACTTATGCACAGTCATTAGAAACGGTGGTCATGGCGGCATCCTAATCTCGCCGTCCGCACCGGACAAAAGATCCACCCGGCCGTGCGGACCGCCTGAAACGGCGTCGCGGGTCCGGCGCGCCGCTTGACGGCGATCGTACAGGCGTTCGAGAATGCGCAGGTGAAGCACAGGGCGCAGGCGATCGTCGCGGTACACCTGATCCTCCGGCGCGACGACGACGTGCTGCTGGGTCTGCGGGTCAACACGGGCTGGTCCGACGGGTGCTGGCACCTGCCGGCCGGGCACCTGGAGGCGGGCGAGTCCCCGCTGAAGGCGCTGGTGCGCGAGTCGGCCGAGGAGCTGGGCCTCACCGTCGACCCGGCGCACGCCGAACTGGTGCACCTGCTGCACTATCACGAGGCGCCGCCGCGGCTGAACCTGTTCTTCCAGGTCCGCCAGTGGTCCGGCAGCCCGGTCAACGCCGAGCCGAACAAGTGCGCCGACCTGCATTGGTTCTCGCTGCGCAAGCTGCCCACGCCGCTGGTCGGCTACGCGGGCGCGGCGCTGGCGCGGCTGCGGGAGGGCACGCCCTACAGCGAGTGGGCCGAGGCCGGATCGGCTGCCCGGTAGGCCAGGTGCCGCAGCCCGCGCCGCACCTGCAGGCGCGAGCCGAAGCGCAGGTCGGCCAGCCAGTCCGGGGCGCGCTCGGCGCGGCGCCACGCATAGTTCGCCAGCGCGTACGCATACAGCGGCAGGGTCATGCCGGGGCGGCGGCGCGAGCACCGCACCGCCACCCGGGAGCCGAACACGCCGAGCCCGAAATGGACGCTGACCAGGTCGGCGAGCCGCTCGGCGTCGGGCTGGTCCGGCTTGATCCGCCCGTCGCCGACGAGCAGCACGTGGCCGAGCTCGTGCGCGATCGTCGCCACCAGCGGCACCGGGTCGGCGGCGTGGCCGAACGCCACCGCGATGACCGGGTGGCCCTCGCGCAGCCGCAGGTGCCCGTCCGGCACCTCCCGCGAGTGCAGCTCCAGCTCGACCCGCACGGGGTCGACGCCCATCCGCAGGCAGATCGCGTCGAGCAGGCTGCGCGCCTCCTGCACGCCACCGGAGTAGCCGGCGGGCACCAGGTCCGCCGGGCGCACCGGCGGCAGTTCCAGCGGCCCGCGGCCGAACTCGCCCACGAGCCACGTCAAGGACGACGCCACCCAGGCGTCCTCCTCGGGACTGACGGGGCATCGCGGACCGAACCAACGCATGATCAGCATTGTGCGACGCCCGCGCCACTATGAGCTAGTGCCTGGGCGGCAATCGTCCGCGTACGGTCCGCTTGCGACGCCGTTATCCCTGGTCAGACCGGTGTTCTGGCGGTCGGCAATCCGACCGTACAGTTTGCGCGCTGCGCGGCGGCCCGCGTGTCCGGCCGCCGTGCGCACAGCGCCGGGAAGGGCACCTTCTCCATCGCGGAGCGACAAGAGGGTGCCCTTCCTTCGGCCTGTCACGGGTGGAGGTAGGCGGTGTCGGCGCCGATCTTGCCGGGGGCGGGGTTGTCGGGCAGTGACAGCACGTAGACGCGCAGGTTGCCCTTGCCGGAGGCGGTGGCGGTCAGGGTGCCGCTGGTGACGGTGATCGAGGTGCCGGTGACGGCGTCGGTGTAGACGCCGTTGGGGATGCCGGTGAAGGTGGCGCTGCCGGAGACGGCGACCAGCGCGAAGCTGTCCACCGTGCCGCTGGTGTAGCGGCGCTTGTAGGCCATCTGGCCCGACACGCCCTCGGTGGAGTACTGGCCCATCTGCAGCGCGGGCACGGCCCGGCGGATCTGGTTGAGCCGCTGCAGGTGCTTGACCAGGGGCTTGTTCAGGGTCGTCGCGACCGCGCCGGAGGCCGAGGAGACCACGCCGAAGTCGGGGGCGGTGACGCTGCCCTCGACGTTGGCGCCGTAGTAGGCCCGGCCGGTGTTGGCCAGCGGGCAGCTGGGCCCGCAGTCGATCTGCTTGCCCGCCTGGAACTCGATCTCCGAGCCGTAGTACAGCGTCGGCACGCCGCGGAACGTCCACATCAGCGACATGTTCTCGGCCCACGCGTCGGTGCCCCCGGCGTAGCGGGTGCTGGACTTGTTCGGGCCGTAGTCGTGCGAGTCGACGTACACCACGTTGTAGGTGGCGTCGTTGACGCTGTCGTCGCTGTCCTTGCCGTTGTTGAAGGCGTTGGGCGCGTCCCCGAAGTTCATGTGCATGCGCATGTCGATGATGTTCATGCCGGAGAACTGGGTGCGGTCGGGCGCGTGGTAGACGTTGCCCTGCAGGAAAGCGTTGGTGCTGGTGGGCTGGTTGCCGGTGCCGAGGTTGTTCTCGTAGTTGAACTGCTCGATCGCCGCCGTGACGTCGTCGGCGCTGTAGGCGGCCCGCTCCTTCCAGGTGAAGAACTGGGCGGAGTGGTTGACCGAGCCGCGGTTCCACTTGTCGTTGACGAACGCGGCGACCTCGCCGAAGACGTAGAAGTCCTTGGCCTTCGCGGCGCCGTACTTGCTGATCAGCTTCTGTTCCAGGGCGGGCAGGAAGCGCCGGTTCCAGGTGACGCGCGGGATGTGCACCGCGGTGTCGATGCGGAACCCGTCCACGCCCATGTCGATGAACCGGTTGTACGCGTCGATCAGGTACTGCTGCACGGCCGGGTTCTCGGTGTTGAAGTCGGCCAGGTCCTCGTGCAGCCAGCAGCTGCGCGCGTCCTCGCCCTCCCAGTTGCCGATCCAGCACTGGTGGTAGAGGTTGCTCGGGAACATCCCGCTGGTCGGGCTCGGCCACTGGCAGTGGTAGACCTTGTAGCCCTCGGCGCTGTAGAAGCCGCTGAAGACGCCCCAGTTGCGGCAGGTGTTGCCGACCGGCTCGGGCGTCGACCACAGGTCGCCGGTGTAGTAGCTCTTGCCCGAACCGGGCTCCACCAACAGGCCGTCATAGGTGAACGACGGATTGGGCACGTCGTAGTACCAGCTCCACTGGCTGTCGCGCACGCCGTACACGGTCGGTGTGAACAGGCCCTTGGCGCCCCAGCGCGAGCTGTGGTTGTAGACCACGTCCTGGTAGATCTTCAGGCCCTTGGCATGCGCGGTGTCGATGAGGTTCTGGTAGCTCGCGCCCGGCGACTCCAGCCGCGCGTCGATGCGGAAGAAGTCGTAGCCGTGGTAGCCGTGGTAGTCGTAGTCGGACCGGTTGAGCACCACCGGCGTGATCCAGATGGCGGAGAAGCCCAGGCCCTTGATGTAGTCGAGCTTCTGGATGAGCCCGGAGAAGTCGCCGCGGAACATCGGGTCGTCGTTGGCGGCGTTGCCGGACTTGGTGTGCTGGCTGCCGCCGCGGTTGTTGGCGTTGTCGCCGTCGTAGAAGCGGGCCGTCAGCACGAAGTAGATGGCGTCCTTGCGCGGGTCGCCGCCGAGCATGGTCCCGGTCGTGGCGGGCGGCGGGGTGCTCGGCGAGGGCGACGGCGTCGGCGAGGCCGGCGGCGGGCTGGACGGCGACGGTGACGGCGAGGTGGTGGCGCACGGGTCGCCGGTGCCCTTGACGCCGCCGGACACGGTCACGTTGCCCGTGCCCAGGCTGTAGTTGGCCCCGTTGTTGTTGTCCCAGGTGCCGGAGCCGTTGTTGAACACCACCTGCAACCCGGTCGCCGCACCCAGGCTGATGGTCTTCTTGCGCCAACCCGTGCAGGCGGCGTCCATCGCCACCCCGGGCACTGCCGTCCACGACCCGCCGGTCGGCGCGTAGTGGATGTTCACCGTGGTCCAGGCCGCATTCGGTTGGTAGAACACGGTCACGGTGTTGCCCGCCGACGAGGGGGTGGGCGACGGCGAGGCGGTGGCGCACGGGTCGCCGGTGCCCTTGACGCCGCCGGACACGGTCACGTTACCCGTGCCCAGGCTGTAGTTGGCCCCGTTGTTGTTGTCCCAGGTGCCGGAGCCGTTGTTGAACACCACCTGCAACCCGGTCGCCGCACCCAGGTCGATGGTCTTCTTGCGCCAACCCGTGCAGGCGGCGTCCATCGCCACCCCGGGCACTGCCGTCCACGAGCCGCCGGTCGGCGCGTAGTGGATGTTGACGGTCGTCCAGGCCGGGTTCGGCCGGTAGAACACGGTGACGGTGTTGGCGGCCGACGCGGGCAGCGTCAGCACGGGCACCAGGCTCGCGACGAGACCGGTCAGGGCGAGCAGCATTGCTCCCCACCGGGCGCGAGCACGACGTCGAGCGCTCACGACAGCTCCTCACACGGGGCCGTGCGGCATCGACGGAGGCCGGTTCATCCATGGTGGATGCGGACACCGTTCTTGCGCAAGGCGATTGAAAGTTTCTGAAAGCTAGCAACAGATTTCAGGCATGTAAAGACCCGCACCCATCTATGGCATGCGCCTGACCCGCTGCCCCTGCTCCAGAGGCGGCGTGAAATTCCTTTCAACACCCAGCGGGTACGCCGCACCGCGCGGCCCGCGCGTCGGCGGCTCCCCGCACCGGGGTCAGGACAGCAGCTGCGCGCCCAGCGGGCGCTCGCTCACCACGCCCGCGGCGTCGACGTCGACCAGGTACGCGTCCGCGCCCTCGGCGCTGGTGACGGCCTCGGCCAGCGCCGTGCCGACGTAATGCAGGCCGGTGCCGTCGTCGGTGGCGTATCCCGCGGGCAGCAGGCCGCTGCCGACGTACTCGTGGAACCGGGCCCGGCGGGGCTGGTCGGGGAAGTCGTGGTGCACCCCGTTGCTGTACGGCAGGAACGCCAGCGCGTCGGTGACCGGGTCCAGGTCGTCGGAGAACGAGTCGGTGCTGCCGCCCACGTGCCAGCAGATGCTGCCCGCGCTGCCGCCGCCGAGCACCACCCCGGCCTCCCACGCCTCGCGCATGACCGCGTCGAGCCGGTGCGCCCGCCACACGGCCAGCAGGTTCACCACGCTGCCGCCGCCGACCCAGATCAGGTCCTGCGCCAGCAGGTGCGCCCGCACGTCGGCGTGGTTGGGCTGCGGGAACAGCCGCAGGTGGGTGACCGTGTGCGCGGTGTCGTCGAAGGCCTGCCCGAACGCCGCGATCGCGGCCGGGTCGTCGCCCACGGCGGTCGGCACGTAGCAGATCCGCGCCCGGCGCACCCCGGTCAGCGAGACCGCGTGCTCCATCAGCACGCTGCGCTTGCGCGGCGCGGCACCCGGCGGCAGGCGCAGCAGTCCGGACGCGGCGAAGATCTGCGGCGGGCGACCCATCAACTGATCATTTCACACCCCCACCGAACACGCCGACCGTGCGGTTCCGTCCGCGCCAGCACCCTGATCCGCCGCGCACCCTCCAAACCCGAGCAAGGAAGGGCACCTTCTTATCGCTATGCGTAGCGGAAGGGCACCTTGTTAACGCCAACCGACCGTCCAGCTGCCACGGCGGCCGGTGGCGGAGGTGGCCTAACCTGCACGGCAGAAGGTTCGAGGAGGGCCGCCATGACCGACGAGCAGCCGAAGACCCCGCCACCGCAGCAGCCGCCGCCGTATCCGTACGGCCACTACCCGCCGCAGCCGCCGTACAACGTCTACGCGATCCTGTCGCTGGCGCTGGGCATCCTGGTCTTCCCGCCGCTGGGCATCTACTTCGGCAACAAGGCCAAGCAGCAGATCGCCGCCACCGGCGAGCGCGGCATCGAGCTGGCCAACGCCGGTGTCGTCGTCGGCTGGGTGCTGACCGGCCTGCTGGCGGCCTTCGTCCTGCTCTGGTGCTTCATGGCCGTCACCATGTTCGGCATGTTCGGCCTGTTCAGCGCCACCACGGTCAGCGTCGCCTCCTGACGGGCGGCCCGCGCCCGGCGGGGCGGTGCGACCCCGCCGGCCTGGCGCGTCACCGAGGTTCAAGGAGCGCGCCGCGCGGGTCAGGGTCGCGGTCAGGCCGGTGGCACCCGGCCCAGGATCGCGGCCAGGTCGAGGCCGGGCGGCAGCGTGCCGAACGCCAGGCCCCGGTCGCCGGCCAGGCGCGAGGCGCAGAACGCGTCGGCCACCGCGCCCGGCGCGTGCCGGACCAGCAGCGAACCCTGCAGCACCAGCGCCATCCGCTCGACGGTGCGCCGGGCGCGCAGCTCGGCGTCGGCGGTGTCGGCCAGCTCCTTGCGCAGCTCCTGCCAGGCCTGATCGAGCCGGGTGTCGCCGCCCAGCCCCGCCGCGACCTCCTGCTCGTACGCGGCGAGGCTCTGCGGCTCCCGGGCCAGCGCCCGCAGCACGTCGAGGGCGTTGACGTTGCCGGAGCCCTCCCAGATGCCATTGAGCGGCGCCTCCCGGTACAGGCGCGGCATGCCGGAGTCCTCGGTGTAGCCGTTGCCGCCCAGGCATTCCAGCGCCTCGGCGACCATCGCGGGCTGCCGCTTGCACACCCAGTACTTCGCCAGCGCGGTGCCCAGCCGGGCGAACTCCCGCTCGCCGCGGTCGCCGCGCGCGGCCCGGTCGACCGCGCCCGCCACCCGCATCACCAGCGTCGTCGCGGCCTCCGACTCGATCGCCAGGTCGGCCAGCACGTTGCGCATCAGCGGCTTGTCCAGCAGCGGCCCGCCGAACGCGTGGCGGTGCCGAGCATGGTGCGCGGCCTGCATGAGCGCGGCCCGCATGCCGGCGGCGGAGCCGAGGCTGGAGTCGAGCCGGGTCAGCGACACCATCTCGAGGATGACGGCCACTCCCCTGCCCTGCTCGCCGACGAGCCAGGCCACGGTGTCGTCGAACTCGGGCTCGCTGCTGGCGTTGCTGCGGTTGCCGAGCTTGTCCTTGAGCCGCTGGATGCGGAAGGTGTTGCGGGCGCCGTCGGGCAGCACCCGGGGCACCAGGAAGCAGGACAGGCCGCCGGGCGCCTGGGCCAGCACGAGGAACAGGTCGTTCATGGGCGCGCTGGTGAACCACTTGTGCCCGCGCAGCAGCCAGCTGCCGTCGGCGGCGGGGGTGGCCGTGGTGGTGTTGGTCCGCACGTCCGAGCCGCCCTGCTTCTCGGTCATGCCCATGCCCGCGAGCAGGCCGGCCTTGGTCTGCGGGGCGCGCAGGCCCGGGTCGTACACCCGGCAGGTGAGCAGCGGCTCGAAGCGCGCGGCCAGGTCGGGCTGGGCGCGCAGGGCGGGCACCGCCGCGTACGTCATCGAGATCGGGCAGGTGTGGCCCTGCTCGACGACGCTCCAGACGAGCAGCCCGGCGGCGCGGGCCACGTGCGCGCCCGGCTGCGGGTCGGTCCACGGCCCGCCGGCCAGCCCCTCGGTGACGGCGACCCGCATCAGCTCGTGCCACGACGGGTGGAAGTCGACCTCGTCCACGCGGTTGCCGTACCGGTCGTGGGTGCGCAGCACGGGGGTGTGCCGGTTGGCCTCGTCGCCCCAGCGCTGGGCCTGCTCGGTGCCCGCGAGCCGGCCGAGCCGGTGCAGGTCGTCGAGGTGCCAGGCCGCGCCCTCGCGGACCACCGCGGCCAGCAGCGGCGGGTCGGCGGCGACGTCGTGCCCGGTCAGCGGCGGCACCTGGTTGAAGACCTCGTGGGTGGCGGCCATCCCCACATCCTGCCCTACCAGCTGAACGAGCGTTAGCCCTCGGGGAGCGTCGCCGTGGCGGCGGGTCCGCTCTGCTCGGGTGCCGCCGTCACGGCCTCGCCGCCCGCCGCGGCGGCCGTCGCGCCAGGGCCGCGCACCAGCCGCACCCAGCCGGCCAGGTTTCCCAGCGCCACCAGCACGAGCGCCAGCAGCGCGAACCCGAACCCGCCCTGGTCCTGCACGAAGTCCCCGACGTCCTTGCCGGCCGGCAGCGGCCCGGTGAGCTGCTCGCGCAGCCGCTCCTCCACCAGCAACCGCACGGTAGCCTGATTGACCAGCAGGAACAGTGCCGCGATCGCGGCGAGCGCGGCCACCACGCCGCGGCGGGTGCGGGCCCGGCCGACCCCGATCGCGATGAGCACGCCGACCACGAGCAGCACCAGCACCGCGCCCGCCAGCGGCTGCGGGGCGAGCACGTCGCCGCGCCCCTGCTCGGGCGGCAGCAGCTTGTCCGCGGTCACGTCGGGTGTGCCGCCGGTGGCCAGGTCCCAGCCGGTGTAGGTCGTCGTGCCGCCCGGCGCGGCCCGGCCGTAGCCGCCGGGCGCATCGCAGGACACGGTCAGGAACGGGGCCGCGAACAGCAGGCCCGCCAGCACCAGCCCGGCCGGGCTGAGCAGCCGGGCGAACCGGCGCACCGATCGACGCTCGTCGTCTGCCATTCGCGACAGCGTAGGCGGCTACCCCCTTCCCGTCACCCCCGCCCACCCCGCCCACCCCCGCCGAACCACCCCCGCATCGCCGCACCCGCCAGACAGTCCAGGCACCAGGCACCAGGCACCAGGCACCAGGCACCAGGCACCAGGCACCAGGCAGTTTCGGGGAAATAGCACGAACGTCTGGCTCTGTCGCTGCACTTTCCCCGAAACTGCAGCCCGGGCCGATGACCGCAGAGACGGCGAGGTGGCGAGGTCTTGGGCATAATCGCCGGGTGTTCGAGGAACTGTGGGTGACCGCCGCGCACGTCAGGGCGCTCGACGAGCGGGTGCGGGGTCTGGTGACGGGGCTGTTCGTGACCGGGTCGGTGCCGCTGGGCGACTACTGGCCGGGACGCAGCGACATCGACTTCGTCGCGGTCATGGATCGTGTCCCGACCGCCGAGGAACTGGGCAGGCTGGCGAAGGCGCACCTGTCGCTGCCCGAGAACGGCCCGGTCTATGACGGCATCTACCTGACCCGCGCGCAGCTGGCCGCGCCGCCGGTGGACGGCGACACCGCGCCGCAGATCCTGGCGGGCGACTTCCAACCCGCGAAGGCGGGTGGGCAGCACAACCCGGTGACCTGGCTCGAACTGGCCCGCCACGGCCTGCCGATCCTGGGCGAGCGGCCCGAGGTGGCGCTCGACGAGGGCGTGCTGCGCCGGTGGCTGCTGGACAACCTGTCCGGATACTGGGCGGGCTTCGCCGAGCAGGCCACGCCGCAGTTCGCGGCCCTGCCGCCGGACCTGCCGATACCGGCGGATCCGGTGCTGTGGGCGGCAACCGGGCCGGGCCGGCTGCACTACACGCTGACGACCGGTGAGGTGACCACGAAGACCGGCGGTGCGCACCACACCGCGCAGGTGCTGCCGCAGTGGGCCGAGCTGTGCTGGCGGGCGGTCCGCTCGCGCGCCGGCGAGGACGAGCCCTTCACCGCCGCCGACGGCCTGGCGTCCCTCCAGCTCGTCGCCGACGTCGTCACCGACGCCCGCACCCGCTGGCACCCGTGACCCGCCCGGCCCGCCGCTGAGCAACGCCGCCGGGCGGGCCGAACCGATGGTCGGGCGTCACGCGCGCCGGTGGGCCGCGGCGCGGTGGCCGGAGGCGAGCCCGGCCGCCTCGGCGGCCAGTGTCGACACCCGGTCGGCTGCTCGCGCGGCGCGGCCGGAGACCTTCCAGGCGACCATGCGCGCCGCGAGGGCCGGGGTCGGCGGGAAGACGCCGAGCTGGCCGAGCATCGTCAGGTCGTCGCGCACCGCCTCGTGCCGGACGACCCGGCCGTCGCGGATGTCGAGCAGGTGCACCTGTTCGAAGTCGATGTCGCGGCCGGTGGGCGGGACGGCCTGGTCGAGCGCGCCGTCGCGGAAGCGCACGAACGGACCGGTGTGCCGTCCCTGCATCCGCAGCCGGATCCAGACCTGGTGCTCGTTGCGGGCCACGCCGAGCACGGGAAAGCGCAGGCCGCTGAAGGCCGAGCGCAGCCAGGCGCCGGAGGCCAGGGTCCCGGCCGGGCCGGGTGTGGCGCACGCCACGGGTGCGACGGCGGCCTCGCGGTTGTGGTTGTCCGGGCCGACGACCTGCGCCGCCAGGCCGGGGTCGCCTGTTTCGAGAATCCGGAACAGGGCCGCCGCCAGTTCTTCGTGGTCCATCGCCATCGTCGTTCACCTCTCGCCCGGGTGCGGGTCTGTTCACTGGCGGCGCGGGCTGTGCGCCGCCATAATTTGAGGTTATAGACGACCTATTCAATATGTCAAAGCGGTAGCCATGTCCCGTAGGATGGGCACCATGCCCGACAAGCGCGTGTACGTCTCCCCGCTGCGCGAGAAGGCGGCCGCGCAGACGCGAGCCCTGATCCTGGCCGAGGCCGAGCAGCTGTTCGCCGAGCGCGGCTACGGCCGGGTCACCGTCGCCGACATCGCCGCGGCGGCCGGCGTCGCGTCGAAGACCGTGTTCGCGAGCGTCGGCAGCAAGGCCGACATCCTGGACCGGATCGTCGACAAGGCCGTCTCGCTGTCGGGCTACCAGGAGGCCGTCGCGCGGATCCTGGCCCTGCCGACGCCGGAGGCCGTGCTGCAGGCCCTCGCCCGGGGCACCCGCGCGGGAAACGAGACCCAGTTCAAGGCGCAGGAGGC
This sequence comes from Catellatospora chokoriensis, assembly GCF_011297315.1. Lineage (NCBI taxonomy): Bacteria > Bacillati > Actinomycetota > Actinomycetes > Micromonosporales > Micromonosporaceae > Catellatospora > Catellatospora chokoriensis. The sequence goes on from NZ_JAAOTI010000011.1 coordinate 225,222, forward strand.
GATCCTCAAGGCGCTGCCCGTGCACGAGAACGGGCCGGCGCTGTGGGAGCGGGCCACCGCCGCCTACCGCGGCGCGCTGCACGACGTAGCCGGGCACCTGCGCCAGGTGGGCGCACCGCCGCACCGCTACTCGGTGCAGGAGACCGCCGACCTGCTGTGGCTGTGGTTCGGCCCGACCGGCTGGCGCACGCTGGTGGTCGAGAACGGCTGGTCCTGGGACCGGGCCGAGAAGGTCCTGTGCCAGACGGCCCGGGCCGCCCTCTGCTGACCGGCCCGGCGGCGGTCAGTCCTCGCCGGCTGAGGTGAGCAGCTCGCGCGCCGCGGCGAGGACCTCGGCGGGCATCGGGCACGAGCGGCGGTGCGCGGTGTCCAGGTGCACCGCGGTCAGCGTGGTGACCGCGGTGGTCTCGCCGGACGCGTTGGTCATCGCGTGCCGGAACCGGATCACCTTCTCGCGAACTTCCAGCAGCTCAGAGTGCACGGAGACCGTGTCGCCGGCGAAGACTTCGCGTTGGTACACGATGTGCTGCTCCACCGCTGCCATGCCGCGCGAGGCCGACCGGAGGTAGTCCGGCGTCAGGCCCAGCGTGCTGAACAGGTTCCACGTCGCCTCGTCGAACTTGCCGACGTACCACATGACGTTCATGTGCCCCATGTGGTCGCAGTGCCACGGGTACACCGCGCCCCGGTAGGTGAGCACCGGCTCGGCCATCGCACGCCCCTCCGCCCTGACGATCACGCGCGGTCCAGCGTAACTGAACGATCGCTAAGGTCGGTGCGGGGCACAGGTCACGGTACGGTCAACCGCTACTTCCATCTATTCGCATTAATCATTTCGATGGCTAGTCTGCGCCTGCCGGTAACCCCCGGCACACCCTGTGATCCCCTGAGGAGTCAGGCCTTGCGACCCTACGCAGCAAAACGCGCCCTGCTCGCGCTCGCCCTGGCGGGCACCGCGCTGGCCGCCCCCGCGGCCGCCACCGCCGCCCCCGCGACCGCCGCCGCGAAGGCAGCGGCGCTGGCCCTGGCCGCGCCGGACATCTCGCTGACCAACGTGAAGGCGCACCTGCAGCAGTTCCAGACCATCGCCAGCAGCAACGGCGGCAACCGCCGGTCCAACACCGCGGGCTACACGGCGTCGGTGAACTACGTCTACAACAAGCTGGTCGCGGCGGGCTTCTCCGTGGTCAAGCAGAACTGCACCTCGGGCTGCACCAGCGGGGCGGGCCCGAACGTGATCGCGGACTGGCCGGGCGGCGACGCCAACACGGTCTACATGTTCGGCGCGCACCTCGACGGCGTCGCGGCCGGTCCCGGCATCAACGACAACGCGTCGGGCTCGTCGACCGTGCTGGAGATCGCGCTCACCCTCGCCGCGACCAACCCGTCGATGCTCAACCACGTGCGGTTCGGCTTCTGGACCGACGAGGAGCAGGGCCTCAACGGCTCGGAGTTCTACGCCAACAGCCTGCCGTCGGCCGAGCGCACCAAGATCAAGGGCTACTTCAACTTCGACATGGTCGGCTCGACCAACGGCGGCTACTTCATCAACCGGATCACCTCCGGCATCGGCCAGGTCCTGAAGGCGTACTACGACACGAACTTCCCCGGCCTGAACCCGGAGGAGAACGTCGAGGGCGCGGGCCGCTCCGACGACGCGTCGTTCAACGCGGTCGGCATCCAGACCTCGGGCGTGGCCGCCGGCGCGAGCGCCAACAAGACCTCGGCGCAGGTCACCAAGTGGGGCGGCACCACCGGGGACTACGACCCCTGCTACCACTCGTCGTGCGACACCTACCCGGCCAACATCAACGACACGATCCTGAACCGGGCCGGCGACGCCGCGGCGTACGCCCTCTGGACCTTGGCCACCGGCACCCCGGCGACCACGGTGTGGACCGACACCTTCGAGACCGCGACCGGCTGGACCACCAACCCGAGCGCGACCGACACCGCCACCACCGGCGCCTGGGAGCGCGGCGACCCGGCCGACACCAACTCCAGCGGCGCCAAGCAGCTGGGCACCACCGTCTCCGGGAGCAACGACCTGGTCACCGGGCGGCTGGCGGGCACGGCCGCGGGCGACTACGACCTCGACGGCGGCGTGACCAGCGTGCGCTCGCCGGCGGTGACCCTGCCCGCCAGCGGGACGATCAACCTGAGCCTGAACTGGTACCTGGCGCACGGCTCCAACTCGTCCAGCGCCGACTACTTCCGGATCTCCATCGTGCACAACACCGGCACGGCGGTCCTGTTCACCCAGGCGGGTGCGGCCAGCAACCGCAACGGCTCCTGGGCGGCGGGCACCTGGAACATCTCGGCGTACGCGGGCCAGTCGGTGCGGATCCTGATCTCCGCCGCCGACGCGTCCACGGCGAGCCTCGTCGAGGCCGGCGTCGACGACGTCAAGATCACGGTCTCCTGACCTGCGTCGATCACCGGAGCCCCACCTGCGCTGCTCGGCGGCGCGGGTGGGGCTCCGCTCACGTCCACGGCCGAGCGTCACCCACCCGGAGTATGAGTATCGACACACTGCGTCGCGGCATCCCGAGGGCGGTCCGTTCACCATTTGGCCCTAGACTCCACCGTCGGCAATCAAAGGGCCGCATTCACCATTTTCACTGGAGGATTAGCGAGACGATGGCGATGACCAACGGCAAGACCCTGGTCACCATGATCGCGGCAGGAAACCGCGAGATCCAGGACTTCCTCGACTCCGACCAGCGCGAGACTCCCTACCTGGTCATTGATCTGAAGGTCGCGGCGCAGCAGTTCCGCCGCCTGACCAGCGCCTTCCGCGAGACGACCGTCTTCTACGCGGTGAAGGCCAACCCCCAGCCGAAGCTGATCAGGCAACTCGCCCAGCTCGGCTCCTCGTTCGACGTGGCGAGCCCCGCCGAGATCGATCTCTGCCTCTCCGAAGGCGCCGATCCGAGCCGGCTGTCGTACGGCAACACGATCAAGAAGGCAGCGGACATCCGCTACGCCTACGATCGCGGCGTACGCATGTTCGTCTTCGACAGCGAGGCGGAGCTGCGCAAACTCGCCGAACACGCCCCCGGCTCCGCGGTGTTCTGCCGCCTGCTGGCCGGCAGCGCGGGTGCGCAGTGGCCGTTGAGCCGCAAGTTCGGGTGCGCCCCGGACATGGCGGTGTCCCTGCTGGCCCAGGCCCGAGATCTCGGGCTGCGGCCGATCGGGGTGTCGTTCCACGTCGGTTCGCAGCAACTGGATCCGACCCGCTGGGATCCCAGCGTCGCGCAGGCCGCCCAGGTCTTCCGCGAGCTGGCCGAGCGCGGCATCCACCTGACGCTGCTGAACTGCGGCGGCGGCTTCCCCACGGGATACCAGGATCCGGTCGCGCCGATCGAGGCGTACGCCGATGCGATCAACACGGCGGTCGAGCGGCACTTCGGCCCGTACCGGCCGACGCTGGCGATCGAGCCCGGACGCTTCATCGCGGCCGACACGGGAGTGCTGCGGGCACAGGTCGTGCTCGTGTCCCAGAAGTCCTATGACGATGACCACCGATGGGTCTACCTGGACATCGGGCGCTTCGGCGGGCTGGCCGAGACGGAGGGCGAGGCGATCCAGTACCGCCTGGTCACCGCACGCGACGGGGAGCCGACCGGTCCGGTCGTGCTCGCCGGGCCGACCTGCGACAGCGTCGACATCCTCTACGAGAAGGCGCCCTACCGGCTGCCCCTCGACCTCGAACCGGGCGACTACGTCGACATCCTCGGCACCGGCGCCTACACCACCACGTATTCTTCCGTTGGATTCAACGGGTTTGCACCATTAGCAACGTTTTGTATCGGAGACAACGCGTGACCACGATCCCCAAGCTCGCCTTCGGCGGCCGCATCCTCCTGCTCGGCAGCGGCTCGGTGTCCCAGTGCCTGCAGCCCCTGCTGCTGCGCCACGTCGACATGGACTTCACGCGTCTGACCGTGATGGACTTCGAGGACCTCGCCCACACCGCCGCGGAGGTCACCGCCGCCGGCGCGACCTACGTGCGTGAGCGCATCACCCCGGAGAACATCGAGACCAAGCTCGCCGAGTACGTCGGCGAGGGCGACGTCCTGATCAACCTGGCGTGGAACATCGACACCGGCGTGATCATCGACTGGTGCCAGCGCCACGGCACCCTCTACGTCGACACCTCCGTCGAGGAGTGGGACCCGTACGCCGACCAGCTCAACGCGACCCCGCAGTCGCGCACGCTGTACGCCCGGCACATGAAGCTGCGCGAGCGCGCCAAGGGCTGGAAGGCCGACGGCCCGACCGCGATCGTCGAGCACGGCGCGAATCCCGGCCTGGTCAGCCACTGGGCCAAGATCGCCCTGATGGACATCGCCACCGCGATGCTCAAGGAGCCCGAGCGCCTGCCCAAGCCGCTCGACCCGGCCCGCAAGGCCAAGCTCGAGGAGGCCCTGGCCGGCCGCGACTTCGCGGCCCTGGGCATGCTCACCGGCACCAAGGTGATCCACATCTCCGAGCGCGACACCCAGGTCAGCGACAAGCCCAAGCAGGTCGGCGAGTTCGTCAACACCTGGTCCGTGGAGGGCTTCTACGAGGAGGGCATCGCGCCCGCCGAGATGGGCTGGGGCACCCACGAGCCCAAGCTGCCCGCCAACGCGTACACCCACGAGTCGGGTCCGCAGAACCAGATCTGCCTCGCCCAGACCGGCATCACCACCAAGGTCCGGTCCTGGGTGCCGCTCGGCGGCCCCATCATCGGCATGGTCGTGCGCCACGGCGAGGCGTTCACCATCAGCGACCACCTGACCGTGTGGGAGGACGGCAAGGCGGTCTACCGCCCCACCGTGCACTACGCGTACCAGCCGTCCGACGCCGCGCTGAACAGCCTGCACGAGTGCCAGATGAACGGCTACACGCTGCAGACCGACCAGCGCATCATGAACGACGAGATCATCAGCGGCATCGACGAGCTGGGTGTGCTCCTGCTCGGCCACGAGCTCAACGGCTGGTGGGTCGGCTCGCAGCTCGGCATCGACGAGTCGCGCGCCCTGGTCCCGCACCAGAACGCCACCACGCTGCAGGTCGCCGCTTCGGTGCTGGGCGCGGTCTACTGGATGGTCAACAACCCGAACCGGGGCCTGTGCGTCCCCGACGACCTCGACCCCGAGGCCGTCCTCGACGTGGCCAACCCCTACCTGGGCCCGGTCCCCTCGGTGCACACCGACTGGACCCCGCGCAGCTCCTACTACGAGCCGTTCGCCAACTTCCGCCCGAAGACCGGCGACGACACCGAACCCTGGGCCTTCGAGAACTTCCTGGTCTAAGGCAAAGGAAGGGCACCTTCACATCGCCATGTGTTGTAGAAGGGCACCTTCCTAACGCAGCGGCCCCGTTCACCTGCAGGTGAACGGGGCCGCTGCGCGTTCATGGGCGGTGCCAGGGGTGGCGCGGCCGAGACGGGTCAGGCGGGCAGCCCTTCCAGGCGGTGTTCGGCGACCGTCATGATGCGCTCCAGCCACCACTCGGCGCTCCGCTGGTCCACGCCCATGCTCGACACGGTGGTCACCACCCCACCGCGCCCCAGGTAGGCGAAGCAGTTGACCGTCCCGGAGACGGCGAAGCAGGCGGCGGTCCCCTTCACCGGGGCAGGTAATTCGATCTTGTTGCCTGCCGTACGGCGATAGCTGTCCCCGTGGTCGGAGTAGCTCGCACAGCCCTTCAGCGTGCTCGCCGCCTTGGCGACCACGTCCTCGGCGCGCTGCCGGGGCAGCACGTGCACCTCCTGCGTCAGCACCGCCCCGTTGACGACCCAGGCCCGGACATGCGCCTGGACCTGCTTGGCGTCCTTGGTGGACGAGACCGCCCGGGTCCCGCAGGCGGTGACGGTGCCGGACGGGGAACCCGGCGCGCGCTCACCGTCGTACGTGCGCTCCAGGTCCGTGCCCGCCTCGGTGAACTCAGCCGCCAGCGCCTCGTCGGTGACGAGGACCGCGGTCAGTTTCTGCGCCGGGGTGAGCGCCGCCGCGGGTGACGGGGCGCTCGACGCGGACGGTGCGGCCGGCGCCGACGGGGCGGGAGCCCACTCCGCCGGGGCGGAGGGGGCGCAGCCCCCAGCGAGCAGCACCGCCGCGACGGCGAGGGGTACGAGGCGTCTCACGAACGTGCTCATCTCCGGCAGCCGGCGAGGGGACGTCGCAGGATACCTCCGCGGCGGCGGCGACCGGCGCGGCCACCACGCGCCGGCGCAGTTGGAGCACGGCGACCGAGGCCAGCACGGCCAGACCGCCGAGGGCCTGGGCGGGGCTCAGGCGCTCGCCGAAGACCAGGGCGGTGGTGGCCACCGTCACGGCGGGCTCGGCACAGGACAGGATCGCCGCCGCGGACGCGCCGACGTCACGCACGCCGACGAACATCCCGGCGATCGGGATCACCGTGGACACCACGGCCAGCAACACGATCCACAGCCAGCCCGACACCTGGTGCGGTGCGTGCAGGCTGCCGGTGGCCAAGCCCGTGGCGGCCAGGCTGACGGCGGCGGAGGCGCACACCACCGCGGTCACCGCGAAGATGTCGGCACCGGCGGGCAGGCCGGCGGAGACGGTCAGATAGAGGGCGTACGCGACCGCGGCGCCCAGCGCCAGCAGCACTCCCCCGGTGGCGACCGAGCCGCCGACGCCGCCCGCGCCGAGCATCAGCAGCATGCCCGCGGCCGAGCAGGCCAGCGCGGCCAGCCGGCGGCGGTCCGGGCGTTCCCGGCGCAGCGCGATCGCCAGCACCGTGACCAGCGCCGGGTACGCGTACAGCAGCAGCGCCGTCAGCGAGGCGTCGATGCGGGCCAGCGCCCCGAAGTAGAACCCGGCCTGCAGCGCGTAACCGACCGCGCCCAGCCCGACGCTGACGGCCAGGGCCCGCCCGCGGGGCAGCGGCGCGCGCCGCCAGGCGACCACGGCCCACAGCAGCACCGCCGCGAGCGCGAACCGGCCGGCCAGCATCGTCGGCACGTTGAACCCTGCCGCGTACGCCTGCTTGGCGAACACCGCCGACATGCCGAATCCGGTCGCGGAGACGAGCACCAGCACGGTGCCGCGCCTGGCGGAACGGGCCTGCGGCGTGCTCACGGCGGCGGGCGCGGAGGCGGTGGTGGTCATGACACAGAACGTTAGGCCGCATCGAGCCATCGAGGTAGCCTTGGTTTCCAGCGCTATCCAAAGGCATTTCCTATAGATCGAACCGAGGAGAAACCGTGCTCTCGCTGCACCAGCTCCGCTGCTTCCTGGCCACCCTGGAGCACGGCTCGTTCACCGCCGCCGCGAGCGCCCTCGGTTACGCCCAGCCGTCGATCTCCGAGCAGGTCCGGCTGCTGGAGCAGCAGCTCGACACGACCCTGTTCCGGCGGGTCGGGCGGGGCCTGGTGCCGACCGAGGCCGCCCGCGCCCTGCAGCCGCACGCGTCCGCGGCGCTGGCCGCCGTCGACGAGGCGGGGCGGGCCGTGGCCTCGGTGCGGGAGCTGCTGACCGGCACGGTGCGCTTCGGGCTGTTCCGCACCGCCCGGTTCTATCTCACCGCCGACCTGGTCGCCGACGTGCTGCAGCGGCACCCCGGAGTGCGCGTCGAGCTGGTCGGGCAGAACTCCGCCGAGGTGCTGGAGCACCTGCGCAAGGGGCGGCTGGAGGCGGCGGTGATCGCGCTGCCGGTGGAGGACGAGAACATGGTCGTCACCCCGGTGCTGCGCGACGAGCTGGTGTACGTCAGCGCCGATCCGGCCCGGCTGCACGCCCGGATCACCCCCGCCGATCTCGCCGCCGCCCAGCTGGTGCTGCCCGATGCGAGCTGGCGGGAGACGGACACCACCCGCCGCCAGCTCGCCCAGGCGGTGCAGCGCACCGGCCACCCGCTGCGCCCCCGGATCGAGGTGGAGGACACCGAGACCGCCCTCGACATCGCGGCCCGCGGCCTGGCCGACACGGTCACCTGGCGCGGCGTGCTGCACGGCCTCGGTGACCGGCTGCCGGCCGGCCTCGGCTGGGCCCCACTGCGCCCGGCGATGTACGAGACGTTCGCCGTGGTCCATCGCGAGGGCGAGCTCTCCCCCGCCAGCCGCGTCGTGGTCGACCTGGTCACCGCCCGCATGCGCGGGCTGGACCGGGCGATGCGCGCACGCACCGCCTGATCCCGCGTCCGCGGTGGTGTGCCGCGACACCACCGCCAGGTCGTCCTAGGCTGCTAGGTGAGTGGCCCTTTCGGCGGATGCGGGCGTCACCGTCCACACTGGAGCGCGGCGAGTCGAGTGACACTTTGCCATCTAGCGTCACTCTTCTATGTGTGGTAAAAATCTTCCCATCGCTGCGCAGCGGACGGCAAATAACTCCACACCCCCAGGAGCATCCCCATGTCCCGCTTCGTACCCCGCGCCCTCACCGTGATCGTGGCCGGCGTCGTCGCGTCCGTGCTGGCCTTCGCCAGTCCGGCACACGCGGCGACGTTCCTCACCCATGCGCAGGCGGCCTCGCAGCTCAGCGCGGCCGGCATCACCTGGTCGTCGAGCGGCAACTGCAGCAACCGCAACAACGCCAGCTGCACCTCGTTCACCGACGTCCGCCAGGTCACCATCAACGGCATCAAGACGCTCAAGAGCGCCAGCGGCTGCGCCATCAACATCACCGCAGGCACCGAGACCGGCCACTCCTCCGGCACCTACAGCCACTGGAACGGCTACAAGCTCGACATCAGCAAGTACGCGTGCATCGGCAACTACATCACCGCGCACTTCACCTACGTCGGCTACATCTCCGGCTGGGGCTACCAGTACCGCTCCGGCGCCGGCAATCTGTACACCGACGAGGGCAACCACTGGGACATCCTGTTCTACAACTGCGGCGGCTGCTGACCACCGGCGCCGGACCCGTGCCGACCCTCCCTCGGCACGGGTCCGGCGTTCCGGGGCCGCTCAGCGGACGTCGGCGGCCGGACCGTCGGGGACCAGGAAGATCTCCTTGTTCTCCGCGACGAAGAGCAGGTCGTGCGTGCCCGGCACGTAGCTGCCGCCCTCCACCGAGGCGTTGCCCGCCGCCGAGTCGAACGTGGCCGTGTGCACCGGCTTGCCGCTCATCGCCTCGCGCAGGAACGCGTCCCCGGTCAGCGCGGGGTCGGCGGCGAACACCCAGTAGCGGGCGTGACCGGCCAGAGTGAGCCGGGTGCGGTCGTCGGAGACCGTGCTGACCGAGATCTTGTTCACCGCGTAGTCGAACTTCGCCACCGGCAGCATGGCGACCGGGGCGTTGCGCTCGGCGGGCAGCACCACCCGGTACACGGGGGAGTTGGCGGTCTTGGCGAAGACGTAGAGCTCGCCGTCCAGCCAGAGCATCGCCTCGGCGTTGCGGGTCTTGCACCCGGGGGCGGGGTCCGGGAAGGCCAGCGGATACTTCGCGGTCACCATGAACGGGTCGTCGGTGTCCGGCTCGGGCTCCAGCGTGCGGTACAGGTACTGCTTGCTCACGCAGTCGTTGGCCCCGATGTCGCCGATCCACAGGTTGTCGTCGTCGTCGATGACGACGTCCTCCCAGTCGGTGTTCGGCGCTTCGAAGACCTGCGCGAACGGGAAGTTCTCGCCGCGGCGCACCGGATACGCCTGGGCCTGCTCGCCGAGCCTGATGGTCCACAGCGCGGCGCGCGGGCGCTGCGAGGTGGCCCCGCCGCCGTCACGCAGCCAGTAGAAGACCCCGGGGTGCCGGCGGCTGGCCACCAGACCGGACGCCTCGCTGGCGGGCAGGTCGGCGGTGTGGATGGCGATCGGCTGCCCGGCCTTGACCAGCGCGCCGGGCACGGTGAGCGACGGCGTGTCCCCGAACGGCGCCGCGGGCTTCGCGGTCTGCGCCGCCGCGGACACCGCGGGCTCCCCCGACGCGGCCGGATCCGGCGCGGCCCCGGCGGCCGGATCGGGCTTGCCGGGCCACGGCCTGCTGTCGGTCTCCGTCACCGACAGCAGGGTGAGGGCCGTCAGCAGCACCGCGGCAACACAGATCGCGAATCGGGTCATACCCCACTAAACGGGGCGAGACACCCAGACGCAACCGGTAAGGACGGCAGTGCGTCTTTCCGTCATGATGATCCCTCCCCGGCACCGCGCCCTGGCGTCCGCGCTCCTGCTGGCCGCCACGCTCACCGGTTGCGCGGGGCCAGATGCCCAGGCGGGCACGCCACGGGACGCTGCCGGACAGTCAGCCGGCCCCGCGCCCACCTCGACGTTCCGCTCACGGCTGCCGCACGACACCTCCGGCACCCCGACCAAGGGCTGCCGCCCCGACCGCCCCATGCCCAGCCAAAGCATGTATCAGGGCATGGACCTCTACGGGGGCGACGACGTCCTGCAAAGCGTCCTGCAGTCGATCCAGGAAGCCGGGGAGAGCCGCTTCCCGAACTCCTACGCCGGAACCGAGATCGTGCAGGACCGCGGGGAGGGGGCCGTCTACCGGGTGCCCGACACGGAGTTCGACGCCTTCGTCACACAGACGTCAGGCGACGTCTGCCTGTATCTGCGCGACGCCAGGTTCAACGCAGCCACCCTGGACGCCCTGGGCAAGCGGATCGTCGCCGACTTCGCGTACTGGGAGGGGCGCGGCCTCAAGATCCGGGGGGTCTTCTTCGGCGGGGGCCGCGGCGAAGGCCTCAAGCTCGGCGTCGCCCCGGAGGACGTCGCCGAGGCCCGGATCGAGTTGCCGAAGCGCTACGGCGCCGAGATCCCGATCCTGGTCGAGGCCCAGGAGTTGGCCGAGGCGTCCTGAGGGAGCGTGGGCAGGCTCACCCGGCCCGCCGTGCGGAGCGGAGGCGGGCAGGCGGCACACTTCGGGGGTGACCGACACCGCTGCTGACTTCGTCCGCTCGTACGCCGCACTCGCCCCGGTGCCCTTCCTGCCGGAGATCAAGCTGCACCAGGCCGACGAGCCGATCGGCCTGTGGGAGCTGACCGAGGGCGAGTACCGCAGCGAGCAGCCGCCGCCGTTCTGGGCCTTCGCCTGGGCCGGCGGTCAGGCGCTGGCCCGCTACGTGTTCGACCACCCGGAGACGACGGCCGGCAAGCGGGTGCTGGACCTGGCCGCGGGCTCCGGGCTGGTCGCGGTCACCGCGTCGCTGACCGGGGCGGCGTCGGTGCGCGCAGTGGACATCGACCCGCTGTCCTGCGCGGCGATCGGCCTCAACGCGGCGGCCAACGGCGCGGACGTGTCGGTGGACCAGGCCGACATCCTGGGCGGCGACGCGGCCGACGCCGAAATCGTGCTGGCGGGGGACGTGTTCTACAGCCAGGCGATGGCCGACCGGATGATCGGTTTCCTGCGCCGGGCGGTCAAGAACGGCACGCGGGTGCTGGTCGGCGACCCGGACCGGGCGTTCCTGCCCAAGCCGCTGTTCCGCGAGGTGGCCGCCTATGACGTGCCGACGCCGTTCGCGCTGGAGAGCGTGACGGTCAAGCACACCCGCGTGTGGGAGCTGCGCGGGCCGGCCAAGGCCTGAGTCACTTCTGCGGCACGCCGAGGCCGCTGAGGATCAGCAGCCACACTCCCTCGTACGCGGCCTTCATGTCCGGGTCGTTCCACTCGGCGAGGTGCGCGGGATTGTGGAAGCGGCTGGTCGCGTCGAAGACGGCGCGGCCCGCCCGGAACGGGTCGGCGACCGCGAAGTCGCCGCGCCCGACCCCGTCGGCGATGATCTCGCCGAGCTGGGCCGCCAGCGCGTTGACGTGCGCCCGGACCACCTCGTCGGCCTCCAGCGCCAGGTGGTAGTACGTGGTGAAGAGTTCGGGCTCGTCACGCGCCCGCCGCTGCTTCGACTCGCACAGGGCGTCCAGCCACCGGCGCAGCCTCGGCTGTGCGGGGCCGCGCTCGGCGGCGATCTCGGCCAGCGGCTCGGCGAGCCGCGCCAGCCAGCGCTCGGCGACCGCGTTGCGCAGCGCCGCCTTGCTGGGGAAATGCCGGTACACGCTGCCGTGGCTGACGTTCAGCGCGCGCGCCACATCGACGACGTTGGCCTTCGCCGGTCCGAAGCGGCGGAGGGCCTCCTCCGCCGCTTCGAGGATCCGGTCCGGAGTGAGAGGTGCATCTGCCATGTCGAGGCAGACCTTACCTCTCGCTGTCGAGCGCCGACATCGAATGCGGGTCATAGCGGTCTCCGGCCACCGATCCGGCCGGCACGGCCGACGCGATCCGCGCCAGGTCGGTCTCGGTCAGCACGACCGGCAGCGCGCCCAGCGACTCCTCCAGGCGCGCCCGGGTGCGCGCCCCGACCAGCGGCACGATGTCGTCGCCCTGGGCCAACGCCCAGGCCACCGCGATCTGCGCGACGCTGGCCCCCTTGTCCTGCCCGACCTCGCGCAGCGCCTCGACCAGGGCCAGGTTGCGGTCCAGGTTGTCGCCGGCGAAACGGGGCAGGTGGCCGCGGAAGTCGCCGGCCACGGTGGCGCGCTCGCGTGACCAGTGGCCCGACAGCAGGCCGCGGGACAGCACGCCGTACGCGGTGATGCCGATGCCGAGCTCGCGGGCGGCGGGCAGAATGTCGTGCTCGATGCCGCGGGAGATCAGCGAGTATTCGATCTGCAGGTCCGCGATCGGGTGCACGGCCGCGGCCCGGCGCAGCGTGGACGCGCCGACCTCGGACAGCCCGATGTGCCGGACGTAACCGGCCTTGACCAGGTCGGCGAGCGCACCGACGGTCTCCTCGACCGGCACGTTCGGGTCGAGCCGGGCGGGACGGTAGACGTCGACGTGGTCGGTGCCCAGGCGCTTGAGGGTGTACGCGAGGAAGTTCTTGATCGCGATCGGCCGGGTGTCGACGCCGTTCCAGCCGCCCGCGGCGTCGCGCAGCGCGCCGAACTTGACGCTGATGACGGCGTTGTCGCGGTTGCGGCCCCGGAGCGCGTCGCGCAGCAGCAGCTCGTTGTGGCCCATGCCGTAGAAGTCGCCGGTGTCGAGCAGGGTGACCCCGGCGTCGAGGGCGGCGTGGATCGTGGCGATGCTCTCCGCTTCGTCGGCGGGGCCGTACAGGTCGGACATGCCCATCAGGCCGAGCCCGAGCGCGGAGACGCGCGGGCCGGAGGTGCCGAGCGGGCGAGTGGTCATGGTGTTGGTTGCCATGGCGAGAACCGTACAGATGACAGATGACAGATTTCAAGTTTTGTCATCTGTATAGTGATCGTGGTCACCGTGCCGGTGGGCCCGGCGCGGCCGGCGACGGCCGGGCCTGCGCACGGGCAGGTCGCCGTAGCGGTCCCGGACGTCGCGGCGGTAGGCCCAGGCCTCGTGCCAGACGTGCAGGTACACGCCGCGGGTGAAGTAACGGCCCGGGCCGGTGATCGGGTAGCCGTCGTGATCGTGGTAGAGCCACCACACCGGCAGCACGCTGAACAGGACGTAGTTGAGCCCGACCAGCGGCAGGTAGAGCGGCCCCAGCAGGCGCGCCTGCCGGACGTGCAGGTCCTCGTGCCGCTCGTTGGCCGCGGTGCCACCGGCGATCACGTTGCCCAGCGTGGTGGCGTACCCCCGCATGGCCTGCTCGTGGATGTCGATCCGGCCCCGATGGCAGCAGCGCGGCGGGTCCAGGTGGTGGCCGCGGGCCAGGTTGACGGTCAGGAAGCCCGCCCCGGCGATCGTGTTGACCAGGCTCCAGGTGTGGTCGACCGCGAACAGCGCGACCCCGCGCCCGCTCGGCGGATACGCCCGCACCCGCCCGAGGACCCAGCCGTAGGGCACCGCCACGACCGCGGCCACCCAGGCCGCGAGCACCGCCGCGCCCCCACCCAGCAGGGATCCGGCCGCGGCAGCCGCCGCCGCGACCTGGATCAGCGCCGACAGCGCCCCGACCGCATACGCCCCTATGCCCGCACCCTACCCACCCGCCACCACCCCCGGACCGTCTTGATCACCCGACTTGCCCGGCAACCGGGCGTATCTTGGACCGGCATTCGCCCATGTGCCAGGCAACTCGGGTGATCATCAGCCCCGGTGGGGCGGCGCGGGTCAGGCGATGACGTCCAGGAAGGCGCGGGCGATCACGGCGTGGCCGGCCAGGTTCGGGTGGATGCGGTCGTGGGCCCAGTCGGCCGGCACGGTGGAGGTCAGCACCCGGTCGAACGCCGCCTGCACCGGCACGTGCAGCGCGCCGAAGTCCTTCGCCAGCGCGGCGACGACGGCGGCGTAGTCGGCGGTCATCGCGTACTGCGGATCGTCGCGGTCGGACTCGATCAGGTAGGGGTCGGCGAGGATCAGGCGGCAGCCGGTGCGCTCGACGGCCGTGGCGAGCAGCGAGCGCAGGGTGGCCGTGTACTCGTCGAGCGGGACCGCGGCGTCCAGCTGGTTCTCGAAGAAGCGCCAGACGTCGTTGATGCCGATCTTCACGCTGAGCCAGTCGGGGCGCTCCTCGACGACGTCGCGCTCCCACCGGGCGGCGAGGTCGCGCACGGTGTCGCCGCTGACGCCGCGGTTGACCCAGCTCAGGCCCAGCTCGGGACGGGCGGCGGTGACGAAGGCCTGCACCAGGCTCATGTAGCCGTCGCCGTACGGCGCGGCGGCGTCGCGCCGCCCGCAGTCGGTGATGCTGTCGCCGATGAACACGATGCGCTGACGGGGCTGGAAAATCACCGGCCCATGCTAAGCGCCCGGGACCGGGGGGCGCGACCCTCAGCGCGGCGGCGACAGCAGCCAGGGGTCGGTCAGGTCGTGGTACGACAGCATCGAGGTCAGCTCCTCGGCCCGGTCGAGCGCGCCCTGCAGCTCCGGCGGCAGCTGCCGCTGCTCCCCCGCCCGGGCCTGCTCCACCGAGGTGAAGTACACGGCCTCGGTGAAGGTGCCGTCGTGGTGCAGGGCCACCGTGCCGCCGATGAGGTCCGGGCGGAACGCGTGCAGGCTGGCCGACAGCCGTACGACGCTGTCCATCATCTTGTCCGGATCGGTGGTCTGGCCGGTGATGACCTGCACGAAGCCCGCCTTGTCGGAGCCGGTGGCGAGGTAGCCGCGCACGTCCGCGCTGTCGTGGAAGCTCGGCTCGGACACCAGCGCCGCCGTCTCCTGCCACCAGCGGTCCTGCTCGGGGCGCCTGCTGTTGGCCTGGGCCGCCTCCGCCGAGGCGAACCGGGCGAGCACCACCAGCCGGCCGTCGGCGGTGACCCCGCCGGTGCTGCCGAGCCAGCCGTCCGCGCCCGGGGACAGCTCGCGCACCCAGCGCTCGAACGCCTCGCGCACCGCCTCGGGGTCGGCCACACGGCCGCGGATGACCTGGACGAACATGACGGACCTCCCCTCCCCCCGACGGTACGTCCCATCCGGCCACCCGGGTCGCCGAAGCCGGATCTCGGCACGTTCGGCCTGCATATACTGCTTGGCGAGGTGGATGCCATGGACCTGCTCAACGGCTACCGGGCCAGTCTGGCCGAGTTCACCGACCGCGTCGCGCAGGTGCGGCCCCAGCAGTGGTCGTCGCCCACGCCGTGCCCGGAGTGGGACGTCCGTACGCTGGTCAACCATCTGGTGGGTGAGGACCGCTGGACGGTGCCGCTGTTCGCCGGGGCCACCGTCGACGACGTCGGCGACCGGTTCGCCGGCGACCTGCTCGGCGCCGATCCGGTCACCGCGGCCGCCGACGCGGCCCGCGAGGCCGAGGCCGCGGTCACCGCGGCCGGGGCGATGGACCGGGTCGTGCATCTGTCCTTCGGCGACACCGCCGCCAGCGAGTACGCCTACCAGCTCACCGCCGACCACCTCATCCACGCCTGGGACCTGGCCGTGGCGCTCGGGGTCGACCCGGCGCTCGACCAGCAGGCGGTGAAGGTGGTCGCGGACTGGTTCGACGTGGAGGAGAACGAGTACCGCGGGGCAGGGGTCATCGGCCCGCGGATCGTCCTGCCCGACGGGGCCGACGCGCAGGACCGGCTGCTGGCCGCCTTCGGCCGCGATCCCGGCTGGGCCCCGGACTGACGCGGTCCCCGCGGACGGGCGCGGGCGGTGCCGGGATCAGGCCGCGCTGAAGGCGGTGACGTGGGTGGGCTGGTAGACGCCGAGGGTCGCGCCGCCGGGCAGGCGTACCACGGCCTCGGTGCCCCACTCGCGCTTGGCCGGCGCGACGATGATCTCCAGGCCGCGCTCGCTCCACTGCGCCACCGTGGTCTCCACGTCGTCGGTGGTCAGGTACAGCTCGCAGCGGGTGTGCGCGTCGGCCGGGTGGAAGGCGATCTCCGCGGGCGGCGCTTTGAAGATCAGCCAGCCCTCACCGGTGTCCACGTGCGGGAAGCCGAGCACGTCGCGGAAGAAGGCCCGGTCGGCGTCGGCGTTCGTGCTGTAGATCAGAGCATGCATACCGTTGATCATCTCTCGATGATATGCCGCCTGACCTGGGCAGCAGGGAAACTTCACCGCGGTCCGGTTCGCACGGTCGGCTCACTCGAAAAGCGAATGGGGCGCGCCGTGGTCCTCCCGGCGGCGCTGCCGCCGCCGGCGGGAGATCACGATCAGGTCGACGACCGTGACGGCCATCAGCAGCACGCTGAACCAGCCCAGCCAGGTCGCGCCGAAGGCGAACGAGATGACCGCCAGCACCCCCGCGAACACCAGCCCGAAACCGGCGAGTGCCAGGCGCAGGTTGAGCGCGCTGTACGGATGATCGTGAGTGCCGTCCGGCCGCTGTCGTGTCATCGTGTCCCTCCCCGCCATTCTAGTCCGCACCGGGGCGGGCCTGGCCGAACCAGCGGCCGTCAGGCAGCCGCGGCGCCGAGCATGCCGCGGTCGCGGGGGGACGGAAGCCGAACTCACGGTCTCTCGCCCCGGCAGCGGCATCGGCCCCGGCGAAGACCAGCACGCCGTCAGCCCTGTCCGGCACCGCTCCCGCCTACCATGGGAAGGCAGCCCATCAGGCAGGAGAGGTCCATGTCCGACGCGACGATCGCCGTCACCGGGGCCACCGGCCGTCTCGGCGCGCAGGTGGCCCGCCGCCTCGCCGACGCCGGGCTGCCGCAGCGGCTGGTGGTGCGCGACCCCTCCCGTGCCCCCGACCTGCCCGGTGTGGACGTGCGCATGGCGGCGTACCGCGACGGCGCGGCGGTCCGCGACGCGCTGACCGGGATCGAGACGGTGTTCATGGTGTCGGGCGCGGAGTCCGCCGAGCGGGTCGACGAACACCGCACGTTCATCGACGCGGCCGTCGCCGCCGGAGTGCGCCGGCTGGTGTACACATCGTTCGCGGGCGCGCGCGCCGATGCGACGTTCACGCTGGCCCGCGACCACTGGGCCACCGAGCAGCACCTGCGCGCGACGCCGCTGGCGTGGACGTTCCTGCGCAACAACCTGTACCTGGAGATGATGCCGCTGTTCGCCGGGCGGGACGGGGTGCTGCGGGGCCCGGCGGGAGACGGCAAGGTGGCCGGGGTGGCCATCGACGACGTCGCGGACGTCGCCGTGCTGGTGCTGCGGGAACCGGGCCGCCACGACGGGCAGGTCTACGAGCTGAGCGGGCCGCAGGCGCTGACGCTGGAACAGGTCGCCGAGATCATCACGTTCGTCACCGGGCGGCAGACGAGCTACCACGACGAGACGGTCGAGGAGGCGTACGCCTCGCGGGCCGTCTACCAGGCCCCGGACTGGCAGGTCGAGGCGTGGGTGAGCACCTACCTGGCGATCCGGGACGGCTCGCTGGCGACCGTCACCGACACCGTCGAACGGCTCACCGGCGTGGCCCCGCTGACCCTGGACGACCTGCTGCGCCTGGGCTGAGGCCGGACCGGGCGGGACCTTCTGCTGGCGCACCCGGTCCGGTCGCGCGGACGACGTCGCGGCCGGACCGGATGCGCGCTCAGCCTCGGGGCAGCCAGGTGGCGTGGGTCAGCGCCGAGGTGGCGTGCTGCTCGTAGACCGCCGCGGCCAGCCAGGCCCGGGTGAAGCCCTCCGCGTCGTCGCCGGTGAGACGGCCGAACGGGTCCCGCGGCCGGAACCGGGCCGCCGCGGCCAGCTCGCCCAGCAGGTGCGCGCCCAGATCCAGGCGGGCCCGCCGGAGCCGCCGCGTCTGGTCGTCGGCGAGCGCGTGCACGGCCCGCCCGCCGCTGACCACCCGTTCCAGGTGGCGGCGCAGCAGTTGCAGCGCCGGGTCACCGGTCGCGGGCGGGCGCGCCGCGACGGCGGCCACCGGCTTGCCGGACATCAGCTGGCTGCGGTGCAACCGGTCGTATCCCAGATCGGCGTGCCCGGACCAGGCCTGCGGCAGCCGCAGCCCGTCGCCGGCGCCGGGCGTGAGCCCGATCGACAGCGCCTGCACGGTGGCCCGGCGACCGGGGTCGGGACGGCCCACCACCAGCAGCTCCAGCCCCGGCGCCGTGCCGAGCAGCCGCAGGTTGTCCCGGTAGGGCAGCTCCGGATGGTCGTCGGCGACGGTGAGCAGCACCGGAGCCCCGTCGGCGGTCTCCGCGAGCACCGCGTCCCCGGTCGCCGCGCCGGTCAGCCGCACCGACAGGAACACCAGGTCGGATCCGGCCGCCCGGTCCCCGACCGGTTCGGCGAGCGCCGCGAAGGCCCGCGCGACCTGCTCGTCCAGCGGCTGCTCCCACAGTGCCCGCAGGGGCGGTTCGGTCCAGGCCTCCCCGGTGGCGCGCACCGCGCGCACCGACTTGCCCGCGCCCAGCCGGCCCGAGGCGCTGGCCGTGCCCCCCGAGACGATCATGCCCGCGCGGGTCAGCTCGCGGTGGGTCAGCCCGGCCTCCCCCAGCGCCACCACCGTGTCACCGGAGCGCGCGGCCCGGTCCGCGCCACCGGGGGCGACGTCGGTGACCGTCCACAGCCGACCGTCGCGGTCGGCCACGTAGGTGGCCGTGCCCGCGTAGCCGGACTCGGCGACGACGGGGACCGTGCACAGGCCGTACAGGCGCAGCCCGGCCTGCGGGTCGTAGCCGCGCCGGGCCACGCCGAGCAGGTCGGCGGACTGCTCGGCGGGCAGGTCCCCGGCGCGCAGCCGGTGCGACACGGTCAGCAGCTCGCGCAGGTCGTCGGTGAGTTCCGCGAGCCGGAACTGCGGCTGCGCCTCCCGCAGCGCCTGCAGCCCGGCGGCGACCCGGGTGCCCGCCGCCGCGGCGCGGTGCAGCCCGTTGGCGCGGCCCTCGTGCACGGCTCGCAGCAACGCGGTACGCAGCACCAGCCCGCTGCCCGACGTGCCCGCGGCGAGCACCGCCGCCCCGGCCCGCCACAGCCCGTCGGCCGCGTCCCGCTGCCGTGGGCTGAGCGCCACCGGCCCGGAGCCGTCCGGACCCGGCTCGCCGGCCGCCGCCTCACCGGCCGTGGCGTCGGCGGCCCCGGCCTCGCCGCCGGCGGCCCCGGCGGGCGTGCCCGCCGGCGATCCGCTCCGGCGGCCCTTGCGGGTCACCGGAGCGCCGACGGTCGTCGGCGACCCGGCGTCCGCGTCGGACGGTCCCGGGCTCGCCGGGTCCGGCAGCCCGGCGGGCTCCGGGACGTCGTCCACGCCGTCGTGCACCGAAGCCAGCGCCAGCACCGCGACCCGGTGCAGGCAGTTGGGCGCGAGCAGGCAGCTGCACCGGGCGTCGGCCCCGGTGCGCACCACGCCGCCGGTCAGCACCAGGGTCACCGTGGTGCTCTCGTCGACGGCCACCGTCACCTGGCCGTCGGCCGTGGACACCGGCCAGGCCGCGGCCCGGGTGACGGCGTCGTCGACCTTCTTGCGCAGCCGTCCCGGCAGCGCGTCGAGCGTCTCCGCCAGCGCCGGGGCGGTCACCGGGGGCAGCCCGCTCACGATCGCTCCCCCGTCCGGCGGCTCACGCCGTGGCTCCGCGGGCTCATCCGCGCACCCGCTCGCCGACCCAGCGGGCCAGTTCGAGCGGGCTCAGCGCCGCGATCGGCATACCGGCCGCGACCAGTTGCCCCGCGGCCGCGACGGAGTAGCGCGGCCGCCCGGCGTCGTCGAGGCTGGCGCAGCCCAGCACGGTCGCGCCGGACTCGACCAGCGCGCGGACCTCGGCCAGCAGGCCGCCCATGGAGTACCCCTCCTCGAAGTCGCTGACCAGCACCACCAGCGTGCGGGTCGGCACGGTGATCAGCGACCGGGCGTGGCGCAGCCCGGCCGCGATGTGCGTGCCGCCGCCGACCTTCACCTCCAGCAGCAGGCTCAGCGGGTCGCCGACCCGGTCGGTCAGGTCCACCACCTCGGTGGAGAAGGCGACGAAGTGCGTGCTCAGCGCGGGCACCCCGGCCAGCACGGACGCGGTCAGCGCCGACCAGATCACCGACTCCTCCATGGAGCCGGACACGTCCACCACCAGCACCAGCCGCCAGTCGACGCCGCGGCGGGCCCGGGTGCGGAACACGGGCCGCTCGGGCACCACGGTGACCCGGCCGTCCTCGCCGCGACGGGCGGCGGGCAGGTTCGCCCGCAGGGTGCGGGCCAGATCCAGTCGCCCGCCGGGGCGGGACGTGGGCCGGGGCGTGGTGAGGCCGTTGAGCGCCGGGCGCAGCGTGGTGGCCAGCTCCCTGGTCAGCTCCGCGATGATGCGGGCGACCAGGGGACGCAGCCGGGCCACGGTCGCCTCGGGCAGGCCGCCGGCCAGCGACAGCACGTCACGCAGCAGGTCCATGGAGGGACGCACCGCGTCGGGGTCCAGTTCCAGCGCCGCGTCGAGGCGGCCGGACTCCACGGCGGCGGCCAGCACCTCCTCGCGTACGCCCGGCCCGAACAGCGCGGACAGCTCCTCGGACCACTCCCGTACGCCGGGGAACGACGGCTCGCGGCCGGCTCCGGCGCCGCGGTCCTCGCGCGCGCCCTCGCCCCGGCCCATGCCGTAGAGCTCGTCGAGCGCGGTGGCGTACCGCCGGGCCTTGCCGCCCATGCCGGACCGGTCGCGGCCCAGGATGAGCCGCCAGCGGTCGGCGGGCGACAGCTCGCCGGACGGCGCGGGCCTGGCGTCCGGGCCGGGGCTCGCGGCCCCGTCGGCGGACGCCAGCGCGGGCGCCGCACCGTCGGCGGCGAGCAGGCCCAGCTCCACCAGCGCCGCCCGGCCCGCGCGATCGGCGAGCAGCCGGGCCAGCAGCCCGTCGGGATCGTCGACGTCGCCGAGGTCGGCGACCTGCCCGCCGAGGCGTTCGTCGACGACGGCCAGCAGCCGGTCGCGCCCGGCGGGGCTGGCGGTGTGGAAGCCGCCGCGCAGTGCGGGCAGCCTGGTCAGGAAGGCCTCGTCGGGCAGGGTCTCGACGCGGTCGAGCAGCCCGGTGAGCACCCCGGAGGCGGCCTGCAGCAGCGGTTCGGCGACGGCCAGCAGGCCGCTGACGTGACCCTGCAGGGCGCGGCGGGCCTCGTCGGTGCCCGCGGTGTCCACCCAGGACGCCACCCGCACGCCGAACTCCTCCGCGGGCACATGGCCGAGCAGCACCCGCACCGCACCGGCGGCGGCGGCCATCAGCGGCGTGCCGCGGGCGGCCAGCCGGGCCAGCGCGTCGGTCAGCCGCAGGGCCGACCCGGACGCCTCGGCGCGCTGGGCCAGCGCGGCCAGCGCCCGCGCGTCGGCGACGTCCTCGGCGCCGGCGAGCCCGTCGACCTGGCGGACGGCGGCGGTCTCCACCGCCTCGGCGGCCGCGGCGACGGCAGTGCGGTCCGGTTCGGGCAGGCCCGGCACGTGGCCGAGGCGCAGCCGGTCGAGCAGCGCCAGTGCCGTCATCGCCTCGGTGAGCGAACCCTGTGCGGGCACCAGCGTGGCGACCTCGGCCAGCCGCCGGGCGGCGAGCGCGGGCAGGCCGCACACCGCGGCGGCGTGCAGACCCTCGATCACCTCGGCCGCCGACGGGCCGCCCGCACCCGTCTCGCGACGGCGGCGCTCGGCCAGCGCGCCCTCGGTGGCCTGTTCGAGGGTCACCCCGCGCAGCCCGGCGACCTCGATGCCGGCCTCGGTGTGCGGGGTCCACTGCAGCCGCCAGCGGGTGGTGATCGCGTCCACGCCACCGGCTCCGCCGTCACCGGCCACGGGTTCGGCGTACGCGACACCGCAGGCGGCCAGCCGCTGCAGGGCCGTCTCGCGGCGTCTGTCCAGGTCGGAGCGCAGCGGGTCGAGCCGGGTGTCCTTGGCCGCGTCGCCGGGGCCGGGCAGCCGCAGCGCGGCCAGCAGGTCACGCACCGCGGGACCGAGCCCGGAGCGCGGGGTGCCGGGGGCGAGCCGCCCCCGCCGGTCCCCCACCAGCACGTGTTCCATCGCGGTGGCGACGACGCGGCCGCGGCCGAGCACCTCGCCGTGCGCGAGCACGCTCTGCAGCGCCTCGACCAGCTCACCGCGGCCGGGCGCGGGCAGGCCGCGCAGCCGGGCCAGGTCGACGGCGAGCCGGACGGCCTCGCGCGCCTCGGCGGGCCCGGCCGGGTGCCCGGCGGCGCGCACCCGGGCGCACACCGCGACGACGGCGGCCAGCGCCGCCGCCTCGACCTGCGCCGGGTCGCCCGCGGCGGCGAGCACGGACTGCTGCCACTGCGGGTCGCGGATGCCCGCCGGATAGCCGGACCGGGCGTCGAGCAGCCCGAAGGTGTACGGCACCAGCGACGTCACCACCTTGGTGCCCGCCGCGGCCGGGTTCGCCTGCCCCGCCTCGCGCAGCGCCGGGGCGTGGAACGCGCCGACCAGCATCGCGACCCGCTTGCCGGCGTGCTCGGCCAGGCAGCCGCGCATGTGCGCCTCCCGGCGCAGGTCCAGGGTGGACACCCCGTCGCCGGTCTCGGCGTCGCGGCGCAGCGCCCAGCCGACCAGCAGCGCCGCCCGGCGTACCGCCTCCGGGTCGGCGCCCGGCGCGCGGGCCTCGACCATGCGGTCCCACATGTCCTCGTCGGCGCGGCCGGTGGCCGCGCCCTTGAGGGCGGACGCCAGGGACAGTCGCTGCCCGGCCGGTCCGGCCGCGGGCTGTTCCCGCTCGTGCCAGGCCCGGTCGGCCAGCGGCAGGTCGCACGGCACGACGGGCACGCCGTGCCGGTGCGCCCAGCGGACCGCGGCCAGCTCCGGCGAGAAGTCCGCGAACGGGTAGAACGCCAGACCCGCGTCACCCACCGCGCCCGCCAGGGCGACGGGCGCGGTGGTGTCGGGATCGGCCAGCCAGGGCAGCCACTGCCCCAGCTCAGGCGGCAGCTCCAGCAGCAGCGCTTCGGGCGCGTGCCGGTCGAGCAGGTCGGGCAGCACCACCGACAGCGCGGGCGAGTGGTGCCGCACGCCGATCAGGAACGGGTCGCGCTGCCCGGCCAGCTCGGCGACGGCGACCGCCGGGTCGCCGTCCAGCGCCGTCGTCTCCACCGCCGCTGCCTCCACCGCCGTCGTCTCAGCCACCGAGGACATCGCGCAGTTCCCACAGCCGCCGCCACAACCGGGCGCCGTCCTCCGCGCGGCGGCGCACCGCCCCGTCCCAGTAGCCGAGCAGCTTCGCGCCGTCGGCCGGGTCGTCCTTGCGCACCACCCCGAGCAGGTGCCCGGGCAGCAGCGACAGCACGTCGCGGTCGCCGGGGAAGTACGCCTGGGCCAGCGCCAGCGAGGTCGCCACGGCGACGGCCTCGGCGGTGCTCATCACCGTCGACGGGCGCTCCACGTCCCAGCCCTCGACCGAACGGCCTTCGCGCAGGTCCCGGAACGCGGTGACCAGCGCCTCCAGCACCGCGTCGTCGACCGCGAACGGGGCCTTGACCCGCTCCAGCGCCGCGCGGGCCTGCTTGCCGACCAGCGCGGTCTCGGCCGCGAGGTCGCCGATCGGGCCGACGGTCTCGAAGTTGAAGCGGCGCTTGAGCGCCGCCGACATCTCCGACACGCCCCGGTCGCGCAGGTTCGCGGTGGCGATCAGGGTGAAGCCGGGCGCGGCGTGCACGGTCGCGCCGTCGGTGCCGGCCAGTTCCGGCACCGCGATGCGGCGGTCGGACAGCAGCGACACCAGCGCGTCCTGCACCTCGGGCAGGCAGCGGGTGATCTCCTCGACGCGGGCCACGGAGCCGGTGCGCATCGCCGACAGGATCGGCGAGGGCACCAGCGCCTCGCTGCTCGGGCCGTGGGCCAGCAGCAGCGCGTAGTTCCAGCCGTAGCGCAGCTGGTCCTCGGTGGTGCCCGCGGTGCCCTGCACGACCAGCTCGCTGCTGCCGCAGACGGCCGCGGACAGCAGCTCCGACAGCATCGACTTGGCCGTGCCCGGCTCGCCGACCAGCAGCAGGCCGCGCTCCCCGGCGAGGGTGACCACGCACCGCTCGACCAGGGCCCGCTCGCCGACGAACTTCGCCGGGATCGTCAGCTTGCTGGGCAGGCCGTCGCGGCGGTCCTCCTTGGCCAGCTCCAGCTCACGGCCGTCGCTGCCGGTGATGAAGGTGACCACGGCGCGCGGGGTGAGCCGCCAGCCGGGCGGGCGCGGCCCGCCGTCGTACGCGGCCAGGAACGCCAGCTCGCCGGCGTACGCGTGCTCGGCAGGATCGACCTGCCGGGCGGTCGTGGTGGTGGTCATCGGCGCCTCTCGGTTACCAGTTCGTCGAATCGGGGTCCGTCGCCCGCGGTGATCCTGTCCCAGGCCAGCGCGAACAGCTGCGGCGCGGGCGCGACCGGCAGCACGATGGCAAGCCCCGACACCCCGTTCTCACCGCCGATGAGCAGCGGCAGCTTCCACCGCTCCAGCGGCAGGTGCGGGGCCTTGAGCGCGAGCCAGCCACCGGGCAGGAACAGGCTGCGCCCGGCGCGCGGCCGCTTGGCCTCGACCACCAGGTCGGTGGCGGCCAGCGCGGCGCGGGCCGCCTTCAGTCGGGCCGGCTTCCAGCCCGTCCACAGCGCGGTGTTGCGGTCGGTCGGGTCGGGCAGCGCGAGCAGCTGCAGGTACAGCGCGGCCGCGTCGGCGGGCAGGCCCCGCTCCTGTGCGACCCGGGCCACCAGGTCGGGCACGGACCGGGTCGGATCCTGGGCGAACCCGTCGATCCCGGCCGGCACCGGGTAGCCGACCAGCCGCGCGAGCTGGCCGCCGAGCAGCGCGTGCAGCGCCGCGTCGACGCCGTCCTGGTGGCTGTCGAGCCTGGCCCGCAGCACATGCAGCACCGGGTCGTCGACGCCGGTCAGCAGCGCCGGGCGCACGTGCACCACGCGCCAGCCGGTGTCCGGCGGCAGCAGCACCGCCCCGGCCGAGATGCTGCCGTCGGCACCGTCCACCCGGGTCGTGCCGGTCGCCGCGAGCAGCGCGTCGATCTTGCGTTCGGTGACGTAGCCGGCCGGCAGGGACATCGCCGGGTCGGCCAGCCTGGCCTGGGCCAGCTCCACCGCGCGCGGCAGTGCGGCCCGGATCGGGTCGTCGGCCGGCAGGTGGTAGACCAGCCAGGGCAGGCACTTGGCGAGCGCGACGAACACGTCGTCGTCGTCGATGCCGTCGACGGAGCCGCGCAGCCACCGGCAGGTGTCCGGGTTGGCGATGCCGTGGATCAGTTCGGAGGCGTTCATCGAGCCGTCCACATCGGCCTTGTCGATGGCGACGATCAGGTCGTCGCGCACCGGGCGGCGTACGCCGTGGCGTTCCGTCCAGGCGGCGGCGAACTCCGCGGCCGCCGGGCCGGACCGCCACAGCGCGGCCAGGTCCGCAGGCAGCAGCAGGGCCAGCAGCCGCGCGGTCGCGGTCACGCTGCCCGACCGCATCCGGCTCGCGGCCGCGCCCGCCGCGGCGGCGTCGACGCCGAGCAGCTCGCGCACCCACTCCGACTCCGCCTTGTGCCACGCCTGCTGGGGCAGGCCCGCCAGCACCATGGTGGCCTCGGCGAGGCTGATCCCGGCGGTGTCGGAGAGCCCGGCGACCCGCTCGTGCTGCCAGGCGATCGGCCCGTGTTCGGCCAGCAGGCGGGTGAACTCGGTGATCCGGTCGGGGGTGGCCCCGCCGGTGTCCAGCGTCCGCTCCCGGGTGATCGCGTATCCGGGCAGCGCCCCGAACACCCCGTCGGCGGCGTACTCCAGCCCCTTCACCTCGCGGTCGTCGGCGTCGGCCGACAGCACCAGCAGGCGGCGGGCGCCGAACGTCAGCACCGTGCCCGGCAGCCCGTCCTCGTCGACGGGCTGGTCGGCCTTCAGCTCGACCTCGCGCAGCCGCGAGCCCGGCGTGAGCAGCCCGCTGCGGGCGACCACGGTGAGCAGTTCCACCAGTGCGGCCCGGTGCTCGGGGCTGGTCACCGGGCTCGCCGCGCGGTACATCGCGGCGGGCAGGATGCCGAGGGCGTCGAACCAGTCGTCGTCGGCGTCCAGGTAGAGCTGGCCGGTGGGCGCCTGCTCCGCGGTGAACGCCGCGCCGGTCGCGGCGAACAGGCGCACCGCGCTGTCGTTGCGGCTGTAGCAGTACCGGATGAGACCGGACAGGGCGGCGCTGAGCAGGTGGTCCTGCACGCCGCCGGTCCACTCCGCGGCCGGCTTCGGCGCGGTCTCGACGGCCTTGCCCTCGCACCGGTCGCGCAGCTCCGTCAGGCGGGTGACGTGCACCGCGGCCCGCTCCACCAGCCCGGCGACCCCGGCCCGCAGCGACGGGTCGGTGACCTCCGGCAGGTGCTGCGCGACCAGGGCGACCAGTGCCTCCTGCGTGGCGGCGGCGTCGTCCGCGGCGGCGATCGCCGCGACGGCCTCACGCAGCATCGCCGCGCACCACTCGTCGGTGACCGCGCGCAGCGCCGCCGAACCGGCCTCGTCACGCGGGCGCAGCAGGTGCCAGTACGCGGCCCCCGGCACCAGCCGGGTGCCACGGGCGTACGCCGACGGGCCCTGCGGCACCGTGTACTCGCCGAGCAGCCAGCCCTCGGCGTCGGCCAGGGTCATCGAGCTGCGCCGCCAGTCACGGGTGGCGAACACGCCGCAGACCGCGTCCGAGCCGGGCAGGCGCACCGCCCCGGACAGGTCGCCGCGGATACCGGCTCCGGCGGGCAGGGCGTACGTGGTGCCGTCGGTCGACTGCCCCACGAGGCTGCCGTCGGCACGGCGGCGCACTCGCCAGCCGAGCAGCGGCGACGCCTGTCCGGCGGCGACCGGGTCGCGCGGCGCGAGCCGTGACAGGTGCAGCACCAGCGACTCCCCGTCGACCGCGCCGTCCTCCAGGAACGCGGGCAGGCTGGCCCGGCCGCGCTCGCCGGTGGCCGGGTCGAACTCCTGGCACACCAGCTTGTCGCCGTTGTGCCGGATCACCCAGTACGAGGCGCCGTCGGTGAGCACCCGCCCGGTGTGGCGCTCGCTGCGGTCGCCGACGTGCAGCGGCCGTCCGCCGAGGGTGCGGCCACCGCCGGGCAGCGGCAGCGACATGGCGTCCGACATGTCGAAGGCGTTGTCGGGCACGGTGAACACGTCGTCGGGCGCGCCGCTCCAGTAGCCGGCCCGCTCCCGGCCGACGTCCCAGCACACCAGCAGCTGCTTGTCGACGTAGCGCAGCACCAGCCGCCACAGGTAGTGGCGCTGGTCGGCGGGGATGCGCAGCATGTGCTCCAGCTCGACGCCGTGCTCACCGACCACCAGCACCATGTCGCCACGGCGCAGCACCAGGTACGGGTACTGGTTGACGATGCCGATGGTGTCCTCGTTGTCGGCGGCGGTCACGCCGAGCCGGGCGACCGCCTCCTCCAGCGCGGGCCAGCCCAGCTCGTCGAGCAGGCCGGTCCGCAGCGAGCGGCCCAGCATCGCGGCGACGTCGTGTCCGAGCACGCGCTCGGCGGCCTCCGGGTTGACCGCGACGCCGTCGGGGCAGCCCAGCAGCGCCAGGCGGTCCAGGTGCCGGGCGAGGGCGGGCAGGCCGTGCCGGGCGGTGTCCGCGGCGATCAGGTCCAGCAGGGTGTGCGCGGCGGTGCGCAGGCCCGGCACGGCCGTGACGGCGCGCACCCGCTCCGGGTCGCCCGCGGTCTCCCGGTAGTTCGGCCGCAGGTGCTGCTCGAGGTTGTCGGCCAGCGCGCCCAGGAAACGGCCGTCGCCCGCGACGGCGACCAGGTCGCGGCGGCCCTCGCGCTCGTCGGACAGCCAGCGCGACACCTGGTAGCGGGCGGAGTCGTCGGGATCGGCGACCGGCACGCCCAGCGCCAGGCACGCGTCGAGCAGGTCGAGGTCGACGCCGCTGTGCCGGCGGCACAGCACCACCGGCAGCCCGTCGGCCTTCAACCGGCCCGACATCCGCTCCAGCAGCGCCAGCAGCTTGACCGAGCGGCTGTCGCGCCGCCCACGGCGCTGACGGTGCACGTCGAAGCGGCCCAGCCAGCCCGCGGGTCCGTCGGGCGACTCGGCCGCGAACGGCACGGTGCCCTGGGGGTCGGTCAGCGCGGCGGTCGCCCCGGCCTGCTCCAGCACGTCGAGCCAGACCTCGTCGGCGACGTGCTGCGGGAACATGCCCAGCAGGCGGCCGCGCAGGGTCGGGTCGGCGGCGGCGAGTTCGGACAGCGGCCCGGCATAGGCGGCCCAGAAGCCCTCCGGCGCGCGGGACAGCGACGGCGCGGACAGCAGCTGGTCGAGCACCTGCCGGTCGGCCTCGCCCTGGTCGAGCTTGGCGGCCTTGGCCAGGCGGCGCAGGTCGGTGTGCATCTGCGCGTACGGCGGCAGCCCGCCCAGGGTCCGCTCCACGCACAGGCGCAGGAAGCGCTCGTACGCGTCCGCGGGCGTGCAGCGCGCCGACAGCTCGCGGGCGTGCTGCGACAGCGCCTTCGCGGTCAGCGCGCCGGCCAGCGCGAACTCCAGGAACACCGCGTGCTGGCGCTCCTCGTCGATGTGCAGCGCGTACGCCCGCTCGGCGTCACGCGCCTTGCCGAACATCGTCGCCGCGTACGTGGTGCTGTCAGCGGCCAGGAACGCCCGGCCCGCCTCCTCGTAGTAGGTCGGCAGGAAGTGCGGCACGGCGCGGGCCAGCCGCTCGCCGAGGGCGTTGAAGCCGTCCTTGGCCGGGCCGATGCGCGACTTCGCCTGCCGGGCCAGCCGCTCGATCTCCTTGACCAGCGCCAGCGCGTGGTGGCCGTTGGCCGGGTCGTGGACCAGCGCCCAGGCGGGGAAGCCCAGCGCCTGCTGGCGGACCAGGCCGACCTCGTTGACGGGTGCGGGCTTGTCGAACCCGAGGAACTCCATGCTCAGGTCCTCGGCCGCGCCGATGGTCGCGGGCACCAGCCGCACCACGGCGCGCTCACCCAGCACCGGGTGCCGGTAGGTGCGCGAGGTCAGCGCGTCGACGGTGTCGTCCTTGGCCACCGGCGACCCGGCGGGCAGCACCGCTCCCGCCTCCAACAACGTGAGGTTCTGCTCGCTCATGACTAGTCCTCGTCCTCGTCGTCTTCGTCTTCGTCGTCGTCCGCGACCTGGTCCTCGGCGGAGTCCTCGTCCTCGTCCTTCTCCACGACGCGCCCCGCGTACAGGGCCGCGGCCATGCGGGTGCCCTCGGACCAGGCGACCGGGCCGACCTCGGCCAGTGTCAGCGCGGTGCCGTTGCGGTCGGTGAAGACCAGGTCCCCGGTCTCGGTCTCGTAGTACGGGTCGTCGGAGCCGACCCACGAGCGCGCCTCGACGGACACGCCGCCCTCGAACACGCGGCAGACCGCGTTGCCGCCGCGCACCGGGTAGCCGAGCTTGGTGGCACGCGCGGTCAGGTGGCGCAGCTCGGCGTACTTGCCGCCGGAGTAGTCGGCGACGCGCCGAGCGGACGGATCCGCATCGGCCGGCCGGACGAAGATCTGCCGGAACAACTGGTCCACGGACTGGGAAACACCCAGGTCGGCGGCGAACTCGCGCAGGTCGTCGAGGTCGGGCAGGGTCACCGGGTGCGGGATCACCACCCGCGTGGCGGGCAGCCGCACCGTGTCGCCGTCGAGGTTCACGATGCCGATCTGCCCGGCGGCGGCGTCGCGCAGGAAGCCCACCTCGTCCGGGTCGAAGGCGCCGTCGTCGTCGAGCACCCCGACCACGAGGTCGGTCAGCGCCGCCCGCCAGGTCTCGTCGGCCCACACGTCGGCCAGCACGGCGACGGGCACCGGCAGCGAGCGGACCATCCACCGCTCGATGTCGGACCGGCACTGCGCCTCGTGCCGGCCCAGCCACTCGGTGAGCTGCCGCAGCCCGGTCACCACCGGGTCGTCGCGCAGCGCCGACGGCACCGACTTCAGCTCCTTGCCCTTGGCGTTGCGGGCGATCAGATCGCTGCCGCGCAGGGTGACTTCATAGCCACCCGATGCCACCAACCATCCCATGTGGACGGCCACCTCCCTGTCGAAGACACCGGACGCTAAACCACCGTGCCGACAGTCCGGCAAACGGCTGGTCGCGGCCCCGCCCCGTCCGCGGCATACCGACCGGGAACCATTCGGCCACACCGTCCATGGCTGCTCGCAGCGGGGTCCCCGTGCCGCGTCGGGCCGGGCTGCCCGCCGCGACGCACGGAGAGCCATTTCACCGGGTATATGCAGGCAGGACCAAGCGCCTCGGGAGTACCGTCGAAGGTCCAGCGCCGGGTGCGCCACCGGCCCGACGGGGCGGGCGTCGTCCGGCCGCTGGGCAGCGCGTCAGCGGTGACGGAGGAGGCGGCGGTGAAGGGCAGAGCGCTCGTGCTCGGTGGCGGCGGGGTCACCGGTATCGCGTGGGAACTGGGCATACTGGCCGGACTCGCCGAGGCCGGCGTCGACCTGAGCACCGCCGATCTGCTCATCGGCACCTCGGCCGGTTCCGTGGTCGCCTCGGTGATGGCCAGCGAACCCAGCCTGGAGGAGCGTTACCAGACCCAGCTGGAGGACCCGAAGGACGAGGTCGCGGCCCGCCTCGGCATGCGCACCCTGCTGGCGTACGGCTGGGCGATGGTGCGCAGCCGCGCCCCCGAGCAGTACCGGGCCCGGCTCGGCGCGCTCGCGCTGGCCGCCGCGTCGATGACGCCCGAGGAGCGCAAGGCGGTCATCGCGTCCCGGCTGCCCGTCGTCGAGTGGCCGGAGCAGCCCCTGAAGATCACCGCGTCGGACGCGCACACCGGCGAGTTCACCGTGTTCGACCGCGACAGCGGGGTGGAGCTCATCGACGCCGTCGCCGCCAGCTGCGCGGTGCCCGGCGTGTGGCCGCCCGCGGCGGTCAACGGCCACCGCTACATCGACGGCGGGATGCGCTCGGCGACCAACGCCGACCTGGCCCGAGGGCACGGGCGCGTGGTCATCATCGCGCCGGTGACGGTCGGCGGCGGGCTGGTCACCAGCACCGCCCGCCACGTCGCCGAACTGAAGGCCGCCGGCACCCAGGTCACGGTCATCAGCCCCGACCGGGACTCCCGGACCGCGATCGGCCGCAACATGCTCGATCCGGCCCACCGCGCGGGCTCGGCCCGCGCCGGACGCGCCCAGGCCGCGCAGGTCGTCACCCAGGTCGCCGCGGTGTGGTGCTGACCGCCCGCCGACGATCCCTTCAGGAGGCTCCCAGTGACCTCCGAGCAACGTGCACCACCATCCCTGCCTCAATACCTTGACCAGCCAAAACACCATGTGACACCACTCTCCCCCGCGCGCGCGGGCCCGGAGTGGCCAAAGCCCTCCGCTAGCGCTATGCTCGATGGCGACGCCCGTCTTGGCGACTTCCCCCGTGGTTGCCAAGACGGGCGCCTTCTTTTCCCCGAACCCTTCCTCCCCACCCTCCATTGAGGAAAGGAAGGGCACCTTCCCCTCTCTATACGTAGAGCAAGGTGCCCTTGTTAACCGATTACCGGCAGCGGCCTGCGGCGGCCGGGTCGGTGACGTGTCGGCCGGGTCGGGTATCGTCCCGCGCGGCGAGGCTGTAGCGCAGAGGTCGTCGCGCCTTGACTGCAAGCTGGAGGACGTCGGTTCGAATCCGACCAGTCTCGCCCCTACCAGGCCTGGGGAGGGTGGATGCCGCACAGCAGCACGGACGTGCCGGCGGCACGCGTGCCCGCGGCGGCCTCGCCCGGCCAGGCGGCGACGCCCGGCCCCACGGCAGAGTCCAGCCCCGTGACAGCGCCCGGACCGGTGACACCGTCCGATCTCGACGCCTGCCTGCGGGTGCTGGCCGCCGCCGGGCGCGGTGAGCTGGACGGGACCGCGGCGCTGGCCGTCGAACGGGCCGTCACCGCGGCGCACCGCGGTGGCAAGAAGCGCCGCAAGGCCGACCGGGCCGCGACCCGCGAGCAGCTCGACCGGCAGCTGCTGGCCACGGCCAGCCGCTTCCGTGAGGAGATCCCCCACGCCGCGGCCGGGCACCGCCCGCTGCCCCACGGCGACCGGAGCACGCAGGCGGCCGTCGCAGCCGGCGAGCAGGGCCGCCCCGCGCGGCCGCTGCTGCACCGGCCGCGCCGCTGCTACGTGTGCAAGGAGCAGTTCCGGCAGGTCGACGCCGACTACCACCAGCTCTGCCCGCCGTGCGCCGAGCACAACCGCGCGCGCCGCGACGCCCGCTGCGACCTGACCGGCCGCCGCGCCGTGGTCACCGGCGGCCGTGTGAAGATCGGCTTCCACATCGCGCTCAAGCTGCTGCGCGACGGCGCGGACGTGCTGGTCACCACCCGCTTCCCCCGGGACGCGGCACGGCGCTTCGGCGCGCTGCCCGACGCGGCCGCCTGGTCGCACCGGCTGCACGTGCACGGCGCCGACTTCCTCGACCTGGCCGGGGTGCTCGGCCTGGTCGACGCGGTCGGGCAGCGCTGGGACCACCTCGACATCCTGGTCAACAACGCCGCGCAGACCCTGCACCGACCCGCGGCATACCACCGCGAGGTGCGCGCGGCCGAGCTGCTGCCGCTGACCGGCCCGGCCGCGGCGATCGCCACCACGGCGGCGCGCCACCGCCCGGACACCGCCGTGGTGCTGCCGGACCTCGCGCAGGCGCTGTTCCCGGCCGGGCACACCGACGAGACCGGCCAGCCGCTGGACCTGCGCGAGGTCAACTCCTGGACGCTGCACGCCCAGGACGTCAGCCCGCGCGAGTGGCTGGAGGTGCACGTCGTCAACGCCTTCGCGCCGTTCCTGCTGACCTCGCGCCTGCGCCCGCTGCTGGCCGCGGCACCACACCCGGTGCGGCACGTGGTGCAGGTGTCGGCGATGGAGGGCAGCTTCTCCCGGGACAACAAGACGCAGCGCCACCCGCACACCAACATGGCCAAGGCGGCGCTGAACATGCTGACCCGCACGCTGGCCGACGACTACCACGGCGACGGCATCCTGATGAACAGCGTCGACACCGGCTGGGTCACCGACGAGCGGCCGCACCCGGACAAGCAGGCCCAGCGCGAGGCCGGTTTCCGCCCGCCGCTGGACGTGATCGACGGCGCGGCTCGGGTGTACGACCCGATCGTGCGCGCCGAGGCCGGCGACCCGGTGCACGGGGCGTTCCTCAAGGACTACCGGCAGGTGGCATGGTGACCGAGCACGAGACACCCGCGAACCCGGTGCGCTGCCCGGCGATCGCCCATCCCGAGGCGGGGCTGGCCGATCCGGCGGACTTCGACGCGCTGCTGGCCCGGCTGGGCGACCCGGCCGGGGTCGCCGCGGCGGAGGACTTCCCGCGCGGCACGCTGCAGCCAGACGGCCGGCTCGACCTGTGCAAGCAGGGTCTCGGCCCGTTGGCCGCGGCCCGGGTGGTGCAGGCTGCCGTACGCTTCCCGCACGCCACCCACCTGCTGCTGGGCACCAACGGCCTGGGCAGCGACGGGGCCCGCGCGGTCGCCGACGCGCTCGCGCCCGGGCACCACGTGCAGACCGTCTACCTGGGCTGCAACCGCATCGACGCGGACGGCGCGGGTGCGCTGGCCGACCGGCTCGCCGCCGACGCGACGGTGCGGGCGCTGTGGCTCAAACGCAACCCGATCGGCGACGAGGGCGTGGCCCGGCTGTGCGCGGCCCTGGCCGCCAACACCACGCTGCGCACCCTGGACCTGGTCAACACCGGGCTCACCCGGCACGGCCTGCAGGCCCTGGCCGAGGTGCTGGCGCACCGGCAGACGCCGCTGGAGCGGCTCTTCCTGGGCGGCAACGGGCTGCGTCCCGACGCGGTCCCCGCCCTGTCGGCGATCGTGCGCGACGGCCGGGTCCGCGAGCTCTACCTGGCCGCCAACCATCTCGGCGACGACGGCGCGGCCGCGCTGGGCGAGGCGGTCGAGGGCCTGCCGATGACCCTGGGCCTGGGCGGCAACGGCCTCACCCCGGCCGGGGTGGCCGCGCTGGCGGCGCGGCTGGGCGCGTGGACCGCGCTCGACCTGGCCCGGCCGCCGTCGGAGCGGGCGCTGGGCGCGCTGCCCAACACGGTCGGCGACGCCGGGGCGGCCGCGCTGGCGGCGGTGCTGCCCGCGAGCCGGCTGCGGCGGCTGGACCTGCGTTTCACCGGCATCACGGGGCGCGGCGCGAAGCTGCTGCTGGCCGCGCTGAACGACGACATGCCGCTGCGCTACCTGGGCATCAACCACGGCGTGCCGCGCCGGCTGCGGCGGCTGGCCGCGGCCACCCTGGGCCCGGCCGAGCAGCCGCACCCCGACATCAGCGCGATCGCGAGCGTGTACCGGTGACCGGCGCCGAACTGACCGTCTGGCAGCGGGTGCGCCGGTACGCCGTGCCGCCCCGGATGATCGCCGAGTGCACTGACCGGCGGCTGGCCGGGGACTGGCGCGGGGCATGCGCCGCGGGCCGGGTCGACACCGACGTCGACCTCGCCGACGTGGGCCGCCGCTTCGGGTCCGCCACGGCCGAGCGGGTCGGCGCGGAACTGGCCGGGTTCGCACCCGACCTGCTGCGCTGGCACCTGCCGCGGGCGCTGGGCGGCCGGACCAGCCTGGCCACCGCGCTGGTCTTCACGCTCGCACCCCGCGTCGGCGTCGTCGACCAGGACACGGTGGCATTGCAGGTCGAGCTGCCCAAGACCGTGGACGGCTCGCAGCGGCTGCGGCTGACGGTGGCGCCGCTGGGCAAGGCCCCCGGACCTGAGCTGCCCGGCCACCTGTGGCACGGGGACGAGGCGGCGGGGCTGCGCGAGGCGTACGGCGGCGACGCGCAGCGGCTCCCGTTCCTGACCCCCGACGGAGCGCCCGTGCCGTTCGACGGCTTCGCCACCGCGCGCGGCGACGGCGCGCCCGCCCGCGCCGAGCGCTCGGCGCACCTGCTCGCCGCCGACCACCTGGTCGAGGCCTGGCGCGAGGCCGGCCTGGAACTCGACGACACGCTGCCCGCGTTCCGGTACAGCCACTACAGGGTGACCCGCGAGCAGGTGCTCGGCCACCGGTCGCACCTGATCGCGCTCGCCCCCGCGGTGCGGGCGCTCGCCCGGCGGTACGCCGCCGAGGGCGTGGTCCTCAACGCGGACTGGCGGCTGCGCTTCCTGTTCACCCCGGACGGCGACACGGTGCGGGTCCGGATGCTCGGCGAGGACGAGCGCCGCAGTGAGCTGCCCGTGCTCGCCGAGCCGCGCTACCGCGTACCCCCTGATCTGGAACTGCTGTACCGCGGTCTGATCGCGCCCGCGGACCTGCACCCGCTGGTGCGCGCGGCGCTGTTCCCGGGCGTGCCGGACGGCCCGGTCGCGGCCCGCGGGCCGGCCTTCGCGCCGGTGCGGGTGCGCTGCCGGGGGCAGTGGCACCGGATCGGCAACGCCGGCGGGCGGCTCGTCCCGCTCGACCACACGCCCGAGGAGGTGCAGCGCGAGCAGGCGCTGAAGGCGCTCGGCGGCAAGGTGGCCGGCTGCTTCGCCGCCCAGCAGGGCTGGACCGACGGCCGGACCCGGCTGCCCCGCGCATTGCGGGACCAGCGGCGCGAGCTGATGCAGACCATCCTGCACGGCGACACGCAGACGCTGCTGGCGCTGCTCGACACGGGCCTGGACCCGCACGTGCGCGACGGCCGCGGCTCGACCCTGCTGCACCTGCTGCGCTGCCTCGACCACGAGGTGCTGCTGCCCCGGCTGCTGGCCGCGGGCCTGCCGATCGACGCCCGCGACCACCGCAAGCGCACCCCGCTGCACGTCGCGGTGGGCTGGGTGGGCACTCCCGCGCTGGTGCTGGCGCTGCTCAAGGCAGGCGCGGACCCCAAGGCCGAGGACGACAACGGCACTTCGGTCTCGGACCTGGTCGAGTACAAGGGCATGGAGTACTACGAGGACGAGAGCGGCGAGAACCACCGCGACCTCAAGCTGATCGCGAAATACATCGAGGAGCGCACGTGACCGCGTGCGGTGAGCGAACCATGAGCCGCGGGACCGCGTGCGACGAGCGAAGCGAGGAATACGTGAGCGAGCACAGCGAGCGAGCCGGGATCGGCACGACCGCGTGCGACGAGCGAAGCGAGGAGTACGCGTGAGTGAGGCTTTGCGGACGGCGGACGAGCTGATCGCGGCGACGCGGGCGTGGCGCAGCGAGCCGGTGGCCGATCCCCGGGTCGAGGCGCTGGCGCTGGCGGTGTCGGCGAACCTGCCGGTGCTGCTGTGGGGCGAGCCGGGCATCGGCAAGTCCGCGTCGCTGCAGCAGCTCGCGGCGGGCCTGGGGGTGCCGCTGGAGACGGTGATCGCCAGCGTGCACGAGCCGTCGGACTTCGCCGGGCTGCCCATCGTCGGCGACGACCCGGCGGCCGACGGGGTGCCGATGGCGCCGCCGGACTGGGCGGTGCGGCTCGCGCGCACCGGGCAGGGCCTGCTCTTCTTCGACGAGCTGTCGTCCGCGCCCCCGGCGGTGCAGGCCGCGCTGCTGCGGGTGGTGCTGGAGCGCCGGGTCGGCAGCCTGGAGCTGCCCGCGTCGATCCGGATCGTCGCCGCGGCGAACCCGCCGGCCAGCGCGGCCGACGGCTGGCACCTGAGCCCGCCGCTGGCCAACCGCTTCGTGCACCTGCACTGGACGCACGACCCGCGGGTGGTCGCCCGCGGCCTGGCCGGCACCTGGCCCGCGATCACCGTGCCGGTGGTGCATCCGGCGCGCATGGCGGGCGCGGTGGCCCGGGCCCGGGGCACCGTCGCGGGTTTCCTGACTGCGCGGCCGGGCCTGGTGCACCACCTGCCCGGCGACGCCGACAGCCGGGGCGGGGCATGGCCGTCGCCGCGCAGCTGGGAGATGGCGCTGCGGCTGCTGGCTTTCCACCTGTCCACCGACACCGGCCGGGACGCGCTGACCACCGCCCTGGTGGGCGCGGTGGGCGACGGGGCCGGTCTGGAGTTCAGCACGTACCTGGAGGAGCTGGACCTGCCCGATCCGGAGCGGGTGCTGGCCGACCCGAAGGCGTTCGCGCTGCCCGAGCGCGGTGACCGGCAGCTGGCGTTCCTGACCGCGGTGGTGTCGGCGGTGCAGGCGCGCACCACCCACCAGCGCTGGGACGCGGGCTGGGTGGTGCTGGCCAAGGCGGTCGACGCCGGGGTGCCCGACGTCGCCGCGCGGGCCGCGCTGGACCTGGCCGCGCTGCGGGACACGGACTGGCCGGTGCCGGCCGCGATCGACGCCTTCGTCGAGGTGCTGAGCCTGTCGGGAATGCTCCCGGCCGCGCGATGACCGCGCCCTCGACCACGGGCCCGCCGCCGGACGGAGCGGCGGAGCGGCCCCCGGCGCGCAGCGTCGCGCTGGACCGGGCGAAGCTGCTGGCCGCGCGGTTCCGGGCGGCGGGCGACCGGCCCTACCTGGCCACCGCGCTGTACAGCCTGACCGTGGTGCCCACGGACCGGGTGCCGACGATGGGCGTGGACCGGCATTGGCGCTGCTACGTGTCCCCCAGGTTCGTCGAGGACACCCCGGTCGAGCAGCTCGCCGGGGTGTGGATCCACGAGGTGGCGCACCTGCTGCGCGACCACCACGGCCGGGCCGACCGGCTGACCGCCGACCAGCGCGCCGACCACCACCGGGTCAATCTCGCCCAGGACTGCGAGATCAACGACGACCTGGTCGCGGACGGCCTGCCGCTGCCCGAGGGCCGCATCCATCCGGCGCTGTACGACCTGCCCACCGGTCAGCTGTTCGAGCAGTACCTGCCGTCGCTGCCGGCCACGCCGCGCTGCCGCGGCCGCTGCGCCGCGACCGCCGTGGACGCGGACGGCGGCGGCGGTGGCGGCGCCCCGT
Source organism: Catellatospora chokoriensis (assembly GCF_011297315.1). NCBI lineage: Bacteria > Bacillati > Actinomycetota > Actinomycetes > Micromonosporales > Micromonosporaceae > Catellatospora > Catellatospora chokoriensis. Next base: position 263,189 of record NZ_JAAOTI010000011.1, read on the forward strand.
GCGACTGCCCGGCGGTCGAATGCGGCTCGGGCGCGCACGGCCACCAGTCCCCGTGGGAGCTGCCCGAGGCGGCCGCGCCGATCGTGCGCGGGGTGGAGGCCGATGCGATCCGGCGGCAGACCGCGCAGGCGGTGCGCGCCCACGCCCGCGGCCGCGGCACCGTGCCCGCGGGCTGGCAGCGCTGGGCGGAGCAGGTCCTCGAACCGACGATCGACTGGCGGCAGGCCCTGGCCGGCGCGGTGCGCGAGGCGGCGGCCTGGGCGGGCGGGGCGGTCGACTACACGTACCGGCGGCCGTCGCGGCGCGGGGCCGCGCTGCCGGGTGTGGTGCTGCCGAGCCTGCGGCGGCCGCTGCCGCGGGTGGCGATCGTCATCGACACCTCGGGCTCGATGTCCGACGACGACCTGGCGGCGGTGCTGGCCGAGGTCGGCGGGGTGCTGCGGGCGGTGGGCGTACGCGGCAACCGCGTCGCCGTGCTGGCCTGCGACGCCGACGTGCACGCCGCGCGGCGGGTGTCCACCGTCGGGGAGGTCGTGCTTGCCGGCGGGGGCGGCACCGACATGCGGGTCGGCATCCGGGCGGCGCTGGCCGTGCCCGAGCCGCCGCATTTCGTGATCGTGCTGACCGACGGGTACACGCCGTGGCCGGACGCGGCGCTGTCGCGCACCCGGATCATCGCCGGTCTGGTCGGGGCGGACGCGCCCAAGCCTCCATCCTGGATCGAAGCGATCCCGATCACCATGACTTCAGGCAAAACGTGAACTGCGGCAGGGATTGGGTGCTTTTGTAATACCCAGCAGATCTTCGGATCTCCGGGGAAGGAAAAGCAGCCATGGGTACGTCTCTTCGGCGTGCGGCCCTGTCCGCAGCCATCGGCGTCGCCGCCGCGACGCTGGTCTCGCCGTCGGTGGCGCTCGCCGCGGCCGATGTCACGGTGAACCCGTCCGCGGTCGCGCCGGGCGGCCGGTTCACGCTCGCCGCATACTGCGGTGCGGGCGCGGTGTCCGCGTCGGTCAGCAGCACCCCGATCGGCGGGCCGTCCGAGATCACGCTCAACCCGTACACCGACGGCGGGCCGGGCGCGTTCAACGCCGAGCTCACCGTGCCGTCGACGACCCTGCCGGGCACCTACCAGCTCAACGTCACCTGCAGTGACGGCGAGACGGGCGCCGGCACGCTGGTCGTCTCGCCGACCGGCGCGCCCGCGGGCGGCGGCGGGTCCACCTCCGACGGCCCCAGCCGGGCCCTGCTCGGCGCGGGCTCCGGCCTGCTGGCCTTGTCCAGCCTGAGCGGTGTCGTGCTGCTGTTCCGGAGCCGGAGGTACCGTGGCCACCACTGCGCCTGAGCCGGCGTCCGGCGCCGGACCCGCTCCCGAGACCTCAGCCGCCCCCTCGCCCGACGTCGCACCCCTGGCTGCTTCCGGACCCGAGGTCGTGCCGCTGACCGCGGCCGAGATCCGCCGGGGCCGCCACCGCGGCCGAGGCCGCACCGGCCGCCGGGCGATCCTGCTCCTGGCCGGCACGGCGCTGGCCGGGATCGGGCTGATCGCCGCCGCGTTCCTGATCACCCCGGCCGGGCCGCCCCAGCCCTCCGACGACGCGGCGGGGCGCTACCAGCTCGTCGACACCGACCGGCGGCCCGACGCGCGCGGCATCCGGCCGCTGGACCGGTCCGCCCCGGTGCGGGTGAAGATCCCGTCGATCAAGGTGGACGCGGTGGTGGTCACCGTCGGCACCAACTTCGACGGCAGCCTGCAGGTCCCCGAACTGAAACACCCGGACCTGACCGGCTGGTACCGCTACGGGCCCAGCCCCGGCGAGCGCGGCAACGCCGTCATCGTCGGCCACGTCGACACCCGTACCAGCGGCCCCGCGGTCTTCTTCCAGCTGGGCTCGCTCAAACCCGGCACGAAGATCGAGGTCCAGCGCCTCGACGGCTCGCTGGCCACCTTCACCGTCGACGTCGTCAAGTCCTTCCCCAAGGACGAGTTCCCGGCCCACCGCGTCTACGGCGCCACCGACGACATGGGCCTGCGCCTGGTCACCTGCGGCCCGCCCTACGACCGCACCGACCGCAACTACCTCAACAACATCGTCGTCTTCGCCACCCTCACCAAAACCCGCCCCGCCCGCCCCAGCTGACCGCCGCGCCGCCCGCGTTGATCATGAACTTATGGCAGTGTTCGACGGCGTGTCGCTCCCCTGACTTCATGATCACCGCAGCGAGGCCCGGCTCCGGCAGGGTGGCCGGTCAGTCGGGGACGCCCCAGGTGAAGCGGTGGACGTGGATGCCGAAGTACGGGAAGGACTCGATCGCGGCGACGCCGGGCACGGGGCGGACGTGGTCGTTGACCAGGGCGGACAGGTCGGCCATGGTCGCGCAGACGACCTCGGCGAACAGGTCGAACGAACCGGCCGTGGCCACCAGGTAGACCACCGCGTCGAGCTCGCCGAGCGCGGCCGCCACCGCGGCGGCGTCGCGGTCGACCCGGATGCCGAGCAGGGCCATCACCGGGCGGCCCGTCTTCAGCGGGTCGGTGACCGCGGCGATCTGCATGACCCCCGCGTCGGTCAGGCGCTGGATGCGCTGGCGTACGGCGGGCCCGCTCAACCCGACCTCCTGCCCGAGGTCGGTGTACGACGCCCGCCCGTCCACCTGCAGCCGCCGGATCAGCGCCTTGTCGGTCGCGTCGAGTTCCATCAGCCGACCAGTTCCGCGACGGCCTGCTCGAACACCTCGGTGTGCCGGGCGATGTCGGCGTCGGTGGTGTCCGGGCACATCAGCGCCATGTTGTGGAACGGCGTCATGAGGATGCCGCGGTTGAGCGTGTACAGGTGCATGTACTCGTCGAGCAGGTCGTCGGCGGCCGCCGCGGACTCGCCACCGGTACGCGGCGCGGGCCGGGTGAAGCGGTATTCCGCGCGCGCCCCCAGCTGGGTGACCGACCACGGCACGTCGGCGGTGTCCAGGATGCGCCGCACGTCCTCGGTGTAGTCCCCGGCGAGCCGGATCATGTGCGCGAACGCGTCGTCGGTGAGCACCTCGTCCAGCGTGGCCCGCATCGCGGCCAGCGACAGCGCGTTGCCGGCCAGGGTGCCGCCGACGCCGCCGACGTCGACGATGTCCGCGCTGCCGGTGGCGGTGATCCGGTGTACCCGGTCGGCGATCTCCTCGGTGAGGCCGTACGCCCCGCACGGGATGCCGCCGCCCAGCGACTTGCCGATGACGAACACGTCCGGGCGCAGCCCGTCGCGGGCCGTCATGCCGCCGGGTCCGGCCGAGATCGTGTGCGTCTCGTCGATCATCAGCAGCGCGCCGTACCTCGTGGCCAGCTCGCGCAGCCCGTCCAGGAAACCGGGTTCGGGCAGCACGATGCCGATGTTGGTGAGCGCCGGCTCGGCGAGGATCGCCGCCACGTCGCCGTGGGCGAGCTCGCGTTCGACCGCGGCGAGGTCGTTCCACTCGGCGACGCGCGTGGTCTGCGTCGGGTCGACGGCGGGGGCGACGTTGCCCGGACGGCTGCGGGGTTTGCCGTCCGGTCCGACCACGATGAACGTCTCGTCCACGGAGCCGTGGTAGCAGTACGAGAAGACCAGCAGTTTCGGCCGGCCGGAGACCAGGCGGGCCAGCCTGGCCGCCCAGCGGTTGGCGTCGGTGGCCGACAGCGTGAACGACCAGCGCGGCAGGCCGAAGCGGCGGGTGAGCTCCGCGCCGACCCATTCGGCGTCCTCGGTGGGCAGCATGGTGGTGATGCCGCCGTCGACGGCGATGCGCCGGTGCACCGCGCCGACCGTGGCCCGGGGGCTGTGCCCGGCCATGGCGCCGGTGTCGCCGAGCGCGAAGTCGAGGTACGTGCGACCGTCCACGTCGGTGATCTTGTTGCCGTGCGCGGTGGCGTACGCGAGCGGGAAGCCGCCCGACCACTTGCTCATCCACGTCATCGGCACCCGCCCGAACAGGTGCTCGGCACGCTCGTGCACACGCCGCGACTCCGGGTGCCCGGCGCGGTAGGTCTCCCGTTCCCGGTCCACCAGGGCGGTCACCCGACTACGATCAAGGGTGGTCATGCGCGCACGATAACACGATCTCTGAAGCAAACCGACCATCAAGCTTTGATTTTCAAAGCCTCGGTCACGGCAGGAGGTTGGCGAGTTCGACGCGGGAGCGGACGGACAGTTTGGCGAATATGTTGCCGAGGTGGTGTTCGACCGTGCGCGGGCTGAGGAAGAGCTGGGCGGCGATCTCGCGGTTGGTGGCGCCCTGCGCGGCGAGGCGGGCTATCTGGCGCTGTTGCGGGGTCAGCTCGCCGTCGGGCTCGGCCAGGCGCGGGCGGGCGGACTCGCCGGTGGCCCGCAGCTCGGCGCGGGTCCAGGCGGCCCAGCGGTCGGCGTGCAGGCGTTCGAACGACTCCAGCGCGCTGCGCAGCTCGACGCGGGCCTCGGTGCGCTTGCGGCGGCGGCGCAGCAGCGAGCCGTAGAGCAGTTCGGTGCGGGCCCGCTCGAACGCGCGCTCGCCCATCGCGTGCAGGTCCAGCGCCGCGCGGAAGTGCTCCTCGGCCTGGCCGCCCTCGCTGAGCAGGGCCCGGCAGCGCGCGGCCAGCGCCAGGTTGTCCGGGCTGCTGGTGCTGTCGGCCCACGGCTCGAAGGTGGTGAACGCGGCGCGGGCCGCGTCGGCCGCGCCGGTGCGCACGGCGGCCTCCACGTAGGTCGGCACCGACAGCGCCGCCACCGCCATGTGCCCCTGGCCGGGTCCGGCCCTGGCCAGGCCGCGCAGGCGGCCCGCGGCGTCGGCGTGGCGGCCCAGTGACAGGTCGAGGAAGGCCAGCGCCCAGGTGCTGAGCGCGGCGGGCAGGCCGAGCCCGTACAGGCCGGCGCGGTCCAGCGCGGTGCGGGCGCGCAGCCGGCAGGTCTGCTCGTCGCCGTGGATCGCGTCGAGCAGGGCGAGCGCGGCCAGGTGGTGGCAGGCCCCGTTGCCCTGGCCGGTCTCGGTCGCGGCGCGCAGGCCCTCCAGCGCGTTCGCCGTCGCGGCGGCGTGCCGTCCGGTCCAGAACTCGGCGTACGCGCTGAACTCCAGTGCTTTGGGCACCATGGTCAGCGCCCCGCGCCCACGGGCCAGCGCGACCGCGCGGGCGGCCATCACCCGGCCCTGGGCGTTGTCGCCGAGGATGAGCGCGGCGATGCTGGCCCAGATCAGCGCGGACGGGTCGTCGATGCGCGGGGCCCCGTCGAGCACGGCGCGCAGCGGGGCCAGCGCCGCGCCGAACCGGCCCAGGAAGATCGCCGACAGCGCCTCCAGGTAGTCCAGCATCACCGTGGCCTGCGGCGAGCAGCCCGCCGCGCGCAGCGGGGCCGCCTGTGCCGCGACCTGCAGGAACCGGTGGTGGTCACCGGCGTACACGCCGGCCTCGCCGGCTCGCATCATGGCCCGGATGGCCAGTTCCGGGTCGATGGGGACGAGCCGGTGCGCGGCGGTCAGCAGCGCCTCGTACGCGTCGACGGCCCGGCCGTCGCGCAGGTCGATGTCGCCGCGCAGCAGCTCCAGCTCGCCGCGCGCGGCCGCGCCCGGAGCCACCGGCAGGGCGCGGTCGAGCAGGTCACGGGCGTGCGCGGAGCGGCCCGCGTGCCAGGCGTCGCGGGCCGCCGCGGCCAGCCGCCGCGCCTTGGCGCCGTCGTCGCCGGTGCTCAGCTCGGCGGCGCGCTCGTACGCCGCGGACGCGGTGGCGAACCCGCCGCGGCGGCGTGCGGACGTGGCCGCCGACTCCAGCTCCTCGGCCAGTTCGTGGTCGGGCGCGAGGCCCGCCGCGGCCCGGTGCCAGGCCCGGCGCAGCGGCTGCCGGGACGCGTCCAGCAGGCCCGCCAGCAGGGCGTGCGCGGCGCGGCGGCGGGCCAGCGGCGCGGTCCGGTAGATCGCGGCGCGCAGCTGGGGATGGCGGAACTCCACGCCCGCCGGGCCGACGCGCACCAGCCCGGCCGACTCGGCCGGCTCCAGCGCGGCCAGGTCGATGCCTGCCGCGTCGGCGGCGCGCACCAGCAGGTTCGCGTCGAGTTCCTCCTCGGCCGCGGCGATCAGCAGCAGCCGCCGGGTCGGGTCCGGCAGCGCCCGGACCGGGCGCAGGAACGCGTGCTGCAGCCCGGCACAGGGCGGCAGCGGCTCGGGCAGCGGGCACACCCCGCGCAGCTGGTCCGGGGTCAGCGCGGCGACCAGTTCGGTGACGGCCTGCGGGTTGCCCGCGGCGGCGGCGGCCAGGCGCAGGCGTACGCCCTCGGCCACGGCGACCGGTGCGGCCTGGTCGGCCACCGCTGCGCAGGCGGTGTCGTCCAGGGCGGACAGCGCCAGCACCGGCAGCCCCGGCGGTGGCAGCCCGTCGTCGGGACGGGAGGTCAGCAGGATGACGACCGCGTCGCCGATGACCGCGCCGGCGGGGTCCAGCCGCCGGGCGACGAAGGCGAGGGCCTCGCGCGACGGCGCATCCAGCAGGTCGGCGTCGTCCACGCAGACCAGCACCGGCCCGTCCCGGGCGAGCAGGGCCAGCAGGGCGAGCAGCGCCGCGGGCAGCAGGCAGGCGCGGTGGTCGGACTCGTCGGCCTCCCCGTCGAGCACCCGGCGCAGCGCCTCGGCCTGCCGCGGGGCCAGTTCGGGCACGCGCCGGGCGACCGGCCGCAGCACCCGGTGCAGTCCCGCGTAGGGCAGCTCCGCCTCCGCCTCGGTCCCGCACCCGTGCAGCAGCTGGAAGTCCGGGGCTTCGCCCATGGCGTACGCCAGCAGCGCGGTCTTGCCGAACCCCGGCTCGCCGCGCAGCAGCAGCGCGCCGCCGCGCCCGGTGCGGGCCCCGTCCAGCATGGACGACAGCGACAGCAGTGCGCTGTCGCGGCCGTGCAGCGGGCTCGGCAACGGGGTCACGTCCAGAAGTTACTCACAAGTTAACGTTCCGCGAAAGACCGATGCGTTGTTTCACGGATGCGAAGCACGCACGACATCACGCACGCTCTGTCCCACTCAACTCCATCGAGGAGGACAGATGCGAAAATCAGCCGGCCTGCTCAGCTCGCTGTGCGCCGTACTCGCCATGGTCGTGGTCGCGCCGTCGCCGGCGCAGGCCGCCGAACGCGATCCGGTCATCTTCGTGCACGGCTACAAGGGCGGGGCCTGGAACTGGAACGACATGATCGCCGACTTCAAGGCCGACGGGTGGAGCGGCGGGCGGCTGTTCGCGATGTCGTACGACATCACGAAGTCCAACAAGACCATCGCCGCGCAGCTGCGCACCCTGGTCGACTCGGTGCGCGCGCAGACCGGCGCGGCGAAGGTCGACATCGTCGCGCACTCCATGGGCAGCCTGAACTCCCGGTGGTACCTGAAGTTCCTCGGCGGCACGTCGTCCGTGGACCAGTGGGTGTCGCTCGGCGGGCCGAACCACGGCACCAACCTGACCCCGATCTGCTCGTGGCTGATCACCTCCTGCGCGGAGATGGCCCCGGACAGCTCCTTCCTGCGCGACCTCAACGCCGGCGACGAGACGCCGGGCGGGGTGCGCTACCAGACCTACTGGTCCAACTGCGACGAGTTCATCAACCCCGACGAGAGCACGCTCCTGTCCGGTGCGACCAACACGAACGTGGGCTGCATCGAGCACGCCTGGCTGCTGGTCAGCGACCCGGTCTCCGTGAAGGTCCGCACGTTCCTCAAGTCCTGATCCCGCAGCTCAAGGGCACCCTCTTGTTAAGAAGGTGCCCTTGCTCTACGGAAACCGATAAGAAGGTGCCCTTCCTTCGGTCACAGGGCGGCGCGGTGGCGGGCTTGGGTGATGGACCAGGCGGCGTTGATCAGGCCTATGTGGCTGAAGGCCTGGGGGAAGTTGCCGAGGAGTTCGCCGGTGCGGGGGTCGACCTCCTCGGCGAGCAGGCCTACGTCGTTGGCGTACGCGGCGGCGCGCTCGAAGACCTCGGTCGCCCGGTTCACCCGGCCCGCCTCGGCCAGGGCCTGGGCCAGCCAGAACGTGCACAGCAGGAAGGTGCCCTCGTCACCGGCGAGGCCGTCCACGCCGCCTTCGGTGCGGTAGCGGTAGACCAGGCCGCGCTCGTCGGTGAGCCGGTCGGCGATCGCGTCGATGGTGGCCAGCATGCGCGGGTCGTCGGCGGGCAGGAAGCCCACGATGGGCATCATCAGGCACGACGCGTCGAGGTCGGCCGAGCCGAAGTACTGCGTGAACGCACCGGCGGCGGGATTCCAGCCGTCGCGCAGCACCCGTTCGCGGATCTCGTCGCGGGCCGCCGACCAGGCCGGCACCCGGTCCTGCGCCTGCAGCCGGCCGGCCAGCGCGATCGCCCGGTCCAGGGCCACCCAGCACATCACCTTCGAGTAGACGAAGTGCCGGGGCTCCCCGCGCACCTCCCAGATGCCGTGGTCGGGCTCGCGGCAGCGGACCACGGCCGTGTCGGCCAGCGCGACCAGGAACGCGCGGATGTCCTCGTCCATCTCGGAGATCTTGTCCGCGAGCAGGTGGGCCGCGCCGAGCAGCTCGCCGTACACGTCGATCTGGTGCTGGTTCCAGGCCCCGTTGCCGACCCGCACCGGGCGGCTGTCGCGCCAGCCGCGCAGATGGGGCAGGGTGCGCTCGGTCAGGTCGTGCTCGCCGTTGACCCCGAACATGATCTGCAGCGGGGCGTCCGGGCCGACCGCGCCCGCCGCGGCCGTGGTCATGAAGGTGAAGAAGTCACCGGCCTCGTCCGGGCAGGCGGCGACCCACAGCGCCTCCATGGTGAAGCTGGCGTCGCGCACCCACGCGAAGCGGTAGTCCCAGTTGCGCTCCCCGCCGACGCTCTCGGGCAGCGAGGTGGTCGGCGCGGCGACGATCGCGCCGCTGGGCCGGAACGTCAGCCCCTGCAGCACCCGGCCGCTGTGGTGCACCAGCTCGCGCCACGGCCCCTCGTAGTTCTGGTGCAGCTTCGACCAGGCCCGCCAGGACTGCACGGTGACCGTCATCCAGTCGGCGATCTCCTCCTGCGTCCAGATGCGGGCCGGCTCCAGCCCCCACGTCGAGCGGTGCAGGGCGAAGAGCAGCTCGTCGCCGACGCGCAGCGTGACCTCCCCGTACGCGCTGCCGGTGGCGCAGGTCAGCGGCATCGGGCTGGACAGCATCAGCCACTCGGGCCCGCCGCGGACGTTGAGCCCGCCCGGCACCTGCGACATCAGCGGGCGCAGCAGGCCGTACTCGGCCCGGGGTTCGAACCGCAGGCGCATCGACACCTCGCCGTCGCGGCAGCTCACGGCGCGCACCAGCATGTGCGGGGCGCCGACGCCCAGGGAGTGGCCGTGCGGGTGCTCGTTCGGGCCCACCGCCATCGCGTCGGTGACCGCGAGCGTGCCGGTCGGGGTGTGGAAGGTCGTCTCCAGCACCAGCGTCTGGTCCAGGTAGCGCCGGGTGGCGGTGAACGGGCCGAGCGGCCTGATGGACCAGTGTCCGGCGTCGTCGTCGAGCAGCCGGCCGAACACCGACGGGCTGTCGAAGCGGGGGCAGCACAGCCAGTCGACCGAGCCGTGCCGGGTGACCAGCGCCGCGGTATGGCAGTCCGACAGCAGGGCGTGGTCGGCGATCGGCACACCGCTCATCGGCTCAGCCTCCGGCGTAAGCGGCGACCCGCTCCGGATCGACGCCCGCGGCCAGGCACTCGGCCACGGCCTCCTGGCGCGCGGACTCCCAGTGGCTGCGGCGCGCGGCGATGGCCGCCGCGATCGCCGCCAGCTCCCGCACGGAACGGGAGTCGGCGTCCGACGGCGGGTTGGTGCGGGCCGCGTCGAAGGCGCCGGCGATCGCGTCCGGCTCCGTCTCGGCCAGCTCCGCGATCTCGTCGAGGTCCCATTCGTGGTGCACGACCAGGTTGGCCGCGTACAGGTTGCGGTTGGCCGCCACCACGTCCAGGTGGTAGCTGCTGAAACGGACCATGTCGGTCGCCTTGTGCACCCGGGTCAGCGGGTCGGGCGGCAGCATGAGCTCGGCTTCGCGCAGGTGGTGCACCGCCGTGGCGCGGGCCTCGGACAGCAGGTCGCGCAGCTCGTTGGCCAGCTGCTGGCGGTGCAGCAGTTCATGCCCGGCGTCATAGAGGTGCTGCGGGGCCGTCGACCACTCGGCGATCAGGCGCACCCGCCTCTCGTCGGCGCGGTGGCCGCAGATCACCTCGGCCAGGTCCTCCGTGGTCCAGTCGCGGTTGCCGTGCAGGTAGGCCGCCGCCTCGTCGCGGGCGCGCAGCGCCGTGCCGTAGGCCTGGCGGATGTCCGCGCTCACGGTGCACGCCTGCATCGCCCCGGACGTGGTGCCGAGGGCCTGCACCGCCCGCAGGTCGGACCGGAGCCGGGAGACATTGACATGGGCCAGCGGGTCGCTGCCGACGCCCGCTCGCGTCGCATCCATCTTTGCAGCGTACGCCCATCGGCGGCGGGCGGCGGCCGGTCGGTTCAAGGCGCCGTCCGGTCCTCGCGCAGCGCGCCCGAGGTGCGGAACCTGCCCCGGTAGGCGGCCGGTGGCATGCCGAGCCGGCGCAGGAACGCCCGGCGCATGGTCTCCGGGGAGCCGAACCCGGCCCGCCGCGCGACCACGTCCAGCGGCTCGTCACCGGTCTCCAGCAGGTTCTGCGCCGCCTCGACCCGGGCCAGCTCCACGTAGTTGGCCGGGCTCATCCCGGTCTCGTCCCGGAACAGCCGGGTGAGCTGCCGGACGCTGAGCATGGCCCGGCCGGCCATCGCGGCCAGCGAGTGGTCGCCCGCCGGGTCGAGCACCACCGCGTCGAGCACCGGCCGCAGCACCTCGCTGTGCCGTCCGCCGCCGCGCAGCCGCACGCTGTACTGCGACTGGCCGCCGGGGCGCTGCAGGAACACCACCAGGTGCTTGGCGACCAGCCGGGCCAGCTCGGGGCCGTGGTCCTCCTCGACCAGGCCGAGCGCCAGGTCGATGCCGGAGGTGACCCCGGCCGAGGTGACGACCGCCCCGTCCCGCACGAAGATCGACTCAGGGTCGACGTCGATCTTCGGGTAGCGGTCGGCGAGCTGCTCGGCCAGATCCCAGTGGGTGGCCGCCCGGCGCCCGTCCAGCAGTCCTGCGGCGGCCAGCACGAACGCGCCGGCGCAGACCGAGGCGGTGCTGCCCGCGTCCGCGGACAGCCGCCGGACCTCGGCCAGCAGCGCGGTGTTCCGCTCGCTGGCGGCCACGTCGGGGGCGCCGGGCACGACCAGCACGTGCATGCCCGGCGCCACGTCCGCGAGCGCGACGTCCGCGCCCAGCCGCACCCCGCTGCTGGTGCGCACGTCGGCGCCGCCCGGCGAGGCGATGCGCACCCGGTAGTCGGCCCCGTGCTCGTCGGCGACGGTGAACACCTCCACCGGGCCGGTGACGTCGAGCAGCCGTACGCCGTCGTAGGCGACCACGACGACCTCGCGCGTCGCACCCATGCCGGACGGCCTCCTCACCTCACTGCACCAGCAGCACCGACACCGCCGAGAGGCGGCTGACGTCGCTGCTCACGCTGCCCGCCAGCGCGCCGAGCCGGCCGTGGTGGCGCGGGCCGAGCGCGATCAGGTCCGCGCCGACCGAGCGCGCCCGGTCCACCAGCAGCCGCGGCACGTCGGCGTGGAGCGCCGGCAGCACGCTGCCGTCGGCGACGATCCCGCTGTCCCGCAGCCGCTCGACCGCCGCGCGGACGAGCTTGCGGGCGACGGCGTCGTCCTCCAGGTCGACGATGGTGTCGTAGACAATCATCGACTCGTCGGCGTGCGCCACGTGGACGTTCGCGCCACTCGTGCGCGCCAGGTAGGCGACGGTGTCGAGCAGGTGCTCGTCGCGGGCCGAGCCGTCGATCGCGGCCAGGATGGTGTCGAACATGGGGTCACTCCGATCGGGTCGGGACGGGGGCGAGCATGCCGGGGGCCGGCACGGCCCTCGGTCGGGCGGCGGCGGCGGCCCGGACGGGGCCCGGCTCGCCGTGACGAGCGCCGTCGGCCACGGCCTGCGGGTCGACGGGATGCTCGCGCTGCCACAGCGCGACCAGCGCGGCGACGCCGAGCAGGGCGGCGGACAGCCACAGTCCACGGGCGACGCCGCCGGGGCCGTCGGACAGCAGCCCGGACAGCACCGGGCCGATCGCCTGGCCGGCCGAGAACGCGACGGTGAGCAGGGCGATGCCGGCGGCCCAGCCCTCGGCGGGCAGCATGCGGCGCGCCATCAGGGTGGCCGCGGTGGGGCCGGCCATGAAGCCCGCGCCGAACACGACCGCCGACAGCAGCGCCGCGAACGGGCCCGCCTCGATCAGCAGCACCGGCAGGACGCCGAGCAGCACCAGCGCCGCGACCAGGGCGGGCGCGCGGCCGCCGGGCAGCCGGCCGATGACCCGGCCCCACACGGTCAGCGTGGTGAGCGCGGAGACCGCGCCCAGCACCACGAAGAACACGGCCGTGAGCCCGGCGCCCAGGCCCTGGCCGCGCAGCAGCGCCACGACGAAGGTCATGTAGCTGACGTAGCCCGCGCCGAACAGCACGTACCAGGCGAACGTCGGGCCCAGCCGGCGGATCTGCGCCCGGCTGAGCAGCGCGGTGTGCGCGCCGCGTGGTTCGGCCACGGCACGCGACCCCCACCGGGCCGGCAGCACCGCGAGCACGGACAGCACGCCCAGCAGCAGCCAGCCGAGCCGCCAGCCACCGGCGGCCAGCGCCACGGGCACGATCAGGCCCGACAGCACCACCCCGATGCCGACGCCCGCCATGTACACGCCGACCAGCAGCGCCGAGCGCCGCTGGTGGACGCCCACCGCGATCCGCGCGGCCAGGGTGGACCCGACCACGAAGGTGACGGCGGTGGCGAAACCGCCCACGAAGCGCAGCGCGAGCAACCCGGTGAGGTGCGCGGTGGCGGCGGCGGCGAGCAGTGCCAGCGCGCCGACGGCCAGGCTGCCGGTGAAGGCGGCGGACCCGCCGAGCCGCCGGGCCCAGTACGCGGCGGTGGCCGCGCCGATGATGTAACCGACGGCGTTCGCCGTGTTCATCGCGCCCGCCTGGGCGTAACTCCAGTGCAGCTGGGTGTGCATCGGCGGCAGCAGCAGGGCGTACGCGAAACGCGTGAAGCCCAGCGCCACCACCGGCCCGGCTGCCAGCGCGAGCGCGGTCATGACCTGTGGTCGCAGGCCGCGGTTGTCGTCCATGACGTCGTCTCTCCTTGCCGTGCGTGGCCGGGGTTTCCGGCCCACACAGGTCAAGGCGCGGCGGCAGTGAGTCCATCGCCGCCTTTCGAGACGCCCCACCCTCGGTTCGAGCCATTGACCACCATCTGCATGCCTGAAGAAATATTTCATTGTATGGATTGACCGCGAAGCTCTCCGCCCTCCATGATGTTCGACAAACGTCGATGGGCCCATCGCCGCTCCTCCTGGTAAACACCCCCACCACGAAAGGAGGCGGAAAGTGGCTGCCCTCACCGGAACGATGTCCTGGTTCTGCTGCGGCAACTCCTGGGGCCCGTGCGGCACCGCCGGGCACGGCGCCTGCGGCACCTGCAACAGCGGGAGCTACCAGCACGCCTGGCCGAACGCCTCGGCCGCCTGTTTCAACATCACCCGACCGGACGCCTGCGGTGTCAGCATGACCCGCCGCGGTTGCGGCTTCCGGCACTACACGACCAACCGCTGCAACGGAAAGCGCGTCGGCACCACGATCGCCGACTGCGGCCCGCAGACCGACCTGTGGTGCGGCGAGCGCGCCTGCTGCGGCTCGGTGTGCGGCACCAACCGCATCGTCGACCTCACCCCGGCCGCGTTCAGCCAGATCGGCAGCCTCTCCGCCGGCCTGCTGCCCTGCAGCGTCGACACCGTCTGAGCCGGGAAGGAATCGACATGACCGAGACCGTCGACCGTCGCCGCCTGCTCACCTCCGCCGTCGTCGGCAGCGCCGCCCTGGCCGGCGCGACCGCGCTCGGCTCGCTCGCGCCGGAGGCGGCCTTCGCCGCCGGCGAGCAGACGACCGAGCCCGGCGCGCCCGACCCCGACTTCGCCGAGGGCCGCATCACCGGCATCAGCGCCGGGATGCTGTTCGTGACCGGCTCCGACCTGGCGCTGTGGCGCATCCGGATCACCAGCGGCACCAGCATCTGGAAGCTGCGCCCCACCACGTTCGACCAGGTCGCCATCGGCGACGGCCTGTACGCCCGCGGCCTGCGCCTGCCCGACGGCACCCTGGCCGCCGACTCGGTGTGGGTGAACATCGTCAACGTGCACGCCCACATCGCCGCCATCGGCCGCAACGTGCTGCACCTGGACCACAAGGGCAAGCGCATCGTCGGCCACCTGGTGCCCGGCACCTCGGCCGCCCGCTACAACGACACCCCGGCCGTGGCCGACATGTCCATGCTGCGCGTCGGCAAGCACGTCCAGGTCATCGGCGCGTGGGTGCCCGACACCAACGAAGTCGAGATCGCGACCGTGTACGCGAACGCCTGACCGGGCGGCGCCGGACGGCACACCCGCCCGGCGCCGCCGCCGAATCCGGGCGGACGCTGCGACCCCCGGCGTCCGCCCGCTCCCCTACGACGCCCTTCGACACCCCGGAGGATCGATGATCTCGTGGATCGCGCCGCTGCAGCCGCTGCTGCTCGGCATCGTGCTGCTCTGGTCGGCCCGGCTCAAGCTGCTCTCCCCGCACGCCGCCGCGGCGGCCGGACGCAGCGCGCTGGGCCGGCTCGTCGGCGACACCCGCGCGCTGCCCGCATACCGGCTGGTCGGCGCGGTCGAGGCGGCACTCGGGCTGGTCCTGCTCGCCCCACCCGCGCTGCCGGCCGAGGCGCTGGCCGCCGCCGCACTGTCGCTCGGCTTCACCGGCTACCTCGCCTACGCCCGCCTCGCCGCACCCGAGTCGTCGTGCGGATGCCTGTCGGCGACCAGCACCCCGGTGCGGTGGCGCTCCTTCGCGCGCACCACCTGCCTGATCGCCGCGAGCCTGGTCGCGCTGCCCGCGACCGCGGGCTGGAGCGGCGTGCTGTGGGCCCGGCCGCTGCCCGCCGTGGCACTGCTGCTGGCCGAGACGGCCCTGCTGGTCGCCCTCTCCCCCGAGCTGGACCGGCACTGGCTCGACCCGCTGCGCCAGCTCAAGGTCCAGCTCACCCGGCCGCTGCCGGCGGGCGGATTCGACGTGCCGCTGGACTCCACGGTGGACCAGCTGCACCGCAGCCCGGTGTGGCGGGAGACCGCCGCACTGCTCACCTCCGACCTGCGCGAGCACTGGGACGACGACGAGTGGCGCATCCTGGTCTTCA
Organism: Catellatospora chokoriensis; assembly: GCF_011297315.1. NCBI lineage: Bacteria > Bacillati > Actinomycetota > Actinomycetes > Micromonosporales > Micromonosporaceae > Catellatospora > Catellatospora chokoriensis. The sequence goes on from NZ_JAAOTI010000011.1 coordinate 278,475, forward strand.
CCGCCCGCCACGCCGGGCAGGAGGCCTCCGCGGTGTACGCCGTCCCACGCCTGCGCTACCAGCCCGCCGCGGTGCGGGTGGTGCTCGTCGACGAGCCCACCGGCCAGGTCCTCCTCAGCCGCCAGTCCCCTCCCGACTCCCCCGAGCCGGACTGGGTCCGCCCGTCCCCGACCCCGGCCACCGCAGCGGCCTGAGCCGCTCGGCCCGCCCGCGAAGATCGCTGTCTCGTGTCCAAACCCGTGGTCTGACCTCAGGTTTTGGCATGAGACAGCGATCTTCGCCCGCGCGCGGCCGGCGGCGGGAGTGGAATCCGTTTTCCCGGAGAGTGGGCTCTTGGCAGCGCGGCGGGTTGCGGTGGTGTGAACTGTAGGAACGAGCGCAGCGTCGGGCTCCCGCGGCGACCACCCCCGCCGCTTCACCGCGTCGCGCTCCCCACCCCGAGTCGCGCACGCCGCGACCTCCGGGAGTCACCGTGCTCGCAACCGTCCCCCCGCTCCAGGCCACCGCGCTGCGCCACGCCGCGACGGGCCTGACCACGGCCGCCGCGCTACTGGCCGGACGGGGCAGGCGCGCGGTCGACGCGTGGCCGGGCCTGCCCGAGCTGCCCGCCGCCTGGCTGGCCGACCCCGACAACCGGATCAGCACCGCGACCCAGCGCTTCACGGCCTACCGGCGCGGCACGACGGAGATCCAGCTGCACTCCGTGCTCGGCTTCGACGAGGACACGATGGAGCGGCAGATCGCCCGGATCAACCTCGGCCCGCACCGGGTGCGGGTCAGCGCGGGCACCACCTGGCGCGGCTTCGAGGCCCGCTGGGCTTGCGGCGACGTCGCGCACCGGCTGGTATGCCGCGGCCCGCAGCGCCTCGCCGACTTCCTCGACCTGCTCCTCGGCCTCGGCTGGGACTGACGCCCGGCCGCCTCAGTCGAAGAGGCGGCCGAGGTGGGAGCCCTGGCCGCCGACCAGCACGTGCGCCTGCTCCAGGGGCATCCAGTACAGGTCGAAGCGGATCGGGTCGTGGGAGCCGTCGCCGGTCTCGTACGTCGTCCAGCGCTCGGGCACCTCGTCGGCGTCGACGGCCAGCTCGTAGAAGTGGCGCACGTGCACGGCGTCGGCCGACGGGCGTGCGTCGTACTCGCCGACGCCCAGGTAGCGGACCAGGCGCAGGCCGGGCAGCTCCGTCTCCTCGTACGCCTCGCGCAGCACCGCGTCCTCGGGCAGCTCGCCGGGCCGGACCGTGCCCGCGGGCACCTGGATCCCCGACAGCGCCAGGGTCTCGTCGTCACCGTGGGCGAACACCACGAGCCGCCCGTCGTGCACGATGTACGCGACGACCTTGCTCACCCGCTTCATCCGAAGAACACCCTGGTCACCGTCTCGGCGACGCAGCAGGGCTTGTCGGCGCGGTCGGTCTCGATCGTCATCCGCGCGGTGACCTGCACCCCGCCGGCGACCTCCTCGACGGACACCAGTGACGCCGACAGCCGCACCGACGCCCCCACCGGCACCGGCGCGGGGAAGCGCACCTTGTTCAGCCCGTAGTTGACGACCATCCGGGCGCCCTCGAACCCGTACAGGTCACGCACCAGCAGCGGCAGCAGCGACAGGGTGAGGTAGCCGTGCGCGATGGTCCCGCCGAACGGCCCGGCCGCGGCGCGCACCGGGTCGGTGTGGATCCACTGGTGGTCGCCGGTCGCGTCGGCGAACGTGTCGACCCGGGCCTGCTCGACCGGGTGCCAGGGGCCGGGCCCGATGCTCTGCCCGACGGCGGCGGTCAGGTCGGCGGCGGAACTGAACACTCTCACGACGTACCTCCGGATCACGGCTGGTCCCGGTGATCGTAGAGCGTCGCGCCGCGGACGAGAGATGGGCTGCCCGCGCCGTCGGGCAGCCCATCGGGGTGGCTCACGGCTCGAAGGGAGGGAGCCGTGAGCCGGTGGTCGTCACGGCGTGGCGCAGGTGAAGCCGTACGCCGTGTTGCCGTCGCTGTTGGCCCGGGCGACCTGGAACCCGAACGTGGTGCTCTGACCGGGGGCGAGGTTGCCGTTGTAGGGGGCGTTCTTCGCCGTCGCGGTCCCGCCGCTGCTGGTGATCACGCCGTTCCACTGGCCGACGAGCGTCTGGTTCGGCGGCAGCGTGAACGTGACCGTCCAGCTGGTGATCGCCGAGGTGCCGGTGTTGGTGACGGTGATCGGCTGCATGACGTAGCCGCCGTTCCACGCGGTCTGCACGGTCGCGGTGACCGAGCAGCCGCCGCCGGTGCCGCCGCCGGTCGTGGTGACCGTGACGGTGTTGGACACCGCGGAGACGTTCCCGGCCGCGTCACGCGCCCGGACCTGGTACTGGTACGACGTGTTCGCCGACAGGCCGGTGTCGCTGAACGACGCCGTGGTCGACGTGCCGACCTGCGTGAACGTGCCGCCGGAGGTGCCGGGGGCGCGCAGGATGTCGTAGCCGGTGACCGCGACGTTGTCGGTGGACGCGGTCCAGGTCAGGTTGGTGCTACTGGACGTGGTGCCCGAGGCGGCCAGGTTGCTCGGTGTGCTGGGCGCCTGGGTGTCACCGGTGCCGCCGGTCGTGGTCACCGTGACGGTGTTGGACACCGCCGAGGTGTTGCCCGCGGCGTCACGCGCCCGGACCTGGTACCGGTAGGACGTGTTCGCCGACAGGCCGGTGTTGCTGAACGACGCCGTGGTCGACGTGCCCACCGAGGTGAAGGAGCCACCGGAGGTGCCCGGCGCGCGCAGGATGTCGTAGCCGGTCACCGCCACGTTGTCGGTCGACGCGGTCCACGACAGGTTCACGCTGCTCGAGGTGATCCCGGAGGCGGCCAGGTTGCTCGGCGTGCTCGGGGCCTGGGTGTCGGTCGTCCCGTTGTCGAGTGCGTTGTGCACCGCCGTGTACGCCGGTTTCTGCTGGTAGCTGGCGTCGTAGAGCAGCGCCGCACCCTCGCTGGGGAAGGTGTCCGGGACCCAGGAGTACTTGTCGGTGAAGCCCCAGATGGTGACGCCCGCGCAGGCGGTCACGGCGAGGCAGGCGTTGATCACGTTGCTGTAGTACGTCGCCTGGGTGGCGTCCTTGGCCGACGTGCGCGGCATCTGGATGCGCACGTCGAGCTCGGTGACGCGGACCTGCACGCCCAGCGCCGCGAAACGCTGCATGTTCTGCTGCAGGTCGCTCGGGAAGCCGTACTGCGTGGCCAGGTGGCCCTGGAAGCCGACGCAGTCGACCGGCACGTTCTGCGCCCGCAGCGACTGGACCAGGTTGTACATCGCGGTGCTCTTGGCGTTGATGCCCTCGACGTTGTAGTCGTTGATGCACAGACGGGCGTCCGGGTCGGCGGCGCGGGCGTAGCGGAACGCGTCGGCGATGAAGCTCTGGCCCAGCGTGTTGTACCAGAAGCTGGACCGGAAGCCGCCGTTCTCGTCGAACACCTCGTTCACCACGTCCCACGACACCACCGAGGCGTTGTTGGCGTAGCGGCCGACGAGCGTGGAGATGTGGTCCTGCATGGCCGAACGCATCGCGGTCGCGCCCAGGCCCTGCACCCAGCCGGGAGTCTGGCTGTGCCAGACGAGGGTGTGCCCGTGCACCTGCTGGTTGTTCGCGGCGGCGAAGGCGACGATCTGGTCCGCGCCGCTGAAGTTCCAGTTGTTGTCCGACGACTCGGTGGTGTCCCACTTCATCACGTTCTCAGCCGTGATCTGGCTGAACTCGGTCTGCGCGATGGTGCGGTAGGCGGCCTCGTTGGCCAGCGGGCTGGTGGCCGCCGCGAAGCCGATGAACTTGCCCCGAGCCGCGGCGTGGGTGCGCAGGGGCCCGGAGGCGCTGGCGGGCGAGGCCGACAGCACCGGCACGGCGAACGCCGACAGCAGCGCCACCACGGCGAGCTGGACGAGGCGGCGGCGTGCTCTGTGGACGGGGACGCGTGGGGGCGTCATGGGTGTCCTCCTCATGATGGCGGAGCGTCAGTGCGGTGCCCCGGAGTGCCTCGCGCGCATGGGACGGTGCGGCGTCTGGTCCGGGCAGGGGACGCCGGCGGTTGAGGTCACTCGGTACAGGACACGGCACACATCGATGGAAGCGCTCCCAATCCTGCGCCCCGCCATCGGGCTAAGTCAATAACTTCCGGAAACTATCGACCGAACTCAGGACCGCGGCGGCGCGGTGCTGTCGCGCACGACGAGTTCGGTGGCCAGCTCGATGCGCGGGCTCTCGATCTTCTCGCGCTGGGCCAGGCGCAGCACGGTGCGCGCGGCGACCATGCCCATCTCGGCCAGCGGCTGCCGGATCGTGGTCAGGGGCGGGGAGGACCAGCGGACCTCGGGCAGGTCGTCGAAGCCGACGACGCTGACGTCGTCGGCCACCCGCAGGCCGCGGCGGCGGATGGCCTCGTAGACGCCCAGGGCCATCTGGTCGCTGGAGGCGAAGATGGCCGTCGGCGGATCGGCCTGCTCCAGCAGCACGGTGCCGCCCGCATAGCCCGACTCGTGGTAGAAGTCGCCCTGGTAGATCAGGCTGTCGTCGACGGGCAGGCCGGCCGACTCCAGCCCGGCCCGGTAGCCGTCCAGCCGGGCGCGGCTGCACATCAGGCGCGGCGGGCCGGCGATGAAGCCGATGCGGCGGTGGCCGAGGCCGATCAGGTATTCGGTGGCCCGCAGGCCGCCGGCCCAGTTGGTCGCCCCGATGGTGGGCGCGTCCATCGGCGGCACGCCCGCCGGGTCGACGATGACCACGGGGATGTTGAGGCGGCGCAGTTCGGCCTGCAGCGGCGGCTCCAAGGTGGACGTCACGAAGATGACGCCCTCGGTGGCCCGGCTGCGCATGTTGTCGAGCCACTGCTTGGCCGAGGAGGAGCGCCGGTGCACGGCGGAGACGACCGTGCCGATGCCGGCGGTGTGGGCGACGTCCTCGACGCCGCGGATGATCTCGACGGCCCAGGGGCTGTCGAGGTCGGGGAAGACCAGGTCGACCAGCCCGGAATTGACCCGCATGCTGGCCGGGCGGCGGCGGTAGCCGTGGCGGGTGAGCAGTTCCTCGACGCGTTCGCGGGTCTGCGGGGAGACGTCGGAGCGGCCGTTGATGACGCGCGAGACCGTCGGCACGGACACCCCGGCCAGGCGCGCGATCGCGGCGATAGTGATCTTGCGGGATTCGTCCGCAGCCACGGGCAGCTCCTTCGTCACCGCTTCAGCCTACGGCCGGAGGGTTTCGGCGCGGCAGAGCGTACCTGGGGCACGCCCGAGCCGTCGCGCCGGCCCTTCGGCACCCGTGAAGTTGCGGAAATATACCGGAAGAACCCGGTAGGCCGTCAACCCTTGACGCTGCCGGCGAGGCCGCCGATGAGTTGTCGTTCGGCGATGGCGTAGAAGCCGAGGGCGGGGATCATGGACAGGACGACGTAGGCCAGGACGCGGGCGGTGTCGTCGGCGTATTGGCCTT